>JANMQT010000189.1:0-31040 GCA_031370675.1 Verrucomicrobiota bacterium
GGGGACGGCCGGATCCACGCGGTGCTGGTAGAAAAGATCAATCCTCTCCACGCCGAGCCGTCGCAGGCTGGCGTCGCACGCGCGGCGGACATTCTCCGGCGAGGAATCGGTGCCGCGAATCGTGCCTTCGCCGATGCGGAAACCGAATTTTGTCGCCACGACGACCTTTTCACGCGGGACCTCGCGCAGGAAACGGCCGAGCAATTCCTCGTTCGTGTACGGGCCATACACTTCCGCCGTGTCGAGGAAGTTGCCTCCGCGTTCGATGAAACGGTGCAGCACGCGCAGACCCTCTGCCTCGTCGGCTTTGCCGTACGCGTAGGACATGCCCATGCAGCCGAGGCCAAGGGCGGAGACGGAGAGGGGACCGAGGGAGCGGTGAAGCATGGGGAAGTGATGAGTGACGAGTGAGGAGTGGGAGAAACTCGAAGCGCGAAATTCGAAACTCGAAGAAAGCTTCGGAATCCAAAGGGGAGAAAGTTCGAGCGAGGACGCGCTTTTTCGATTTTTGTTTTTAGGCTTTCCGCCTTTCCTTCGAGTTTCGAATTTCGAATTTTTGAGATTCCCGGACAGCAATCCTCAGGACAGGTAGGGATTTGAATTTCGTTCCCGCCCGATTGTCGTGCCCGGTCCATGTCCAGGCAGCACGCGCACGTCGTCGCCCAGCGGGAACAATTTCTCCCGGATGCCGCGCAGGAGCAACTCGTGGTCGCCGAAAGGAATGTCTGTGCGGCCGATCGAGCCGGCGAAGAGCGTATCACCCGCGAAGAGCACGCGCTCCTCGTCTCGAAAGAAGCACAGGCTGCCCGGGCAATGCCCCGGCACCAGGAGCGTGCGCCAGGTCACACCGCCGATTTCGACGCTGGCCGCTTCATCGATCAGGAGGCCGCCGGTCACTGGCTCGAGGTCCACATCGAGGCCGTAACGGCGGAACGCATCCCGATCTTGCAAAAAGCGGGCGCCGTCGACGTGGTAATAGACTGGGCAATCAAACGTCTGGCAGACTGCGGCGGCCTCTTCGACGTGATCGAGGTGGGCGTGCGTCAGCAGCAGAGCCTCGACCCCCCAGGCGCGGCCCTTGGCCCAGTCCACCACGCCCCCGGGAGCATCGATTAGGAGCCGCTTTCCAGAAGGCGTCGGGAACGCGTAGGCATTCGTCTGGAAGGCGCCGCCGGTGTGGACTTCGATGCGGTTCATGGCCAAATATGCGTGGAAAGGGGGCTGGATTCAGCCGAAACTTTGCTCATGACGCGGAGGGTATTTGGCTTGGCTCGTGCTAAAACTAGGCTGGTGGTCCCTGCATTCCCTCTGAACGCCGCGCAAAAAGCGTTGTCGGATGCAGTCGCCCCAATTACTGGTAACGATTCCTTAGCATGATGAAAATGTTCGCCCGGCCCCTCTCCCTCGGTCTCTCGCTGATCGCGGCCTCCTCGTTCGCCCTTGCCCCCGTCGTCCGGGCCGAACCCGAACCCGGCCAGATCGCCATCGCCGTGGCGAAACTGCTGGAGCAGGGCCACTACACGCGGCATCCGCTCGACGCGGCAATTTCCGGCCAGCTCCTCAAGACCTATACCGAGCAGCTCGACTACAACCATCTTTTCTTCACCCAGAAGGACATCGCCGATTTCGAGAAGAAATACGGCACGGGCCTGAGCGACGAAGTCATGCTCGGCAACCTCGCCCCCGCCTACGCGATTTACGATCTCTACAAGAAGCGCGCGGAGGACCGCGTCGCGAAGGTGAAGGAGATGCTCAAGAAGCAGAAATACGATTTCACCAGCAGTCGCACGACGGAATTGAATCGGTCGAAGGATGCCTGGCCGAAGGACGAGGCGGACGCGGACCAACTTTGGGCCAACCGCATCGAAGGCGAGTTGCTTTCTGAAACGCTCAATGACAAGGCCACCGAGTCGCCGCAACAGGTCGTCACCCGCCGCTACGATCGGCTGCTGCGCACGCTCAAGGAGCAGACCAAGGAGGACGTGATGAAGTTCTTCCTCAATTCGCTCGCGCTGACCTATGACCCGCACTCCGAATATCTCAGTCCGTCGGAGATGGAAAATTTCAACATCAACATGCGACTCTCGCTCGTCGGCATCGGCGCGCTGCTGCGCTCCGAGGACGGCTACGCGAAAATCAGCGAGTTGATCGCCGGCGGTCCCGCCCAGATGGACGGCCAGCTCAAGGTCAACGACAAGATCACCGCGGTCGCCCAGGGCAAGGACGGCAAGTTCGTCGACACGATCGACATGCGCCTCGACAAGGTCGTGGAGATGATCCGTGGCAAGAAGGGCTCCGTCGTCCGCCTGCAGGTCGTGCCCGCCGACGCCAAGCAGCGCAAGGTAATCGACATCGTGCGCGACGAGGTGAAGCTGACCGAGCAGCAGGCCAAGGCTGAAATCATCGAGGTCAAGGCCCCGGACGGCGAGCTGCAGAAGCTTGGCTTCCTCACGCTGCCCTCGTTTTATGCAGACATGGAGCGCGGCCGCGGCCGCAACGCCAAGAGCACCACCCGTGACGTGCAGGCGCTGATTTCCCGCATGACCAAGGAAGGCATCGCCGGGCTCGTGATTGATTTGCGCCGCAACGGCGGCGGCTCGCTCGAGGAGGCGATCAACCTGACCGGCCTGTTCATCAAACGGGGCCCGGTCGTGCAGTCGAAGGATGCCAACAAGCAGGTGCAGGTCATGAGCGATCGCGATGGCGGCGCCGTTTCCTACGCCGGCCCACTCGTCATCCTGACCAGCCACCTGAGCGCCTCGGCCAGCGAAATTTTCGCAGCGGCCCTGCAGGATTACAACCGCGCCGTACTCGTGGGCGACCGCAACACTTTTGGCAAGGGCACCGTGCAAACGATGCTCGAGGTCGGCCGTTTCATGTCGCCCTTCGGTTTCAAGACCGCCGACGCGGGCTCGCTCAAGCTGACCATCCAGAAATTCTACCGCATCTCCGGTGGCTCCACCCAGCTCAAGGGCGCCGAGAGCGATATCGTCCTGCCATCGCCGTTTTCGGCGCTCGATGTGGGTGAGGCTGCGCTTAAGGGCCCGCTGCCCTATGACGAGGTCAAGCCGGCTGAATTTGAGAAATGGAGCGGCCGTCCGTTCGATCTGGCCGATCTGCGGGCTCGCTCGGCGGCGCGCGTGGCCGAAGACATGGATTTCAAGTTCCTGCTCGAGGACACGCAGCGTGTGAAGGAGCGCATCGCCGCGAACGCGATTTCGTTGAACAAGGCGAAGCGCGAGGCGGAGGTGGCCGCGGAGAAGAAGCGCACCGAAGACCGCAAGGCCCTGCGACTCGCGGTCAAGCGCGCCGAACCGCTCGCGTACAAGCTCGCGCTGGAGGACGTGGACAAATCCGCGCTCACGCTGGTAAAAACGGACGAGGCCGAGAAAGCGAAGCTGCGCGCCGCCACCCGCCCGGAACGCGACAGCAGCGCGCCCGGCGACGATTTGCTCGACGAGGAGGCGGTCGGCAATGACCGGATCGATCCGGTGAAGTTCGAAAGCCTCAACATTCTCGCCGACCTGATCGATCAACTGCGCCGGCCCGCGATCGCGCGGGTGAAGGAATAGGCGCGCGTTTGGCGTTCCTCCGCGACCGGCCGCCGGCGTGACCCCATCGCCGCGGTGAACGCGCCTTACTTTCCCGACGTCTGGCAGGCGCGGGCCGTGCATGCATTGCGGCAGGGACGCGATGTCGTCGTCCACGCTCCCACCGGCGCGGGCAAGACGCTTGTGTTCGAGCTGCTCTACGCGTCGCTCAAGGGGCAGGCGGTCTTCACCGTGCCGACCCGCGCGCTCGCGAACGACAAGCTCGCAGAATGGCGCGCGCTGGGCTGGGACGTCGGAATTTCCACCGGGGACACCGCGCACCGTCTCGACGCGAAGGTCGTGGTGGCCACGCTTGAAACGCAGAAGGGGCGCTTCCTGCGCGGGACCGGACCCCGCCTGCTGGTCATCGACGAGTATCAGATGCTAGCCGACGCGCAGCGCGGGGCGGACTACGAGCTGGCGCTCGCCTTGAGTCCGCCGGAGACGCAGTTCCTGCTGCTCAGCGGGAGCGTCGCGAATCCCGACGCGGTGGTGAATTGGCTTTGCCGCATGGGGCGCCGCGCGGAATTGGTCACGACCGGTGAGCGACCCGTTCCGCTGGGGGAAACGGAACTCGATCATTTGCCCGCTCCGCGTTTTGAGCGCCAGATCAAGGGGTATTGGGCCCGCTACGTCGCCCGCGCGTTGGGCGCGGATCTCGGCCCGGTGCTGCTCTTCGCTCCGCGCCGCCAGGCGAGCGAGGATCTCGCGCGCGAGATCGGCGGCGCGATCCCGTCCGACGAGCCGCTGGTGCTTTCCGCGGAGCAGGCGCATCTCGCTGGGGAAGCGCTCGCGAAATTGCTGCGACGCCGCGTGGCGTATCATCACAGCGGACTCAGCTATGCGGTGCGCGCCGGGCTGATCGAGCCGCTCGCCAAGGCGGGCCAGCTCCGCGCGGTCGTGGCCACCAACGGCCTGGCTGCCGGCGTGAATTTCTCGCTGCGCTCGGTGCTCATCACCGACACGCGCTATTTCGCCGGCCAAATCGAACGTGAACTGCGGCCGGATGAGCTGCTGCAGATGTTCGGCCGCGCCGGGCGGCGCGGGCTCGACGAATGCGGTTATGTGCTGGTCGCGCCCGGCAAGCCGCGCCTGCACGACGGCCGGCCGCGCGTGGTGAAGCGGCCCGCCACCGTCGATTGGCCCGCGCTGATCTCCGTGATGCACGAAGCCGCGTTACGCGGCGACGACCCGCTGCGCGCCTCGACGAGGTTGTCCGCCTCGCTCTTCAGCGCGCACCCCGTCGCGCTTGGCGCGGAGGAAAATCTCGAAGACATTGCGCGACCGTGCGGCCTGCGCATCGAGGCGGAACGCGCGCGCTTCGCCCGGCCGCAAAGCGTCGAGATTCAGAATGCGCGCGGCGCATGGCAACCGGCTCCCGCCATGGAACGCGTGCCGCTTGGCGAAGCGCTGCTTTTCGTGGGGGATCGCTGGCGCCCGGCCCTGACCTGCGCCGCCTTCCTCGCCCGGCGCGGCATCGGACGCGGCCAGCTTTGCAAGATTCAGCGCGAGGCCGAGACTCCGCCAAGCTATGGGCGCGAATTCGCACTCGCCACGATGGTGTCGCCCGCCGAAGTGCGCCTTGCCCCGGCCTTTCGCGCGGCCGTACTGCAGATCGAGGGAGGTCCAAAATTCACGAGCAGCCGCATGACGCGGGAAATTTTTGATCGGGATTTCTCGCCGCTTGCCGCGTCGATCGCGGGTGGTGTCGTCACGGAGATGATCCAGCGCGAAACGTCGATCCTCGCCCGTGTCGATTTGTCGGCGATACCGGTCGAAGCCTGTCGCGATGCGGCTGGCTGCGCGTTGATCGATCCGCCGACGCGGAAAAATTATCCGGTCGCATGTCTCGCCTGCGAGCGGCGCGGACAATGCGAATCGGCCAGCGCGGAGATGACGCCCGCGCTGGCGTGGCGACGGCTGGGCCTGATCGAGAAGGACGGCACGCCGACGAGACGCGGGGTCATCTTTAGCTTCTTCAACCGCGGCGAAGGCCTGCCCATCGCGGCCGCGCTCGAGGATGCATCCTATCCGGTCGGCGATCTCATTTACGATGTGGCGAACCTCCGTGCCGGACATCGCTTCTCCGCCGATGGCGAAAATGTTTCCGGCGGCCGGCTGGGCTGGCAGTGTGGACGCGCGTACGAGCGCGCGGAGCACCCGGGTTACCTCGAGAACGGCGTGCCGCCCGACTACGGCGATGGTGCGAGCGACCTCGTGCGCGAGTTGCATCGGGATCCGGCACAGTCGTTTCGCTTCGTGACCGCCCTGATCCGCCCGGGCGATTTGGAGCGGGTCGTGACGGAGTGGCGGAGTCTCGTGCGACAGATCGCGGCGGCCCCGGACTTTCCTTGGGACCGCTGGCGCGAATTTCAGCAGACCGCCCGGGCCATTGAGCACCCGCTGACCGGCACCGTCGCGACGACATTTCCGCCGCTCCTGGCTGCGCAACGCCGCCCCTGGTTGTCGCGACCGGGTACGGGTGGCGGAAAATAATTTGCGTGAGTTCCTTGGAGCCAGCAGTTAAACCAAGCCCGCGGTCCAAAACCGGTCACCCCCATGTCTGAAGACAATCCTCCCGCGCCCCCGCCGAATATCTTTGTTGTCGACCACCCGCTGGTGCAGTCGAAGCTGAGCCTCTTGCGTTCGACAGAAACCTCGACCGCCGACTTCCGGCGGCTTTTGCGGGAGATCGCGGCGCTGCTGGCCTATCCGGTGACGGCTGATCTGGAGAGCGTGCCGCGACCTGTGCAGACGCCGCTCGCGCCGTACGAGGGCAAGCGCATGGCGCGGCAGATCATCCTGGTGCCGATTCTGCGCGCGGGCCTGGGCCTGCTCGAGGGGATGCTGCATTTGTTCCCGCGCGCGGCGGTCGGCCACATCGGCATTTATCGCGACGAGGAAACGCTTTTGCCGCAGCACTACTACGCGAAGACGCCGCCGGGCCTGGAGGATGCGGAAGTGATCGTCCTCGACCCGATGCTGGCGACCGGGCAGAGCGCCGCCGCGGCAGTGGCCGAGTTGAAGGAACGCGGTGCCACCCGCATTCGCCTGCTATGCCTGGTTTCGGCGCCGCAGGGCCTGAACGTCATGCAGGCCGCGCATCCCGATGTCCCGATCTACACCGCGGCGCTCGATGAAAAACTCGATGAGCGCGGCTTCATCGTGCCGGGCTTGGGCGACGCGGGCGATCGGTACTTCGGCACGTGATTTTGTGTCAGGAGGGCCCGCGATTGGCCTCCGTGGAATCGGACGCGTCCGCTGTCCGGTATGCAGGGAAAGTGGAACCCCCCCTTTTGTCCTAATAGCAAAGTCCTTTCATCGGAATCGCGTTGCAGACCGGACGGGTCCCTCCCAATGGCAAGGGGCGCTCTGCCTTTTTGGCGGTGGGTTGGTGGGTTCTGGCACCGGCCCTACTCCGTGGAGCCTCAACAGGTTGTCCGCCTCGGCGGTTAGCCCCATGTCCTGCTTCGGACGACCATGAGTCGCAGGTCGGCGTGAGCTCGTTTATTGATTATCAATATTTATATTGACGGTATTCGATAAATAATATATCGATCGTCAATATCTCTCATCCAACCATGAAAAAGCCGCCTTCTTTTGCCGCCCTGCCAATCGCGTACGTCTTCTTGCGCGTCCTCATCGTTCTGAACTGGCTTGCGGGAGCCGCCATCCTGGCGCTGTTGGTCGTCTCCGCCAACGAGCCATGGATTATGAGCGCCTTCAAACTTTCTCCCTCGCCTGATACGACGCGGCTCCTGATGGGCATGCGTGCGGTCGCCGTTTTCGGTCTCGTCGCGATCCCGCTGAATTACATCGTCTTCCAACGGCTGGTCGCGATCGTCAGGACAGTTCGCGCGGGCGACCCGTTCGTCGCCGCGAACGCGCTCCGTTTGCAGGCAATCGCTTGGACGCTGCTCGCGCTGCAGCTTCTCAGCCTCGTGATCGGCGCCATCGCCACGGCTGTTTCGACACCCGAGCATCCGCTTCATCTCGATGCGGGTTTTTCGATCAGCGGCTGGCTCGCCGTGCTCCTCACGTTCCTGCTGGCCCGCGTGTTCGCCGAAGGCGCGCACATGCGCGAAGACCTGGAAGGGACCGTTTGACATGGCCATCACCGTCAAACTCGACGAGCTCCTTCACGATCGGCGCATGACGCTGACCGGCCTCGCCGACCGGATCGGAATGACGTTGGCCAACCTTTCAATCCTTAAGACCGGCAAGGCGCGCGCGATCCGTTTCTCGACGCTTGAGGCGATCTGCGACGCACTCTCGTGCCAGCCTGGCGACCTTCTCCGGTTCGAGTCGGAGCCAGGAGAAGACGAGCGACCGGCAGCGGCGGGCGAACGCCGCCCGCGCCAATGAACGATTCAGCAAGGAGTTCTTCGAACGAAACCGCGGTCATCGAAAAATTCCCTGAGCAAGGGAGCGCTCGGTATTTTGGGACGTGAGTCCTCGGGAAGCGCGCGTTGCCACGAAGGCACGAAGGACGCGAAGCGGAATTTCCAACCGCAAAGAACTCAGAGAGCACAGAGATTCTTTTGATTTCCGACGCTCGACTCTTCATCAGCTTTGACGACGGGCGAGGCCGCGCGGCCCCCTCCGGTGGCTCAGTTTTTGCAGGTGGACTCCCAGGGTATTTTTTGTGTATCCTGCTGACGCAATGAACGTCCGCACTATGATGAAGCGGCCGAGCGCCTTTGTTCCCGTTGCGATGTCGATGGCCGCGCTCGCCATTGTGCTGGTTCACCTCATCCTGTCCGGCGCGGCTCGTCAGGCCGACGAGGGTGCGGCGGCGCATCTTTGGCAGGTCCTGATGGCGGCGCAGATTCCGATCGTGGCGTTTTTCGCGATCCGCTCGCTGCCGCAGAGTTCGCAGTCGGCGCTGCCGATCCTGGCGCTGCAAGTGGTGGCGGCGCTCGCCGCTCTGGCGCCCGTTTTCTTGCTCAACTGGTAAGGGACGACCAAGGCCGTGGCCGGTAAAGCAGTCTGTTTTCACCTCATCCCACTCATCAAAGAGCAAAACCCCATGTGTAGAATATTCATCGCCCTCGCCCTCGCCACCTTGACCGCCGGGCCGGCGGCCGCGTCGGAAAGAACCGAGGTGTTGGCGACCGTGCGTCAATTCGCGGTCTCCTTCAACACGAGCGACACGAAGACGCTCGCTGCCGCGTGCATGGATCCGATGTCCATCATTGACGAATTTCCTCCCCACGAGTGGCATGGGACCGGGGCTCTCCAGAAGTGGCTGGATGACTACGACGTCGACTCCAAGAAGAATGGAATCACCGATGGGCTCGTCACCCTCGGTACGCCCCGGCACATCGAGATCACGGCAGACCGCGCCTATGTGGTCATTCCCACGAACTACACCTATAAAATGAAGGGGAAGCGGATGAAGGAAACCGGCTCGATGTGGACGTTTGCCCTGCAGAAAGTCGCGGCCGGTTGGCGCATCACCGGATGGTCGTGGGCGAAGAACTAGCAGCCCGCGCGTTGACCGCGAATGGAACCAAGCTCCGGGATGAATCCTGACCAAACGAAGCGGTTGCGCGACTTCGCGGAGCGCTACACGGCGGCCTGGTGCGGCCAGGACGCGGCCAGGGTGGCGGACTTTTTCTCGCCGGACGGCTCACTCGCGATCAATGGAGGAAGTCCCGCGGTGGGACGCGACGCGATCACGGAAGCGGCGCAGGGATTCATGACTGCGTTTCCGGACTTGATGGTCATACTGGACGACGTGGTCGACCAAGGAGAGCGGGTGATTTACAGGTGGACCTTGGTCGGGACAAACACCGGTCCGGGGGGAACCGGCCACCGCGTGCGCATCAGCGGATTTGAGGATTGGCGATTCGGTGTCGATGGATTGGTCGCAGAGTCCAGGGGAAATTTCGACAGCGCCGCGTACCAGCGTCAGCTTGAACATGGCGTGGACGCAGAACCCTAAGTGAAGTGGCGGAAAGCACGCGGGAAGACGTCATTCGCAGGAGCCGCCGTTTGCGGGGGTAAACCTCATGCTGGCGGGCAGGCGCACGCTGCCATAGCGAGAGAATCAAGTTGGTCTTGTGTCGGGCACGGGCATTCCCTATTTCCGTGGCATGCCTTTCCAACCATCGGACCCACGCGCGGCTTGCCGGATTCTCTTGCTCGCAGTGGTGATCGCTTCGCTGTCGCTGGAGAATCCCGCCCGCGGACAGGATTTGCCGCCGCCGCCGACGGCTTCGCCCGGCCGGGTCATGGTGCGGGACGTCGGCGTGCTGAGCGCGTACGGGGCGCCGGCGGAGTTTTCGGGCAGCCGGTTTTCGAGCCTCACGAATGCCTATGTGCTGCCGCCCGACCATCTTCGTCGAGTTCAAGAAGGGCATCCGCTTCGTGCTGCGAGATGAAGGCGCGCCGATGCGCCCGGAGAAGGGCGAGCCGGCGATCCCGACCGACAAGAAGCGCATTCCCGATGCCGGGGAGGTGCGCTTGCTCCTGTCGCAGGATTTTGCCCATCAATTTGAATGGGCGCTGAACTTGTTCTTCGAGCAGGAGATCCGAAGCGACCGCGGCCGCGAGTGGGGCTTTGCGCAGAGCCTCCTCCGGCCCGTCCTCCTGCCGGGCGAGCAACTCAAGTTGGGTATCGAGATGCAATATTCCAACTTCTCCGACAAGGACACGCGCCATACTCCGGCGCAGCGTTTCGTCATTGGTCCGACCGTCGCCTGGAAGCCCACGCGCAACACGAGCCTGAACGTTTCCCCGCTCTTCGGTGCGACCTACGAATCGCCGCGCATGCAGATTTTCGCGGTCTTTTCCGTCCTCTTCGGCCCGGGTGGGGGTGGACGTGAATCCGAGGCGCCCACTTCGACACGAAACCGTTAGACGGCCAGCGGACTGCGATCGGATCGGGGGGTTTGGGTCAAGTTTATCGGCATTGTGTTCGAGAAACCAAACCGCTGCGCCCGGCCGCACCCGGCGGTGGTCATGACGAGCGCGTTCCGTCTTTACATTCCGCCACATTCGGGCGCTGATGGGTGCCTCTAGGCTGCTATGTCTGAATTCGCCGTCCGCTGGATCTTCGAACTGGCCGAAGACTACGTATACAATCTTCGCCAGAATTTACCGGCCGGGTGGAATCAGGGTTGTGCGTTTCTTGACCGGTCGGGGAAACCACGCCTCGAAATCGCTCCAAACGGCGAGGCCCGCGTCCTCGCCGGATATGCTTGGGACGGGTGTACGCCAAAGTATTCGGTGTTCGACCTTGTGGTTGGCACGCCCGACGGCGTTCCGAGTGAGATCACCAGGAAGCCAAAGACGTACTATGCCTCGCTGCTGCACGACGCGCTGTATCAGTTCCTGGATGCCGATCTTCCTTTGTCCAGAAGGCAGGCGGACCAGGTGTTCCTGAAGATTCTGACGCGGGACCGCTTTGCGCCCCGACCGATCTACTATGTGGCCGTCCGCGTTTTCGGCGGAATGTTTCGGCGTTTCACTCGCTGGAAGCGGAGCTATGCAGGCAAACGCATTCCCCTCGAGCGCCAACCGGTGCCGTAATCCCGCGCGCCATCCGAAGACCGACGGCGGCGATCGAGTTATCGGCAATCCCTTAGTTTCCAAGATGAATGCGACGTTCCGCAGGGCCACCGTGGAGGACATTCCGACATTGGTTATGCTGATGGACGAATTCTACGCGGAGGCGGGCTTCCCGCTGGACCGGGCGTGGGCGAGCGCGACGTTCTCCGCGCTGCTCGCCGCGCCCGCGCGCGGCACCGCCTGGATTCTCCTGAATGGCAACGAGCCGGCCGGCTACGTCGTACTCACGGTGCGATTCAGCATGGAGCATGGAGGACTGGACGCCTTCATCGACGACCTGTTTGTCCGTTCGCCTCATCGGCGCCGGGGCATGGGGTCCATGACCCTGCGCGCTTTGTTCGGCGAGTGCCAGCGACGCGGCGTGCTGGCCGTGCACGTTGAGATGGGTCGGGAGAACCACGCCGCGAATGCTCTCTATGCCAGCCACGGGCTCGCTCGCCGTCCTGATGAGCGCCAACTGCTCACGGTGCGCCTCCATCCCGGCGAAGCTGATTTGGGCGCGCGTGAGACCCAGGGAGACGAGCGACGGTGAATTTCCGCACTCGCAGATGCGATCGTCTTTGCCGCGACGGTCAGACGAAAAAACCGAGCAATCGCTCGACGAGCAAATCCGGACACTCTTCCGCGATGTAATGGCCGGACGGCAGCGACTCACCGCGGACATTGCTCGCGCGTTTGCGCCAGAGGTCGAGTACGTCGAAGCAGCGCGCGACGGTGCCTTTCGCGCCCCAGAGCGCGAGGAGAGGTTGCGTTAGCTTGGCATCGCCGTCGGCATTATCGTGCGCGAGGTCGATCGTAGCGGCGGCGCGGTAGTCCTCGCACGTCGCGTGAATGGCCGGACCGGCAAAACAGCGGACGTATTCCGCCAGCGCGCGCGAATCGAAGAGTTCGAGCCCCTCCTGATTGCTCGCCTTTCCTGCAAGCTTCCGCGACAGCCAGAGTTTCGGGTCCGCAGCGATCAAACGCTCGGGAAGATCGGCCGGCTGCACGAGAAAAAACCACCAATAATATGCGCGGGCGAATTCAAAATTGGTCGCGGCATACATTTCGCGGGTGGGCGCAATGTCGAGCACGGCGAGTTTTTGCACGGCGCGGGGCTGGTCCATCGCAAGCCGGTGAGCGACGCGTCCGCCGCGGTCGTGACCGCAGAGCAGAAACGAATCGAAGCCCAGACGGCGCATGACGGCGACCTGGTCCGCCGCCATCGCGCGCTTGGAGTACGGCGCATGGTCCGCGTCCGTGACGGGTTTGTCGCTGTCGCCATACCCGCGGAGATCGGTCGCCACGATCGTGAAGCGTTCCGCGAGCCGCGGCGCGACGCGATGCCAGATCACATGCGTCTGCGGGTAGCCATGGAGCAGGAGTAGCGGCGGTCCCGATCCGCCGATCACGCCGCGGATCTGGACGCCGTCGACGCCGGCGCCAGTGAAAGGGCGGAATCCGGGAAACAGTTCCGCGGTGGCCGCGGCGCGGTTTGACATGCGATCAGATCTACGCGCGCGGCGGGAGGATGCAATGGGCCGCAGGGGCGGGACGGAAAAGCGCCCGGGTGCGGCCCCGGATTACGGCGGCATATTGTAATGGTTAACGTAGGAAATGGGAGGGCCGCTGGTGCTTATCCCGACACAACCGATGGCAATGTTAGTTGACAATCCGGTGCCAGCCATACTGGACCCAAAACAATTATTGGCGAGCCGACTGGCATTAATTCCGAATGATCCGCCATTGGCGCAAACGCCGTACGAGTTAAACGCAACTTCCACGCTAATCCCTCTGCCAGTATTACTGAACCCATAGCAATTGTTCACCGTGCGCGCGCTTATGCCGGCGCCCGAGTTGCTCTGGCCGAAGCAGTTGTTGGCATTCTCGGCGTTCAACGCGATGCTCCCGCCACTGGTCCTGCCGGAGCTGTTAGTCGCCGTCGTGGCGTTCAAGCCAATGCCGCTTTTGCTGGTGCCTGAACAGTTTGTGGCATTGTCGCCAAAAACTCCCGTCCCGAAGCCCGTCGCTACGCCCTGGCAGTCGGACGCGGTGGAGGTCGCGAAGATGCCGGTGTCGCCACACTCATAAGCTGTTGATTTGGAAATCACGGAAGATTTAATACCGACGCCGCCGACCGTCTGGACCGAGCAGGACTCGACGATTGTGTTGGTGTTCCCCAGGTTGATTCCGTGGGTTTGGCAGCCCGACACCGAGACGCCAGACACGCGAACGTTGGAAGAGAGGGCTGGGCTGCTGGCGATGCCGGAGTCAAAACCGCTGCCACTATAGGTTCCCCCGCTGAAAATCACGCCGCCCTTGAGGTGGCCGTTTTGGATGGTGATGTCGAGGCTGCCACTTCCGGCTGGAAGGACAACAGCGGTCCCGGCCGCGGGGCTCGCGGTGGAGGAGATGGTGAAACCGTTGAGATCGAGGCTGACTTGATTGGCCGTGATGGTGATCGCATCACCGGAGGCGACGCTGAGATTTTGGGTCAAATAATAGGAACCCGAAGCGCCGATCGTGAAGGGCAAGGACGAAATCGGGGTGCGCGCTTCGATCTGAGCGAGTGACTTCATCGTCGCCGTCGGCGGCCCGGGCGGAGTGAGACTGCCCTGCGAGAATGCAAGCTGCGTCGCGAAAAGAACCGGCGAAGAAACAAGGCAGGCGAGTGCTCCGCGGGGCGAGAAACGCGTCGGATTCATATTAATGAAAGTTCCAGCGGAGGTCGACTCCAACCGTTCGGTGAACGGTTGATCAACTGCGGCAGTCGAAAGTGCAGGGTCGCGCGGATGTAGGATCGACTTCGCAGTGACCTGTGGCAAGCATATTGAACGGTGCCATGGCATCCGCAGCGAGGCTTGAGCAATCCGGTGCGCGACGCGTCCGCCGCGGTCGTGACCGCAGAGCAGCAACGAATCGAAGCCCAGACTGAGCATGACGGCGACCTGGTCCGCCGCCATCGCGCGCTTGGAGTACGCGCATGGTCCGCGTCCGTGACGGGTTTGTCGCTGTCGCCATACCCGCGGAGATCGGTCGCCACGATCGTGAAGCGTACTGCGCGCGTCGCGATGTCAGATCACATGCGTCTGCGGATAGCCGTGGAGCAACAGCAACGGCGGGCCGGAACCGCCGGTCACACCGTGGATCCGGACGCCAATGGATCCGTCCGCCGTAAACGCGCGGAAGTCGCTCGGAAAGAGGCTCAGGGGATTCGTTGCGCTGGGCGTCATGGCGGATCGTCTTCGGCCGAGTTCAGGAAAGAAAACCAAGCTTGCCGATATTTGCACCCGGCAAGCAAAACAATTGCATCCGGAGATGCCGTGACAGACGTTGATTCTCTGCCATGGCGAACGCCCGTGATTTTCCGGAAGACGCATCGGCGGGAAAAGACGATACGATCGATGAAGCGCTGCTCTTCGGAAATCCCACGACGCGTCGCAAATTTCTCGCGACCTCGGCCTCGCTCGGTGCCGGAATTGCGCTGGGAACAATCTTCATTGCCGAGAGCTTCGATACGCTGGCGGCGGCGGAGTCCGCCACCCCCCAGCCCAACCCGGAGACCGGCGTTATGATTGGCGCAACCCTGAAAATCAACGGTCAGGTGCATGAGTTGAAACTGGATCCGCGCACGACCTTGCTCGATTTGTTGCGCGATCACCTGCAGCTGCCCGGTACCAAGAAGGGATGCGACCACGGACAGTGCGGCGCCTGCACCGTGCTGCAGAATGGTCGGCGCATCAATTCGTGCCTCGTCCTGGCGCTGACCTGCGAGGGCGACGAAATCACGACGATCGAAGGTCTGGCCAAGGGCGAGACGCTGCATCCGATGCAGGCCGCGTTCATCAAGCATGATGGTTTTCAATGCGGCTATTGCACCCCGGGACAGATCTGTTCGGCCGTCGCCTGCGTCTCGGAGGGACACGCCACGAGTGACGAGCAAATTCGGGAGTACATGAGCGGGAACATCTGCCGGTGCGGCGCCTACCCCAACATTCTGGCTGCCATCCGCGAGGTTCAGGGTCAATCCTCCAACTTGAAGCCGGTATGAATCCCTTCACCTATGCGCGGGCGAACGATACGGGAAGCGCGGTGGCGCTCCACCAAAGCAACGCCGGCGCAAAGTTCCTGGGGGGCGGGACAAATCTCATCGACCTGATGAAGATGGGGGTGGAAACCCCGACACAACTTGTCGACATCAACCGGTTGCCGCTGGAAAAAATCGAAGAATTGCCCGATGGC
Organism: Verrucomicrobiota bacterium; assembly: GCA_031370675.1. Taxonomy (GTDB): domain Bacteria; phylum Verrucomicrobiota; class Verrucomicrobiia; order Chthoniobacterales; family SZAS-18; genus SZAS-18. Next base: position 15,387 of record JANMQT010000189.1, read on the forward strand.
CGGGGCGTGCGCATCGGCGCCTTGGCGCGAAATTCCGACGCCGCGGAACATCCCCTTCTGCGTGAACGCTACCCGGTTCTCCGCGAGGCGTTTCTTTCCGGCGCCAGCCCGCAGTTGCGGAATCTCGCGACCGTGGGAGGCAATCTGCTGCAGCGAACGCGCTGTTATTATTTCTACGATCCGGATTTTCCGGCCTGCAACAAACGCGCGCCCGGCAGTGGCTGCGGTGCGATCGAAGGGTACAACCGGGTCCACGCGATTCTGGGCCAGAGCGAGCACTGCATCGCGACGCATCCCAGCGACATGTGTGTCGCGCTGGCGGTGCTCGACGCGTCGGTGGAGGTGACCGGACCGAAGGGTAGCCGCGGCATTTCCTTCGGCGATTTTCACCGCCTGCCGGGGGATCATCCGGAGATTGATACGAATCTCGCGCCGGACGAACTCATCACCTCGGTGGATCTTCCTCCGCTGCCCTCGGGCGCGCGAACGCACTACGTGAAGATGCGCGATCGTTCGAGCTACGCCTTTGCGCTCGTCTCCGTTGCCGTGGTCCTGGAGTTGCGCGCCGGCTCCATTCAATCCGCCCGCGTGGCGCTGGGCGGGGTGGCCCACAAACCGTGGCGCGCCACCAAGGCCGAAGCGCGGCTCAAGGGGGTCAAGACCAGCGACGAAGCGGCCTTGCGGGAAGCTGCCGAGGCCGAGCTGAGCGGAGCCAGGGGTTATCAACATAACTCCTTCAAAATTGAAATGGCGAAACGCACCATCGTTCGCGCCATCGTGGAAGCCGCGACCTAACGCCCGCGTCTAATTTCTATGAGCACGTCCGCCGCCTTGAAAGCGCAATCGATGGGACAACCCCTTGATCGGGTGGATGGTCGTTTGAAGGTGACCGGGGCGGCGACCTATCCAGCCGAGTTTCATCCGGCTGGCCTGCTTTACGGCCATCTCGTGACGAGTCGGATCGCGCGGGGAACGATCACCGCCATCGACAGCACGGCGGCGGAAAGGGCGCCCGGGGTGCGGGCCGTGCTGACGCATCTGAACGCGCCCAAACTACCCGAGCCGCCCAATGCGCAGAAAGCGGAGGGGATTCGACTCGAACAACGGGTGCCGTTTTCCGACGCGCGCATTTCCTACGGAGGACAGTATGTCGGTGTCGTCGTGGCCGACACGCTCGAGCAGGCGCGCTTCGCGGGCGATTTGCTGAAGGTGTCCTACGCCGCGGAAACGCCGGCCCTGCGCAAGGAGAATGCGCTGGAAACAAAGCAGCCGGCGGAAAGCAACGGCGAAAAGCTTCAGTTTTCCAAGGGCGATGTGGAGGCGGCATGGAAGAACGCGGACTTCACGCGCGTCGAGCAGACATATTCGACGCCGACGGAAACGCACAATCCGATGGAAAATTCCGCGACCATCGCGACGTGGGAATCGCCGGAGAAACTTCTTCTTTACGATGCGACGCAATACGTCAAAGGGGCGCAGTCCATCGTCGCGCGCGCGTTCGGACTAAAGCGGGAGGACGTGCGGATCGTTTGTCCGTTTGTCGGTGGCGCCTTTGGTTGCAAGGGTCCGGTCTGGCCGCATACGCTTGTGGCCGCCATGGCGGCGCGGGCCGTCGGGAAACCGGTCCGCATCGAGCTGACGCGCGCCCAAATGTTCAGCGGTACCGGCCACCGCTCGGCCACCTTGCAGCGCGTCGCCCTCGCTGCCAGCAAGGATGGCAAACTGCAGGCAATCCGCCACCACAGCGAGGTTTTCACGTCGCCCGTCGGGAAGTTTGTCGAGACCTGCGGCATCGGATCCACTCACGTGCTCTATGACGCGCCGGCGGTCGAATTCGGGCACACCGTCCACACCGTGAACATTGGTCAGTCGTCGTTCATGCGCGCGCCTGGCGAATGCCCCGGCACCTATGCGGTCGAGTGCGCGATGGATGAGCTCGCCTCCGCGCTCGCGCTGGACCCGCTCCAGTTGCGGATGCTGAACAATTCCCCGAATCATCCGACCAAGAGCATTCCATTTTCCACGAAATTCCTGGGTGATTGCTATAAGGTGGGTGCGAAAAAATTTGGTTGGGCCAAGCGCCAGGCCGCGCCGCGGTCGATGAAGGATGGTCGCTTGCTGGTCGGCTGGGGCATGGCCACCGCGACTTATCCGGCGAACCAATGGGCTGCGAAGGTCTGGATGCAACTCAAAGCGGATGGCACCTCTCTGGTGCGCTGCGCCACCCACGATCTCGGGACCGGCGCCTACACCGCCTTCACGCAAATCAGCGCGGACGCGCTCGGCCTCCCCCCTGCGAAAATCCAATTTGAGCTCGGTACCTCGGACTTTCCGTTCGGGCCGGTCGCAGGGGGATCCAACTCCACCGCGACGGTGGGCTCCGCCATCGTGCTCGCCGCCCGGGCGCTCCAGCAGAAGCTCGCGGAACTCGCGGTCGCCAACGCCCGGTCCACGCTCTACCGCGCCAACGCGAAGGAACTGGTGCTGGTGGGACCCGGCCGACTGGGTCTCGCGTCCAACCCGGAAAAGTCCGTGAGTTATGCGGATGTGCTAAACGGGGCCGGCCTCCCGTCGATCGATGCCGAGGGTGAACTCAAGGAGGACAAGAATGCCAAATCGGCCTTCCAGAGTTTTGGCGCGCAATTTTGCGAGGTGAAAATCGATCCGGATCTGCCGCTCGTGCATGTGACCCGCTTTGTCAGCGTGATGGATTGCGGGCGAGTCATCAATTCCAAGCTCGGCGCCAGCCAGATTCTCGGCGGAATCGTCATGGGCATCGGGATGGCGCTCGAGGAGGAAACGCATTACGACCCGCGCACCGGGCTTCCCGTCACGCGCAACTTGGCGGATTACCACGTCCCCGTGCACGCCGACATTCACGCCATCGACGTTTCCTTTGTTGGCGAACCCGATCTGCAGTTCAATCCGATGGGCGCGCGGGGAATGGGGGAAATCGGGAATACCGGAACCGCGGCGGCCGTCGCAAACGCCGTCTTCCATGCCACGGGACGACGGGTGCGCGATCTGCCCATTACCCCCGACAAGCTCCTTTGATTCCGCGCGCCGGTCGCAGTTGCGGTTGTGCTGCCAGTGTCGGCATTGCCTCTACGGGCTCGCGTGATTTTAAATCATGGAAGCCAATCGCGCGTAGAAAAGCAACTCGTGCCGCCGGGTGAGATGTCCCGCACGATAGAACTTGTATGGACTTCTCAGCGCTGACCGGCAACCGGGTCTACCAGCTACTCAAGGCCACCTTTGACGATTGGCTGGAAGACAAAGCGCTGCGCCTGAGTGCGGCGCTCGCCTACTACTCCATTTTTTCCCTCGCCCCCCTGCTCGTCATTGCCATCAGTATCGCCGGCCTCGTCCTCGGCGAGGAAGCGGTGCGCGGTCAGCTCGATGAACAGCTTAAAGAGTATGTTGGCCCTCAAGCGGCGGCGAGCGTGCAGGCCATGGTGAGAAGCGCGGCCAAGCCCGCCGCAGGCTGGACCGGCGCGATCGTCGGCTTCGGGACCATGTTGCTTGGGGCCGCCGGGGTCTTCGGGCAGCTCAAGGATGCGCTGAACACCGTGTGGGAGGTAAAGTCCACGGGCAGTTCCGGGGTAATGGGATTTATCCGCGAGCACCTTTTGAACTTCGGCATGGTACTCGTAATTGGCTTTCTGCTGCTGACATCTCTGCTGATGACGACTGCACTGGCGGCCTTCAACGGCTACTTTGAGGACCTGGTGGGCATGCCGCCGTTTGTCGGCCAATTGCTGGGGTTCTTCGTTTCCTTCGGCGTTGTCACGTCGCTGTTCGCTTTCATTTTCAAAGTATTGCCCGACGCCCAGATCGAATGGCGGCATGTCTGGACCGGTGCTGTCGTGACCGCCCTGCTTTTCGAACTGGGCAAGCTTGCCCTAAGTTACTATCTCGGCCGAGAAAGCACCGCGTCGAGCTTTGGAGCAGCCGGTTCGGTGGTGCTGATCCTCCTTTGGGTCTACTACGCCTCTTGCATTCTCCTTTTTGGAGCCGAATTCACGCAGGTTTATGCCCGGGAAATGGACCGCGAGGTGTTGCCGGCGGTCGGCGCCGTGCCCGTCACCGCGGAAAGTCGAGCTCAGCAGGGTTTGGCACCGGTGGAAGTGAGCGCCTCGGAGCCGCCGTCGATTCGAACTCAGGTGGTCGAGATCCCGGTCCCTGTCACCAGCGGTGCCGCGCTCGCCACCGTGCTGGCGGTCACAGCGGCTGCCTTTGTCGCGGGGGTGATCGCCGGACGTCGGGCGTAGCCGCGCTCTTCGACTGGGCCCGCCACCCGGTTCAGCCCGAACGATGGCCATTCTAATGGAGGCGGAAATTCAGTGTCTGGCTGCTATCCGTGGCTGGCATGTCGGCCGGGATGATGCAAGGCTCCTCCCCCATGCCGTCCCCGAAAGTTTGCACCGTTGAGCACCTGGCCGAGGTCCTTGGAAGGTGTCAGGGCGAGATCATCGCCGAATGGCGGTTGCAGGCGGGGGCGCTTCTATCCGAGCTTAAGCTTGATAAGCCGACCCTCACGGATCACATGCCGGACATCGTGGCGGAGATGACGCGCGATCTCGCGCTCAGCCGCGAGGGCAGCCTTTCGGTCGAGCACACCCGCGGCAGCCCGCCCGTCCATGGAGTGCAGCGCTTTTACGATGGGTTGGATGTGGGCGAAGTCGTGGCCGAGTACAACCTCCTGCGCGTGGCCTTCATCACGGTGGCGGAACGGCATGAACTCTACGTCGTGGGGGAGGCGGCGCGGATCATCAACCACCGGATAGATGAAGCGGTCCGACTGGCGGTAACGGCTTATTCGGCTCAGCAGGCACTCATCCGGACTGAACAGGAGGAAGAGCATCTCACGTTCATCGTGCATGATTTGCGAACGCCGCTCAATGCGGTCTCGCTCCTCGTCGATGAGCTAAAGCAGAGCCTGGGTCCGAACGAGCGCGCCGAAGTGGGTGACCTGTTCGAAGTGGTCAGACGCAATTTGCAACGCGTCGAAGCGCTGATAAAACGGGTTTTGGAGGCAAATGTGCAGCCCGCAGAGTCGGGCAGCTCCTTCAAGCCGGAACGCCGGACGTTCGAACTTTGGCCGCTGGTTCAGCGCTTGATTTGGGATTTGCGATCGGTTTCATCTCAAAGCGGGATCGAGGTCGTCAACGAGATCCCAAGGACTCTGACAGTTTTCGCGGATGCCGGCCTCATCTCGCAGGTCTTTCAAAATCTGCTCGGCAACGCTTTCAAATACGCGGCTCGCGGGCGGGTGGTCGTGAGTGCGAGCGAGGACGCCGGAACCGTGACTTGCGTGGTGCGCGACAACGGCGCCGGCATTCCCCCGGAAATGCTGGGCAAGGTTTTCGACAAGCTGGCCAGCGATCCCGACAAGGAAGGAATCGGACTCGGCCTGGCCATTGTTAAGCAGATCGCCGAGGCCCACGGGGGGACCGTCAGCGCCGAGAGCACCCTGGGATCCGGGGCCACCTTCCGGTTTTCAATTCCGACCCAGCAGGCCGGCTGAGCGCGCGATTCGGTCGCGGCCGACGGCCATGCGCTGGGAGCTCCGCCCCGAACGATCCCCGCGCCGTCTTCAGTGATCAGGGGGCCTTCGGACTGGCGACCTAGGGGGCGTCGCGACTGAGTTCGCCGCTCTCCGCGTCGGCTTCGACCAGCGCGTTATTCATGGCCACGGCAGCGAGGGTGCCTTCAGCGGCGGCGGCGATCACGAGTTGCACGCCGCGGCTCGCGTTGCCTGCGGCGTAAAGGCCGGGAATGTTGGTCGCAGCCTTCTCATCGCATTGGATGCAGCCGTCCTCTTTGCAGAATTCGCATCCCAGCTGCTCGGCGAGCGGCGAGCGCTGATGCTGTCCGGGCGAGAAAAAAAGCGCGGTGCGCGGCAGCAGGCTGCCATCGTCGAAACGCACGCCATCCAGGGCGTCACGTTTCCCTTCGAGTCGCGTGATGGTGCGCTCGATCACGCGGATTCCGCTGCGCTGCATTTGCCGCCGGGCCTTCGCATCGCACTGGAGCGGACCGTTCGCGCAGAGGACGACATCCTTGCTCCAGAGCACCAATTCGATGGCGAGGTCGGCGGCTTCCTGATTGCCGCCCGCGACGGCCATCGCTTCACCTCGGTGCTCCCAGCCGTCGCAATACGGACAGCTGTGTGCGCTCGTGCCGTAGAACTGCTGGAGACCCTCCAGTTTCGGGAGTTCGTCGACCAGGCCCGTCGCAATCAGCAGCATCCTCGAGTCAACGCGTTCGCCGGATTCGAGGGTAACGGTAAAGCTTTTATCGCTTCGCTCCGCTCTCGCCACCGTTGCCGCACGCAGTTCCACCGTTTCGTAGCGCGTGAGTTGGTCGCGGCAGATCTGCCGGAACTCCGCGGGCGACGAGCCATCGCGCGAAAGGTAGCCATTGAAGGTGCGGGCCGCCGCGTTGCGAGGGTTTCCGGCGTCAAACACCAGCACCTTTCGCAGACAACGTCCGAGGACGAGCGCAGCGCTCAAGCCGGCCGGTCCGCCGCCCACGACCACGACATCCAGGATTTCTCGGACTGGCGGCGTCGACATCGGTAGGGTCGTAATTTAGAAAACCCCACCACACCCGCGCAACAGGAGGATGAGGAGCAGTGACCCTAGAATCGAGACGATGATGGAGCCGATGCATCCGACGCGGTTGGAAAAGAAAGCGAACATCAAGGGGGAATCGGCGCTGCAGAGGCTGATGGGTTGGATTTTCCAGCCCCCGGCGGTTCCCCGGCAAGACGACCATGAAAAGTAAATGAACCCGCTTCCCGGACGGACGCCGAATAAGTGCTGGCGCGTCACGGTGCGGTGACCCGGATCTCCCTCGAGATCGATGCCGGTCGGAACCGGACATTCGTCGTTTGCGACGCGTCTTTCCCGGATTGACCATGAGAAAACTGATTCTTTCGACCTTGACCGCGGGCGTGCTGGCCGCGCCCTTTTCCGCTCGCGCTCAGCAAGGCGCCGCCCCCGATCCGCAAATGAAGGCCGTGCTGGATGAACTGGCCACGCTCGGCGGGAAACCCGTCGAGACCCTTTCGCCCGTGGAAGCCCGCAAGCAGCCGAGCCCGGCCGACGCGGTGGCGAAGTTGATGGATAAGCAGGGCAAAAAGGGCCCCGAGCCCGTGGGTGAGGTGGCCAACAGCAAGGTCGACCTGGGTGACCATTCCGTGCCGGTGCGCATTTATACCCCGACTGGGACCGGTCCCTTTCCGCTTATTTTTTACATCCATGGCGGTGGCTGGGTGATCGCCGATCTCGACACCTACGACGCATCCGCCCGGGCTCTTTGCAACGCAGCCGGCGCGGTCGTCGTTTCGACGCACTATCGCCAGGCGCCGGAATTTAAATTTCCCGCGTCGCATGAGGACGTGCTGGGCGTGTATCAGTGGGCTCTGAAAAATGTCGACAAGCGGAACTACGACGCGAAAAAGGTCGCGGTCGTGGGTGAAAGCGCCGGCGGAAACATGGCCGCGGCGCTGTGCATGATGGCGAAGGAAAAAGGCCTGCAGATGCCGTTGTTGCAGGTCCTCGTGTATCCGGTCGCCGACCTGACCGATCTCAACTCTCCTTCCTACACGGAGAATGCGCAGGCCAAGCCGCTCAACAAGGGGATGATGGAATGGTTTGGCAAGCATTTGCTGGTCAAGCCCGAGGACGCAAAGAACCCGATGCTCTCGCTCGTCCTGGCCGGCGAGAAGCTGCGCGGTCTGCCCCCCGCGACAATCATCAACGCGCAAATTGATCCGCTCCGGTCCGACGGAGACAAACTTGCCAAGGCGCTCACGGCCGCCGGGGTGAAAGTGAAACACAAGCTCTACGACGGCGTGTCCCACGAATTTTTTGGGATGGGCGCGGTCGTCGACAAGGCCCGGGAAGCGCAGCAACTCGCAGCGCAGGACTTGAAGGCAGCGTTCGCGGGTTCGCCCTCCGCGCCCAGCGCCAGCCCGACGCCCGCGAAGCCTAACTAACGCGAACCCTTTTTCTGGGCCGCGGACTCAAGTTCCGGGCGAGATCGCGTATCCCGCAGTCGAGCTGGGTGCGACTGGGACCCATCGCCGGATCGCGAGTGCGATTGGGACACCGACCAGGAAGATGTGGACGAGGACGCCAGTGATGGTCGCCAGTGGGGCAAACTTCACCGGGAACGGAAACGCGGACAGTGGAAGCACGACCAGGTTCATGATGGCGTAAATGGCGAGTCCATAAACCGCACCCGCCAGCAAGGCCTGGCGCGCGAGAACGGGGAAGATCCTGCTCGCGAGGTAGAAAATCACCGCAGCTGAGAGCGCGATCAAGAAATGCAGGCAGAGGCCCAGCGCCGCCGTGAGCCAGCCACCGTCAAACGCTGATTTTCCGAGCAGTCCACTGGCGACCGATTGGAGCAGGCGAACCGGAGAGGTGCCGCGCATCGCCCAGGAAAAAACGATGGCGTAGGTGATGTCGCAAATTCCCGCGAAGCCACCCCCGAAGAGGATGGCTTTTGTCGCGGAGTTCGGACGCATGCCGGATAATCCATGAAGTCCGCACATGTCGTCAATGCCAGCGAGGGTCGGGGACAGGTGGAACGCAACCTCCGAGCGCGGTGGGTGCCGGTAGGGACGTTTTGCCGAAACGTCCCAACCTTCGCAAGAGTGACTAGAATGACGAATGTAACTCTCCTGCACGACAACGCCCCCAATTCGAAAAATTTTGGACTGCACGGCCAGCCGTCCCTACCATCCAACACTAGCCCTCATTCGAACGCGCATCCACCGAGCAGCCTCGTCACCGCGGCAAGGTAGCGTTTGAAGGCTTCCGTGGTCTGAGGCTTGCCATTGGGGCGGCCCGTGGAATCGGGGAAATTATTACTGCCCATGCTGACGAGCAAGCGGTCGGCGTAGGCGATTTCGATGGACCACTGGGTTCCGTCGCGGACGGTCGGGTTCTCATAGTCGCCTTTCCATTGCCAGACCTTGAGTTCATCGAGCGCCCTTCGAAACTCAAGCCATTGTGCCGGAGTGGGCGAGATCCTTTCGGCATGGGGCGCCGTTCCGCGTTCCCGGGCGCGCGCCGAATAGGTGAGGACCCCCTCGCGCAAATCCACGACGTAGTCGCCACCGAGAAATCCGCCAATGTGCGCTCGGAACTGCGTCGGAACAGCCGACGGTTCGGCGGCGAGCGATGGGGTCGCGACGGCCAGCGCGACCGCCAGCACCGCCAAAATTGTTCGGCAAGCTGGCTTCATCGCAGGGAGCAGAAACGGATCTGCGCTCACCGTTCGCTCATCACGGTCGCGCTCTCGCCGATCGCGTCGACGATGGCCTGACCGACGTCGGTCGTCCTGGCCTTGCCGCCGAGATCGGCGGTGCTGGGACCGGTGACCAGGACGCGTTCGATCGCGGACATGAGATGCGCCGCGGCCTCCGGGTGTCCCAGATGTTCGAGCATCATCGCGCCGACCCAAATCTGGCCGATCGGATTGCAGATGCCCTTGCCCGCGATATCCGGCGCCGACCCGTGCACTGGCTCGAACATCGAGGGAAACTCGTGTTCTGGATTGATGTTCGCTGAGGGCGCGATGCCGATCGTGCCGGTGCAGGCCGGGCCGAGATCGGAAAGGATGTCGCCAAAGAGATTCGAGCCGACCACGACGTCGAACTTCTCCGGCCGCTGCACGAAATGCGCGGTGAGAATGTCGATGTGATACTGATCCGTGGTCACGTCGGGATATTGCGCGGCGATTGTTTTGAAGCGCTCGTCCCAGAACGGCATGGTCACGGTGATGCCGTTACTTGGTGGCGGAGGTGAGATGTTTCCGTGGACGCGTCTGCGCGAGCTTGAACGCGTAGTGCATGATGCGGTCGACGCCGTGGCGCGTGAATATGGATTGCTGCACGGCGATCTCGAAGTCGGTGCCCTCGTAGATGCGTCCGCCGACCGACGAGTATTCGCCCTCGTTGTTTTCGCGGACGATCATCATGTCGATGTCGCCGGCCTTTTTGTTGGCGAGCGGCGATTCGACGCCGGGCATGAGTCGCACAGGCCGGAGGCTGACGTATTGCTGGAAGTCGCGCCGGATGGGAATGAGCAGGCCCCAGAGCGACACGTGATCGGGCACGGTGGGCCAGCCGACGGCGCCGAGATAAATCGCGTCGTGATGCTGGATGCGCGCGATGCCGTCGGCCGGCATCATCCGCCCCGTGGCGAGGTAGCGCTCACAGCTCCAGTCGAAGTGCTCCCAGTGGAATTCGATGCCGTGCTTCTTGCCGACGGCGTCGAGCACGCGGATGCCCTCGGGCACCACCTCCTTGCCGATGCCATCCCCCGGGATGACCGCGATATTGTAGCTCTTCATGGCTGGAGCATGGGCTCGCGGGCTTCGACTGCCAAGCCCGGGAACCTCGAAATTCAATTTTCGAAACTCGAAGCAAACTCCAAGATCTGGAAAGCCCAAAAACCAAACCGTAGAGCAGGGTCCAGGAGAGCGGCCACCATGCCGTTACGATATTTGAAATTCGAATTTTCTTCGAGTTTGCCTCCCTCAGCTCCCGCTTCGGTCGCCCCTACCCTGCGCGGCCCGACCGTATATCTCGTCGCACCCCGTGCGACTCGATTCGAATATCGAGCTTCGAGTTTGCGGAGCGCCACCAGCGCTGCGCCTTACGTCTTCCAATCCAGCGCGCCTTTTTTCAGCGCGTAAACATACGCCACGGTGAGCGTGCCGATGAAGCCAAGCATGCTCCAGAGAATCATGCGGCCGCTCTCGGCGAGAAAATCGCGATACACGACGGCCCAAGGATACATGAACACAACCTCGATATCGAAAAGGATGAAGAGCATCGCGACGAGGTAAAACTTCACGCTAAAGCGCGGTCGGGCTTCGCCCAACGGCAGCATGCCGCATTCGTACGCGGAGTCCTTCGTCGCGTTGCGCTGCCCGGCTTTCCCGAGGGCGACACTCGCGATTAGGGTGACGGCCGCGAAACCAATCGCGACAATCGCCTGGATGAGAATGGGTAGATAATCCCGAATCATGACGGAAGAATGCCGTCAGCCCGGGAGAAAGCCAGCCTAAGTTAATGAGGAGCCCGCTGAAATACGCCTATGCGGCGACCGCCCGGCGGCCGGCCTTTTTCGCGGGCTTTTTCGCCGCGACTTTCTTGGCGGGTTTCGGAGTCTTGGCGGCCGGCTTCTTCTTCGCGACCGCCTTTGTCACGGACACTTTTTTCTTGGCGGCAACGACCACGGCCTTTTTCACCGGCTTGGGCGCGACCTTCACGGAGACCACCGGCTTGGGCGCGGCGGCCACTTTGGCGACGGGAGCGATCGGGGGCTCGATCACTTCGACCTCCTCGTAAATCGAGCGGACGACCACGGCATTGGCGGCCGGGACGTGGGGCACAAACGGGGGCATCGGCTGCGGAAGCGCCATCAGGATGTTCGGCTGACCCTTGTACTCCTTGAGGGTCTTCTTCACCATGCCGCGCGAAACGAGATTCTGCAGCTTTTCGTAGGCGCGCAGGCGGAGCATTTCCTCGCCGCCACTGGCTGCATTACGGGCCCGCAGGTTAGCGTGCACGACGTCAAAGAGGGACTTGAATTCGAAGGATTTCTTCTGGTTGAGGACGGCGACAAGCTCTTCAGTGACCAGGTCGGGGAGTCGGCGGGAAAACGCGTTTTTCTTGGAAATAGCCATAGGGTTTTTGGTGACACCGCTTGCTGCGGGGCCGATAGTATAACAGGAAAGGGCCCGTTTGCGAGCCACTTTTTCCCACTCGGTACTGTCAACACCCCGCATCCGCCCGACTTGCGGTCAAAACCGCCCAATCCCTACCGGCCGGACTTAGGCTGGGTAGGCGCCTTTTCCTCCGTTGGGGTGGGGGTGGCGGTGAAGGGAGACAACCCCCGCGGGGGCGTGGCTTGCGGCCCGGGGCTGGAGGCGGGCGCGGGGGACGAGAACGGCGACAGCTTGGGCGCGGGCGAACCTTGGGGCGCGGGACTTAACCCCGGACTCGGCACGGGTGTGGGCGTGGGCTGCGGCTTCATCGCGCGCTGGTAGGTGGCGGCGGCGAATCCACCGACCCCGAGGCCGCTGACCACGAGCTGATTGAGAGTCATGGGGCCGGTCGACTCGCACAAGATACCGTCTTCGAGTGTGCGCTGGGTCCAGACCACGGGCGTGAGATGCCGCGCGATGGTTTCGACGGCCGGCAGCTTTTCGAGGTCGACGTTGTCCTCGATTTCCTTGTTACCCTGCACATACGGTGTGAGCGAGCGGCCGAGTCCATAGAGCCGTTCGAAGACACTCTTCGTATCAAGATAGAACAGGCTGGTGTCGGCCTTGCCCACCTCGGCCAGGGCCGACTTGTAAGCGGGGGTGCCGTCGAGGTGCGGGCCGCTGCCCTTGGCGCGCGCGATCGCCTGACGCACATCGACCTGCGAGATGCCGGCGATAAAATGCGAACCGGTGACAGCAAGCGTGGGTGCGATTGGCGTGCCCGGCTTTCGCGCGGTGAGAATGCGGTATTCCACGCCGTCATCGGTCTTGGCGAGCCAGTCGGAATCCTTCGGCGGTTTGGCGGTCGCGGAGGCGAGCAGCTTCAACGCGGCCGCGCGATCCTTTAGTTCCACGCTGACGACGGGCGACGGATACAAGGCGCCTTTGGACCAGTCGAGCTGCAGGGCGCCCTCGCTCGCGAAGGCCGCGCGCATGTCCGTGAGATTGAGGCCGAATTCCGCGAGCGACTTGTCGAGTTGTCCCATCGGACCGTCCGGGGCGAAATTGGCCTGCTCCGGAAACTTCACCGAGGCGGTCAGAAAGAGGAGGGTCTCCGCGGACGTAAACGGGAGGGACTTGAGCGCCAGCGGCGCTGCGTCGGTCTTCAGACCCGGCGCGAGGACAAAGACGGTGTCGCGTAGCTTCTCCTTTTCGAAACCGCTGGTGGCGACCACCGCGCGAATTTTTTCCGCCTGCTGGCGCTGTGCATCCGGAATCGTCTTGCCCGTGGCGGCGCTGAACGCGAGGATCTTTTCCAGCAGGGGCTTGGTTCGGACAAACGTCAGCGCGTCATGCACCGCGGGGACCCGTGCGATGGCGGACTTGAAATCCGCGTCCTTGGCGAGCGAAGCCGGAGCCTCCGCCTTGGCATCGAGCCGATCCAGCACGCCCTTCAACTGCGAGACATCGCTCGCGATAAAGTACCAGCCGGGGGTCACGACGGACGCGAGCGAAACGTCCGCCGCGTCGAAGGTTTCAATGGTCCGATTGCCGAAGGGAATGGAGCCGATCTTGCCTTCCGGATATTTTTTCTTTAACTCGGCCTTGGGCTTTGCGAGCAGAGTCTCCAGGGCCGCGGCATCGCCCTTGAAGGCAAAGCCGGCGACGACCAGCGGCTTGTCAGTGTTGACCGAAACAAGCGAGATGAAGAAATTCCGTCCGTCGATCGCGTCGAGCTTTGAGAGCAGGGTGGTCAGTTCCGGTTGCGACGGCACCTTGCCCAGCGGCTTGCCGAGAAAGGTCTGCACCTCTGGTTCGCTCCAGATTTGGAAAAGGGCCGAGGCTTTCCAGCCGGCCTGCGCCCGCTTCAGATCGGGAATCGAAAGTGCCACCACCGCGTCCCCGGGCACGAAATCGGCGAACGCCAGGTCCCCCGGCACGGCCGCTACGGGCTTCACCTGGGCGGAGCAGGAGGGCAGGCCCACGCCAAGCAAAGCGAGCGAGACGGTTGCGAGGAGGTATTTTTTCATAGGATGCGGTGTAGCAGACTCCAGACCGTCATTGCCTGTCAATGGCGTCAGCGTGGGAGTCGACCCCCCCCATGACGCACGCCGGCCGAAAAACCGGCGGGTCCGCCCTTCTTTTTTCGAACCGGGCCGCCTATCGTGCGCCGGATGATCGCGTTCCTTGCCGGCCAGCTCGTGCAGAGTTTCCCGACGCATGTGACCGTCGACGTGGCCGGCGTGGGTTACGAAGTGCTCATCCCGCTATCGAGCTACGATCGGCTGCCGCAGAGCGGTGAGCGCATTCGACTCCTTACGCACCTGCAGGTCCGCGAGGACGCGCATGTGCTTTTCGGATTCATGACCGAAGGCGAGCGCGACTTGTTCCGGCTCTTGCTGAATAACGTCAGCGGCGTGGGTCCAAAACTGGCCCTGGCCGTCCTCAGCGGCATGAGCGTCGCGAGCTTCAAGTCGGCGGTGGTCGCGGGCGACACCGCGTCAATTTCGAAGTTGAAGGGACTCGGCAAAAAAACTGCCGAGCGCATTGTTTTGGAACTGAGGGACAAGGTGGGAGTGGCGGCCGCCTGGGAGGCGGCGAGCGCCGCGAACGCGCCATCGCCCGCCGAGGCGTCGCTCAACGACGCCGTGCTCGCGCTCATCTCGCTCGGCTACAAGCAGGTCGAGGCGCACAAGGCGGTGCGGCAGGTGCGCGATGCCGCGCCGGCTGGCTTGATTGAGGTCGATGACCTGGTCCGTCGCGCCTTGAAGGCGCTCGCTTGATCGATCTCCCGACCGCGACGATCATTTGTAACAATCATGACGACAAATCACGCGCCCGTGGCCACGCCGGTGGATCGCGTCGACTTCGTGCGGCGGAATTTCCCGGCCGAGGGCCTCTTTGCGGAGAAGGAATGGCTGCTCTCGCCGGCGTCGTTCCCGCTGGATGGAAAACTCGACGAGCAGCTCGAAAAGCTCGGCTATCGCCTGAACCTCTTTCAACGCGCCTGCAACCTTCTCTATCAGCTGAGCGTCAAGGGCAAGCAGCCCGCGTGGGTGGCTGCGTACCTCGACGCGGGCAAGCCGCTGGAATTGATCGCGCTGTCCCGCGAGCTGCGTCTGCGTGATCAGGTGCCGCGCATCTTACGGCCTGATTTGGTGCTGACCGATAATGGATTCGTCGCGGCGGAATTGGACAGCGTGCCGGGCGGCGTCGGGCTCACGGCGTGGCTGAACCAGACGTATGTGGCGCTGGGAGACGACGTGGTCGGCGGCGCTGACGGGATGCT
The DNA here is from genome assembly GCA_031370675.1 of Verrucomicrobiota bacterium. GTDB lineage: Bacteria > Verrucomicrobiota > Verrucomicrobiia > Chthoniobacterales > SZAS-18 > SZAS-18. The sequence goes on from JANMQT010000189.1 coordinate 30,409, forward strand.
CGATGGCTTTGCGGGTATCATGCCGGAAGGCGGCGCAATTCTCGTTTCCGACGAGGCCGCGACGTACCGGCCCGAGATGGTGTGGCTGGCCGCGCAATTGAACCAGCGCGCGGGAGTCGATGGCAAATGGCGCGTGACCCGGACCGATGGAACCGATCCGCTGCCGGAGTCGGGCACGGTTTACCGCTTCATCGAGCATTTTGATTTGCCGAACAACGCAATCGCGCCGGCGCTGCTCGAGCGCGCGCGCGCGGGCCGGCTGATCGTGACGCCGCCGTTCAAGCCGTATCTCGAGGAGAAAATGTGGTTCGCGTTTTTCTGGCTCCAGCCGCTGCACGACTTCTGGAGGCGTGAGTTGGGCGATAAATATTTTCGCCAGCTGCGGCGGATGATTCCCTACACCTGGATCCTCGATCCGACTCCTCTGCCGCAACACGCCGTCATCCCGCGGCTCGAGATCCAGGATTGGAACGAGGCCGGGAAATTCAGCCAGAAAGAACGCGATCTGCTCCTGAAGGTGAGCGGTTTCTCGCCGTTAGGCTGGGGGAGCCGCGGCGTCGCGCTAGGCGCCGATTTGCCGCACGCCGAATGGCAGCAGCGCATCACCGATGCGCTCGCCGGATTTGAGCGCG
>JANMQT010000192.1:0-103175 GCA_031370675.1 Verrucomicrobiota bacterium
GCCGAACTTTCGAGCCTGCTTCGGAATCGAAGTCAGGCCGACGTCATCCTGATTGATGACGCGAGATTGTTCGGCGTGGATCCGGGCTATCCCGCGCTCGAGGCGGTGCAGGCGTTGGTTTCCAAAACGCGGCCCGGCTGGCGGTTTGAGGTGTCCGATGACGTGATCCGCATCGCTCCACCATGGGCGGGCGAGGCGAAATCCGCGGAATAGAGCGGAGCACGGCGGCGTCTTACCCCGCAAGCAAAAATTCTTCCGGTTCACTTTGGCAGATCCGCCCGGCTCGAACATCTTCCCCCGGCCGCGCCTCTTCTAGGAACCTCTTGAACTACTGGCATGACCCGCGCGAGCGTCAATTGGGAGGCATGGTGGTGGCGCGAGAAGGGAGCGGGTTCCCATGAACCCGTGACCGACGAGCAACACCGGCAGACGGCCCAATTCACGCTCGCCCTCCGGGTGGCGCCGCTTTTTGGCTTGGGAAGTGTCGCCGCGCTCGGGCAGGATCGCCTTGGATCCAGCCGCTTCGCGCGCTCCGTGCCCAAGCCAAAATCGACTGCCACGCGGGCCATGCCAGCAGTTCAACAGGTTCCTAAGGTTTTCAGGTATTCAAGGTGAGTCCGCCCAATTCCCAAATGGATCGCATGGTTCCCCCTGGCTCGCCTCGGTCGACGCCGATATTTGCCTACGTCTTTGCGGGGCTGATTGCAGCCAGCTTTACGCTCGGCATGTGGGGCCTGTTGCGCGAAAGGCGCGAAGCCGTGCTCGCGGTTACAGGCGGATACCTCATTTACGAAATGGGTGTCAGTGGCCTGCTCGCGGTCGCCGCCGGGATCGGCGTCGCCCGCCGAATGCGGCGCGGCGGCGTGCCGGCGGGCGGGGCGCCCGAGACAGAGGCGCCGGCCATGTCCGTGCTCATCGCCGCCTACAACGAGCGTTCGTGCATCGAGGCGACGATCGAAAGCGTGCGCGCGCAGACTGGGTTGGAGTTTGAGATTCTGGTCGCGAGCGACGGCTCGAACGATGGCATGAATGAATTTCTGATCACGCGCTATGACCTGCGTTCGGCCGTGTCGAGTTCGGGCTGGCAAATCCTGACGTCGGAAATCGATCCGCGCCTGCAGGTCCTCGCGCTGCCCAAAGTGGGCAAGGGTCACGCGCTGAACGCCGCGCTCGCCCTGGCGAAGTTTGATCTGGTCTCGACGCTCGATGCCGACACGGATCTCGCCCCCGGCGCGCTCGCTTCGCTGGCCGCCACGTTTTGGGATCCGGACGTGGCTTCGGCTGGTGGATTCGTTTACATCCGCAACGCGGGGGAGGGCGGACCGTGGCTCGCGCGCTATCAATATTGGGAATACCTCAAGAATTTCATGTGGCGCGTGGGGCTGGTTGAGATGGACGTGTGCCTGCAGGTGTCCGGCGCGTTCGGCGCGTTCCGCACCGCGATTCTCCGCGAGCTCGGCGGATTCGATGGCGATAGCAGCGTGGAGGACTACGAAATTATCTTCCGCTTGCACGAGTGCCTGCGCGTTGCAGGCCGTGCGGATCGCCGGGTGGAGGTCGCACCGGGTGCGGTGGCTCTGACCGACGGACCGGAGACGCCGTCGGCGTTTATCGCGCAGCGCACGCGCTGGTTTGCGGGATTTTTGCAAACGATGTGGGATTACCGCTCGATGGTGGGCAACCGCCGGCTGGGCGCGCTGGGCTGGCTGCTGCTACCGATCAAGTGCATCGATGCGCTGCTGCCGATTTGGGGCGTGTTGTCGTTGAGCATCCTCGTCGCGGCGCTGGCCAGCGGCATCGAGGCCTTCCAGATCACCGCGGTGGCGCTCTTTGGGGGCAAGGTTGTGATTGAGCTGGCGAACGCCGCCATCGTCTGGACCTGCCACCGTGCGATGTTCGGGGACCGGCACTTTGCTGTGCGGATGTGGCCCTACATTCTGACCGAGGGGCTGGTCTTTCACTGGTTCCGGCAGATCGCGGTGCTCCGGGCCTATGTGCGGGCCTTCAACCGCCGGCAAAACTGGGAACAGCCCCGCTGGAGGGGAGAACCGCCCTCCCCGCAGGAGGTTGGGGAATCAAAAATCCCTTGCAATCTGGCCGGGTCGATTGGATACGTCCCACCCCGCGCCCGCCGCGGTCTTTTTCCGTAATCGACCTCCTTCCCGCCCAACCGCCCCATGAATCTCCTCGATAAAATCAGCCAGGAACAAAAGAAAAGCGACGCCCAGTCGTTCCGGGTCGGCGACACCGTCCGCGTCCACACCCGCGTGGTCGAGGGCGACAAGGAACGCATCCAGATTTTCACCGGCGTGGTCATCGCGCGCAAGGGCCGCGACATCAACAGTTCCTTCACCGTCCGCCGCATCTCCTACGGCGAGGGCGTGGAGCGCGTCTTCCCCGTGCATTCGCCGAAGGTGGCGAAGATCGAAGTCGAGCGGCAGGGAAATCCGCGCCGCGCGAAGCTGTACTACCTGCGCGATCGCACGGGCAAGGACGCCCTCTTCGTGAAGGAAAAGAAGACCCGCGCCGCCGGGAAGGCAACCGCCAAGGCTTCGGCCGCGGCCGACACGCCTGCCAAGGCGAAGAAAAAAGCGACGGCCGAAAAGGCCGAGGCTTAAGCCGACCGGAGGGCCGATCACATGGCCAAGCCGTCCGGGCGAAGTCCGACGACGGAGTCTTCCCGCCCGGACTTTTGTTTCGAGAGGCATCTGTTGGCCACCGGCGAAACCATCGTCGCCGGGATTGATGAAGCCGGCCGCGGCCCGCTCGCCGGGCCCGTGACCGCAGCCGCGGTGGTGTTGCCAGAATCGTACGCCGACGCACCGCTCGATGATTCCAAACGACTTTCCGAGGTCGCCCGCCTGGAGCTTTACGAACGGCTCACCACCGACAAGGCCGTCGAATGGGCTTGCGTGGTCGTGCAGGTCGAGGAGATCGACCGGATCAACATCCTGCGCGCGGCGCACGAGGCCATGCGTCGCGCGGTACTCGCGCTGGGACGCCGGCCCAGCCACGTGCTGATCGATGGACTGCCGGTGCGTCCGTTTCCGATTCCCCAGACCGCGCTGGTGAAGGGCGATGGGCGGAGCCTGAGCATCGCGGCGGCGAGCATCATCGCGAAGGTCACGCGCGATCGGCTGATGGAGGCATTCGACCGCGAGTATCCGCAATACGGCTTTGCGCAGCATAAGGGCTATGCCACGCCGGGGCATTTCGCTACGCTCTTCGCGCATGGGCCCTGTCCCATCCATCGCCGCAGCTTTGAGCCGGTGGCGCAAACGTATCTTCGCCTCGGCTGAGGTCGGCGCGCCGGATCCGCGCCACGAGTTGGGTCGTCGCGGCGAGGACGCGGCCGCGAAGCATCTGCGGCAACGCGGCTGGAAGGTGCTCTACCGGAACTTCCGCGCGCCCGAGGGAGGGGAGGTCGATCTCGTCTGCCGCGACGGCAACACGCTGGTGTTCGCGGAGGTGAAGACGCGCGCCCGCTCGAGCGAGATCAGTCGTCCCGCCGACAACGTCACCGACGAGAAGGAGCGGCTCGTCGCGCGCGGCGCGCTCGCGTGGCTGCGCCTGCTGGGCGATCCGGACATCGAGTTTCGTTTCGACATTATCGAAGTGATCCTCCCGCCCGATCAGGTGGCGGAGATCACCGTGAACGAGGCGGCGTTTACCTTGCCGAAGGGCTGGCGGTACTGAGGTCGGCCGAGGAGCCCTCGAGACGCCAGAGAATCAGCGCCTTCGCGCCCGGTCGTGTGCCGGTGATCACGCGTGGGGCCCTGGCATCCGAGCTGGGCTCCAGCACAAGGTGCGGCGGAGTGCTGGAATAACCGATGTGCGGACGGCATCCGGCGCTTTGCACCAGATCGGGATTGGTCACGGCCAGCACCGCCACGGAATCGAAGAGCGGTCCGCCCTCGACCCGCCAGAACCAGCGCCACAGACTTAACCACAACCGTGCGCGCTTTTGGAGCCAGGCGCCGCCGGGGCCGGATCGGCCGATCGCGTCGAGGTCCGCGGCCGTGATCGTGCAATCGAGCGTGGCGCTGAACGGGACGAAGGTCAGCGGGATCTTCGCGGCAAGGACCACCGCGGCGGCCGCGGGATCTTTTTCAAAATTCGCGTCGTGAAATTCGTACGAGTTCCAAGTTCCGATGCGGAAGCGCTCATGCGGCCGTCGTCCGCCCAGGAACACGATCCGCTCCAGCCGATCGCGCAGGGCCGGCTCGCGCTGGAGGAGCGTGGCGAGATTCGTCAACGGGCCGAGCGCGATGTAGGTCAGGCGCCGCTCGCGCAGCGCGGCGGCCAGCGCGGTCGTCGCAGCCGTGGGAGTTCCGAAATCCGACGCGGCATTCGCGCCCGCGAAGACTTTCGCCTCGGTGATCCCGCTTTCTCCGCCGAAGCGCGTCGCGATTTCCCGGGCGATGGCAAAGGTCTTGGGCCCCGGCGCATTTCCCCACGAGGTGCTGATCCCGCGAATCCGAATTTGCGGGCTGCGCAGCGCCTGCACGAGGGCGAAGCCGTCGTCGGCGTCGCGGCCGACCATCCCGATCGATGGATCGGTATCGATCCAGACATCGGTTTGCCCGTGCGCGATCGGCGCGCCGGCGAGCACGAGCACGAGAAGGCTTAAGATGAGGCGCAGTCCACGAACCATTTGACCGCCATTTCATCTGGCCCATGATTGTTCGTCGAGCGCTCTGCGCATCGGGCGGTTAGCTCAGTGGTAGAGCGGCTCGTTTACACCGAGTTGGCCGGGGGTTCGAATCCCTCACCGCCCAGAGCAGAGTTCCAGAATAGGACCTATTGGACCCATGTGACTATATATGAGTGCCGAAGGGTTCATGCCGCCTCACGGGAACTATCGCGAGCTTCTGTCCTACCAGAAAGCCGAAGTCGTCTACGATCTGACCTTTCACTTTTGTCAGCGCTTCCTCAAAAAAGGCGACCGTACCATTGACCAGATGGTGCAGGCTGCCCGTTCCGGAAAACAGAACATCCTCGAAGGCAGCAAGGCTTCCGGTACCTCCAAGGAGATGGAGATCAAGCTTACCAATGTGGCCCGAGCCAGCCTCGAGGAGCTCCTTGAGGATTATCGAGATTTCCTCAGAGTCCGGGATCTCGCTGTCTGGAAAAAAGACTGGAAGGAGGCGATCTATGTTCGAAAACTCGGGAATAAGTCCCATGTGTCGTATGAGTCCTATCGCGATTTCTGCGAGACTCGTCCCGCCGAGGTGGTGGCGAACATTGCGCTCTGCGTGATCCACCAAACCAACTACCTCCTAGACCAGCAGCTCCGCCGACTGGAAAAAGACTTCCTCAACGAAGGCGGCCTGCGCGAGCGCATGACCCGCGCGCGTCTGCAACGGCGCAGCCAGACGTCTGCCCGGTAGGGCACCTTCACCGTGTCGCCAATCGCGCCTCGGCGGCTGCCATCATCTCCTGGAAGCGGGGATTGTCGCGCAGGGAATTGAGATCCGGATCGACCTTCGCGTGGTCGAGGAAGTCACGTGGCACCTTGTCGAAAAAGGGGCCGAGTAGATCGAGCGCGGCATCCGTTTCCTTCAAGTGCGCGGCCAGACCGCAGACGAAGTTGTAGCGCATGTTCAGGTTGTCAGGATCGATGAGCAAGGCGCGGTTGATCCATTCCTTGGTCCGCTCCGACTCGCCAAGGGCCGCCAGGGCCGAAACGCCGTATCCCATGGCTGACCCATTATTCCGGTCCTGCGCCACGACCTTTTCGACCCGGGCGAGCGTGACTTGCGCCGCCTGCCGCGCCGAGGCTGAATCTCCGATTGCCGTGTAACAAGTGACCAACATGCCCGGCGAGGAATAATCCGTCTCCACGAGGGCGGCCGCCTTTTTCCAGTAACGGATGGCCTCCTCCAACCGTTGCTGCCGGAAGCGTAGGACCGCGGCGGATCGGTTGACCTCGAACGACTCGGGGTCCAGTCGGAGGGCACTGGCGATTTCTGCAGATGCCTCTTCGTTCCGGCCTTCATCGGCGAGAATTTGGGCCTTGATGGCGTGCGCCTCGGCCAGGCCGGCATCCAACGCGAGCGCGCGCTCCGCCGCCGCCAGGCCGCTCTCGCCCGCGCGCCCGTGGGTCGACCAGAGCAGCCTTTGTCCCATCGCCATGAGGGCCCAGGCCCGCGCGTAGTTGGAATCGATTTCAGTGGCGCGGCGGCACAGGCGGATGATTGCCTCGTCCCGTCGCACATCGCCCATGTTGCCGGTGACATAATTCTGGCGGGCCATCAAATAGACGTTGTAAGCCTCGATATTGTCCGTGCCGCGCTGCTCGATCGCCTTCTTTTCCTCTGGCAGCAGCTTGAGCTTCAGCGCCTTGACGATGGCCTCCGAGATTTCATCCTGCAGCGCGAAGATGTCGGTGAGCTCGCGATCGTAACGCTCGGCCCAGACATGGTTGTCGGTCGCGCCGTCGATGAGCTGCGCGGTGATGCGCACGCGCCCGCCGGACTTGCGCACGCTGCCCTCGAGCACATGGCTGACCTTGAGCTGCCGGGCGATCTGCGGCACCTCGACCTGCTTGCCCTTGAAGGTGAACGCGCTGTTGCGCGAGATGACCGAGAGCGCGGAGACCTTGCTCAAGTCCGTGATGATGTCCTCGGTGATGCCGTCGCTGAAATACTCCTGTTCCGGATCGCCACTCATGTTTGCGAAGGGCAGCACGCAAATCGAAAAGTGGCGGGCCGCGTCCGGCTTGGCGGGCTCCGCGTCGGCCGCCGCCGCTGGGCGAATCGAGAACACGTGCACCGGCCGCTGGATGTTTTTCACGGTGTGCTCTCCGAGGTCGTCAAACGAACCCGGCACCTTGCCCTCCACTTGATCGCGCACCGTGCGGGAGAGCGCGATGCCGCCTGCGGGCGCGAGCGACTCAAGCCGCGCGGCGACGTTTACGCCTTCGCCATAGATGTCGTCACCCTGCACGATGACGTCGCCAAGATTGACGCCGATGCGGTAACGCAGGCGCTGCGCCTCGGCGCACTCCGGCTCGGCCCGCGACGTCGCCCCTTGGATCTCCAGCGCGCATTTCATGGCATCGATGACGCTGGGAAATTCGACCAGCGCGCCATCGCCCATCAGTTTGATGAGCCGACCCCCGTGGGCGGCGACCGCCGGGTCGAAAATCTCGCTCCGGTTGACCTTCAGGCGCTCGAGTGTGCCGGCCTCGTCGGCCTCCATCAGGCGGCTGTAGCCGACGACGTCGGCTGCGAGGATGGCGGTGAGTTTGCGCTGCATGTTTGGGCGGAGGCGGATACGCTACCAGCGGTCGGGGCGCGGGCACAGTCCCAATCTCTGGCTGCTAGGTGGCGGGTTCCTTTCGCCCTCTGGTAGATTTGTTAAAACAAATGGGGGACGGCAGTGTTAAATAAAGTCGTCCATTCCTACGTCAAAGAACGCATAACCTATATGAAGTCCCTCCTGATTGGCACTCTCACCCTCGCTCTTGGCGCCCCCGCTTTCGCTGGAACCCCCTCGGTTTCAACGGCTGCCAGCGAGAAATTCGGCTCTGACGTTCCGCTCAACTACACTGCGGTTGCCGGTGCGCGCGGTGGCCGGGCGGTGGTCGCCCCCGGAGGCAACCGGAGTCGTTACGCTCGGGGCGCCTACGGTTACCCTGGGCCTTATTTCGGCGGCTATTACCCCGGCCGTTATGGCTACCGGTACGGATACCGCTACCCGTACTATGGATATGGAGGCTATTACGGCGGTTATTACGGTTACCCCTACGCCACGGCCCTGGCGTTTGGCGTCGGCCTGCCGCTCGCCTACAGCGCTGGCTACTATGCAGCGACCCCAGGCTATGCAACTTATCAGCAGCCCGTTTATCAAGGCCAGATCGTGGCCGAGACCGCGCCCGGCCGCATCGCGCCATCGACTGGCGGGACGGCGGCTCGCTCGGTGCAGGCCGCGCTGCAAAATCGCGGCTATTACAACGGGCCGATTGACGGCCAGTTTGGGCCCGAGAGCCAGGCGGCCGTGGCCCGATTTCAGCAGGCCAATGGCCTTAAAGTCACCGGACTGATCAATTCGTCCACGCTTAGGGCGTTGAACTTAAAATAACCGCCGCCTCATTTCCGAAGCAAGAAGGGTGGACCCGCGTCCGCCCTTTTTCTTTTCCGTCGCGGTGTCTTCCGATCAGGCCAGCGTGGCGCTGTCGCGCGATTGTAGCACGCGGCAGGGATGGCCCGCGCAAATCGTGTTTGCGGGAAGATCGTGGGTCACGACCGAGCACGCGCCGACGATGACGCGGTCACCAATCGTGACGCCCGGCAGCACGAAGACGCGCGCGCCTAGAAAAACGTCGCGGCCGATCGTGATCGGCGCGGTTTGCAGCGGCAGAGCCGGATCGTCGAAATCATGCGTGCCCGTGCAGAGGTACGCCTCCTGCGCGATCGTGCTGCCCTCGCCGATTTCGATTCGCCCCAGCGAGTAGGCATTGCTGCGTTCACCAAGGCAGGCGCGGTCGCGCATGGTGAGATGCCACGGCAGGCGTACCTGCGCGGTCGAATGCACGAAGGGCCGCCCCTCGATCCGCGCGCCAAAGACCCGCAGCCAGCACAAGCGCCAGCCGTTGCATGATTTGGGCGTCCAGGCGCAGAGCAGTTTCCAGACGACGACCCACGCCGCCATGCGCAGGCGCGCGCCGGCGCTCCACGGCGATCGCCCAAAGCCATCCTGGGCATGCGTGACGGGCGGGACGTTCATGGCGGGAAGGCTAGCGCGGATCGGAGCTACGGCGAGCCTGCCGCGTGGGCGAGGTGTGATTGCACGACGCGCGCAATCGACGCGCGGTAGCGCTCCCACGTCAACCCGCGCGCCTTGGCGGTGGCCGCGTCCTTCATCGCCGCGAGTCGCGCGGGCGAGGCGAGCAGTACTTCGAGTTTTTCGGCGATCGCGTCGGCCGAGCGGATCGGCACAATGAAACCGTCGATGCCCTCGGTCAGGACATCCGGTGCGCCGGTGTGGGACGTGGCGATGACCGGCAGGCCGCAGGCAAGCGCCTCGAGGATGACGAGACCGAATCCCTCGCAGAGCGACGGAAAGATGAGGACATCGTGCCGCCGCATCTCGCGCAGCACGTCCGCGGACGAGAGATCTGGAAACCATCGATGCTGCCGCAAAGCGTCGTCGAGCACCGCGCAGGGCGCCGCCGGATGCGCGCCCACCAGGGTCAGTTCCACGCGATCGCCAAGCCGCCGCACGGCTTCGAGCGCGTAGGACAAACCCTTTCGCTGCGTCAGGGCGCCGACGAAGATCGCGCGCAAGCGTCCGGACCGGCCGGGCTCGCGCGGTCCGACCACCACCGGCGGTGCACCATAGGGAATGATTTCCACCCGGGCGCGCAGGTGGTCCGATTCGCGCAGGGTTTCAGCAGTGAATTGGCTCGCGACGATGACGAGATCAGCGCCCGCGATTTCGCATTCCTTGCGCGCGAGCTTTTCGTCGCTGTCACGGGCGCCCTCGATCGTGGCCGCCCACTCCGGCACCCGCTCGGCTTCCTCGCGATAGATGCGTTGCGCCGCGCGCCAGTAGCCAATGGGCAGGTCGTAGAGGCAGGCCAGCCCGCGCTCGCGCGCCGCCGCAAAGGTAGCCACCGCGCCGTCCTCGTACGCGTACACCGCGCGCAACGAGCCCGTTGCTTCCGTTCGCAGCCGGCGCGCGACGCGCTTATCGAGCCCCCGGTAGACGGCATCGACGCTGAACACGCCGCGCTCGTGCCGCGCAAATGCGGTCAGACCGAATTTTGAAGACGCGAGGCGGGCGGCCTCCAGCCATGGGTCGGTTCGGGTGCGCACGCGGACTGCGGGTGGAAGCACGCGCCGCTCGAGAAGCTCGCGCCACCGCGCCGGCAGGTACCGGCCCAGCGCCGAGTGAGGATTCCAATGAATGCAGGTCCAGAATTCCGCGAGCAAATCCGCTTCCGCCAGCGCGAGCGCCGCGTGGCGAACGTTCACGTTGCCGGTGGGATGGGAGAGGAGAACCATGGACTCCGGAATTCAGTATGCCGGGACCGCGGCCCAGCGCGAGCCGATGTTCGCCGGGGGTTTCATGGCGCGGTGGTCGTGCGCAAACCGCGCCGGCTCAACCAAAGATTAAGCGCGATCGACGCGAGGGACGGAAACAGGCCGAAGAGAATGACCCCGCGCACGGTCGCCAGATCCAGCAGCGGAACGGAAGCGGCCTGGATTGCGAGCGCGATCGGAATGTTCAGCCAGGACCACCGCACCCACGCGCGCGCGAAATTGAGCGACCAAAGTACCGCCGCGAAGTAGGCGAGCGCCGCGCTGGCCATGAGCAACGGCAGTTCCCGCTGCAAATGCGCGTAGGAAGGACCGAGCAACCACAACAACGGTTCCGGAAATATGGCCGACAGCGCCCACAACCCGAGGGCCGCGGCCGCGGCGATCCCGACAATCTGCCCGTACCGGCGCGTGAGGAGCGGACGGTCCGCCGGCAGCCGCGCAAATCGCGGCAGGATCAGGTTGTTCTGAATCGCATTTGGGATGGTCAGCAGGAACGCAAGACGGCCGAGGGCGCCCAGGTCCGCCACGCCGCGCGTGTTGCCGAATCCGGCGATGATCCACAGGCCGATTTGACCCTGCAGGCAAAAGAAAATCGTGTTCGCCACTTGCGATCGGGCGAGGGAGAGCAACGCGCTACGATTTGCCTCGTCGGGTTTTGCCTCGAGATCGACGAGGTCCGCCACGGCCGGTCGGAGACGGAGCCATTGCCCGACGGCCACCATGGATCCGACGGCCACGGCCAGCGGTGCATTCAGCATGCCGAGTGCCGCCAGGGCGAGCATGGCGCCGAGCCGAACCGCGTTGCCGGCGAGATCGATCCGCTGCACGCGCGCCACCTCTCCGGCGAGGCGCGGCGCGGCGCCGAGGGCGTCGTAATTGAGCTGCGCCCACAAGGTGAGGATGACCGCCGCGGTAATGGCGAAAACATGCCAAGCGGGAGAGCCGTTGCGCACAAGCAACCAGACGAACAGGGGGACCATCGCAGCGAGTGCGACCAACGCGAATTGTCCGCGCAGGCTGCGCGCGGTAGCGATCAAGCGGCCGAGCCGATCGCGGTCGCGCCAGATTTGTCCGCCGATCGAGGCGAGGCCGATGCCAATGCCCGTGTCGGCGAGCAAACCGAGGGTAACCTGGAAATTTCCGGCGAGCGCGACCTGGGCGAATTGGTCCGGCGGGAGCGTGCGAACGACCGCCAGCCCCGCGAGAAAGCCGAGCGCCTGCACGCCCAGCTGCGTGAACGCGTAACTTCCCAAATCGCGCAACCATCGCCGCGGGCGGTTCCATGCGGTCATGTGGCCATCGGGAAGGTTATGCCCGGAGATTCGGGCGGCGGGTTTAGAGCACGCCGTTCATCATCGCGTGGACGACTTCATTCATTTTCCAATTTGCGCGCCAGCCCAGCTTGGCTGCGGCCCTGGCAGGGTTGGCCCGGCCACAGCGCAGATCGGTTGGTCGCAATAGCGCGGGATCGGTTTCGACGTGCTCGTGCCAGTCGAGCCCAACCGCCTCAAACGCGTGCGCCACAAAATCCTGCAGCGGCCGGGTCTCGCCAGTGGCAATCACGTAATCGTCCGGCTCCGGCTGTTGGAGCATGAGGGCCATCGCCCCGACGAATTCGGGCGCCCAACCCCAGTCGCGCTGGATGTCGAGATTGCCCAGTCGCAGCTTCGCGCGCGATTCGCCCGCCGCGATGCGGCGAGCGCCGGAGACGATTTTTTGCGTCACGAAGCGTTCGGGCCGCAGGCAGGACTCGTGGTTGAAGAGGATGCCGGAGCACGCGAAAAGGCCGTAGGCTTCGCGGTAGTTCGCGACCGCCCAAAACGCCGCGGCCTTGGCGACCGCATACGGACTGCGGGGGCGAAACGCCATCTGCTCGTCAGCCGGTTCGCCCCCCGTGTCGCCGAAGCATTCGCTGGAGCAGGCGTGATAAAATCGAATCCGACCGCCGAGGAAGCGCACCGCCTCGAGGACGTTGAGCGTGCCGAGCGTCACGCTCTCGAGCGTCTCGACGGGCTGCTCAAACGAGAGCCCGACCGACGACTGGCCGGCGAGATGATACACCTCGTCGGGTTGCGCTTTGTTGAGCACCTGCAGGACGCTGCGGAAATCGGTGATCGCCGCCGATGCGAGTTTCACGCGATCGTGAATGCCGAGTCGCGTCAGGTTGGGGAATCCACCCATCGCCGCGTCGCGGGAGGTCCCCCAGACTTCATCGCCGCGCGCGAGGAGATGACGCGCGAGGTAGGCGCCGTCCTGACCGGAAATGCCGAAGATGAGACACCGGGCCATGGAGAATCGACTCAGCCGGAGAACCGGCGAAGCGGATGATGCACCGACGGCAGGGCGGATCGAGCCGGAAGTTCCAGCTCCATCTGACGCCCCATGAATTCCAGCAGAACCCGGATGCGATCGCGCGCCGGCAGGTATTGCGTGACGACGGCCTCCAACCCGTGCAGAGCGCCGCCAGTCAGCCTCACATCATCGCCCGGGGCTGGCAGGCTGGCGATCTCGGTTAATTCCTCCTCGCCCACGCTGAGGCGGAGTTGGTCGATGACCGCGTCCGGCACGGGCGGATGGATGCCGCCGAAATGAACGATGCCACGCAAGCCGTGCGCGTAGCCGACCTCGCGGTGGCGCGTCGGGAGATCAAACCGCGCGAAAAGGTAGCCGGGAAACAGCGCCTCGGTCATCCACATCTGCCCGCCGGCGCGCGGGCGCCGAAACCGGATCCGCGGGCAGAAAACGTCGATGTGCTCGCGCTGCCGCAGCGCGCGCGCCGCGATCGACTCGTGGCGCGGCTGGGCCTGCAGGCAATACCAGGCGACGCCGGGGGTCGTGCTTCCGGCCAGGTCCGGTGGTGGTTGGAGAAGGGTCGCGTTCATGACGGGTCCAGCATTTTCACAAGCGCCGGGAGCGACTCGCGGGCCATGCGCTGCCAGCCTTGGAGCCGTTCCGCGCGGTGGCGAAGAAATTCGAATTCAGCCGTACGGCGGGTCGCGGATGGCCCGGCGGCGAGCGCGGTCGTGAGCCGCTCGAGCCGCTCGGCGCCGCCCTCGAGCGCCGGCGCGATCCGTTCGCGCAGGAAACCGGAGACGAGCTTGCGCAGCTCGGTCTCGGCAACAAAATGATCGCGCCGATCGCCGGCGACGTAGGTGGCCTTCACCGCGCCGAACGAGCGCAGGAGGCGCAGGCCCTGCGAGGCGGAACCTCGACTCATTGCGAGCTTTCGCACGATCGCGTCGAAGGTCAGTGGCACCGCTGAGGCGAAGAGCAGGGCGTAGATTTCACCGAGCGACTTGGGGGCCTTCACACTCCGCGCCAGCCCGACGAAAAGATCCACGAATTCGATCTCGACGGGGGACAAGCGGTCCGGACCGGCTTTGACGGCCGCAGACACCGCTGGCCGGACCCTGGGTTTCAGGCGCAGCGCGATGGACATGGCACCAGCTTGACGCGAAATTCGAAATGTTCAACAAAAAATGAACAAAATGACCGATAGAGGGCGGGGAGGCGGTCGCGGTGAGCCGACGGGACGGGGGCGGGGAAATTGCACCGCAGGCGGCGAATGCGGTTGTGCCCGCGGCCGCTCCGCGCGAACGCTTCCGCGTGCCCGACCTCCCGCCTGACTCCAACGTTGCGATGGGTCGCCGGGGTCTTCTCCACCCGTACGTCCTGGTGTTCTTGTGCGAGTCGCTCGTGACCGCCTCGGAAGTGCTCCTGAAACTTGGGGCGCGGGAAACGGCGAACCTGCCGCCGTTTCTCCCGGCGCTGCAGTGGATTGGCGCGAGCGGCCTGCAGTCGAAATGGGTCTGGATGGCGATTCCGTGCATGATCGCGAGTTTTGTGGCGTGGCTTTGGATCATTCGCGCACTTCCCCTGAACATCGCCTCGATGCTGGCCAGCGTTGTCCACATCATGGTGCCGCTGAGTTGCCTGCTGATCCTCGGTGAACACCTCAGCGCGCGGCGCTGGTGCGGGATCGCGCTGGTGCTGGCGGGACTTCTCCTGGTGGCCGCACCGCGTACCGAAGCCGAAAGATTGCCGGTATTCCCGTCATGAAAATTGTCACCCTCCTGTTGATCCTCTTAGCGCACGCCTCCAACGTGGCCGGCCAAATCGTGATGAAGACGGCGCTGCTCGCGACCGGCCGGGCGAATCGTTTCCTCCGCTTCGTGATTGCCATCGGCGGGATGACGCTTTCGTTTTTCGTGATGCTGGGTCTCCTGCAGCACTTCGATCTGAGCTTTCTCTATCCGTTTCAGGCGTCGGGCCTGATCATGATGGCGATTGGCGCGCGCGTCTTCCTGGGCGAAAAACTCGGCCGTCGAAATCTCGTCGCGATGGCCATCATCATCGCGGGCGTGGCATTGGTCTCGACCAGCTGACGCTAGCGCGATCCAACCGCTACCCGCGCGCGCAGGCTTCAGGTTTCCGGGATCGCCGTCGTCTCGGATTCTTGTGGCGCGCGCCAACACCAGAGATTCATCGCCACCAATGCCAGCAGGGCCAAACCGCAGATTACGCTTGGAAAAACGTAAAGGAGGTCCGGCCGACCCTCCCGGGCCGGGACCCAGACGGTAAAAAACGTGAGGATCTGGAGGCTGGCGATCGCGAGGAAAAACAGCGGATGAATTCGCATCGCGATCCACGTAAAGAGGGCGAGGCCGACCACCTGGGTGACATAACTGCCTTGATGGACGATGGCCGAGCGCGGGAGAAAAAGCAGCAGGATCCAAACGCACAAGCCCAGGGCCACCCAAACGACGATCGGGCCCACGATGGAACGCGCCCGCCGCTCCTTCCATATCACCCACGGCAGTGCCGCCAGGCTCAACAGCCAGAAACCAAACGAGCCCGTCGTGACAAAGAACTCCCAGCTCGACGATTTTTTTCGAAATTCCGGATCCCACGGAGAGGCCGCCAGCAGATAACTTCCATCACTCAGCATTTGAAAATTGGCGACGCGATAGTCCCAAGCCTTCGCCCAGCCGATCAACCGGTACTGGTTTTCCAACACGGACAAAAATCCCACGCTCTCGTCTTGATTGTCAGGTTGACCGGCCAGGTGCCATTTCAACAAATGATTGGCCGGTGGGGCGTAGAAGCGCTGGTAGGCGAACCACGGAGTCGTGGTCAGGACGAAAATCAAACCCGCCAGGAGCCAGCCCTTCCGCTGGCCGCGATTCCGGACGCATTGATAGAGCACAAGGGGAAACAACCCGAGAAGTGAAAACGCCACGCCGCCGTGACAAAGGAAACCAAGTACGGCGAGGAAACCGCCGGCGACAAAGGGAAAGACGGCCTGGGTTTTTGGGGAAATCCGGGAAAAGAAATAAATGAAGGCGCCGACGAGAAACGACGCCGAGCAGAGCTTTGGCCAGGTGAAGATGGTGTTGATGAGGATTACCCCGCTGAAACTCACGCCGCTGATGATCGCCGTGGCATTCCGCACTCCGGTCCCAAAGGTCCTGACCAGCGACCAAATCGCCGGCACCCAGAGGAGTTGAAACCAAACCCCGGCCACGGCGCCGATGGTATCGCCATCGAAAAAAAGCGCCAGGAGCGGACGAAACAGCAGCGACCATCCCGCCTGCAAGGGCGGACGATCGCTACTAAGCCATTCCGAGGTCAAGCGCTTCGGGTTCACCCCGTCCCACAATCGATTGGCAAAGAGCGTGGGAATCTCGTTGTCGTACGGGAGGGTCCAGGTGAAGCGCTCCGCGGCGACGGAAAAAAATTTGCTCCCACCGTAGGCGTAGAGCAGACCGATGTATCCCATCCCGATGATCCCCGCGAGGATGGCCGGGATCAGAAGATCGTCTGGCAGGAGGTCTCGCAACCGGCCCCGGGCGCGTCGCACGGTGCGGACCGCCAGCGCTAGTCCCGCGGTCAGGATCAATCCGGAGAACGCCTTTCCCAAAGCTGGCGAGGCGAAATAGATCCAGAATGCGAAGTAACCTGCCAGTCCGACGACGGCGCCAAAAACGAGGAGAGAAAGGCGACGTGGGACGCGCGACTCAGGAATCTCCAGTCCCACCCAGCCAATCAAATACATGGCGAGCAGCGCCCCCAGCAGCCCGAAGGCGAGGAGCGTGGTGACGAACGGGGAATGCACGACGGCAGGGCGTGGTCTTTCGAGGTCGAATCAAGCTCGGATCAGCGCAAGCCCACGGCCTCCCGCACGCGCGCCAGCACGCCGTCCGCGACGCGCCGCGCCCGGTCGGCGCTTTTGCGCAGGACAAATTCAACGTAGCTGGGCTCGCGTTCCAACTCGGCCCGCTTCGCGCGCATCGGCGCGAAAACCTCCCAGATCGTCTCGAACAAGCGCTTTTTGAATTCGCCGTAGCCGACTCCGCCGCCGCGAAATTCGGCTTCCATCCGCGCGAAGTCCGCGTCGCCCGCCACCAGCCGGTAGAGCGCGAGCACCGTCGAATTCTCCACCGGTTTCGGCGTCTCGACCGGTGTGGAATCCGTGACCAGGGCCATGACCTTTTTTCGCAGCGCCTTCTCGCCGCCGAAAATTTCCAGCGCGTTGCCGTAGCTCTTGCTCATCTTCTGCCCGTCGGTCCCGGGGACGGTTCCGGTCTCCTCGCCAATCATCGGTTCGGGCAGCTTGAAGGTCTCGCCGTAGCGGTCGTTGAACTTTTGCGCGATGTCGCGCGTCATCTCGAGATGCTGCTTCTGGTCCTTGCCGACGGGCACACAGTCCGAATCATAGAGCAGGATGTCCGCGGCCATCAGGACGGGATAGGCGAAGAGCCCATGTGTGGCTTCGAGCCCGCGCGCGATCTTGTCCTTGTAGGAATGCGCGCGCTCGAGCATCCCCATCGGTGTCAGCGTGCTGAGGATCCACGCGAGCTCCGTCACCTCCGGCACGTCGGACTGCCGGAAGAAGCAACTGCGCGCGGGGTCCAGCCCGCAGGCGAGGAAATCGAGCGCGACGTCGCGCACGTTGTCCCGCAGCTCGGTGGCGTCGTGGACACTGGTCAGCGCGTGATAATCCGCGATGAAATAGAAGCATTCGCCGACCTCCTGGAGGGCGATGGCCGGCTTCATCATGCCGAAATAATTGCCGAGGTGGAGCGTGCCACTGGGCTGGATGCCGGAAAGGATGCGTTTCATCGTGCAGTCGCGATCAACGCGTGGAATCACAGCTTCGCAAGCAGGAGCCGCAAAGTTTCTGTCAGGCGGGCCCGCGCCGGCCCGAGCGACTTCAGCATGTGGACGAAAGGCGCGATGCGCCCAGGGTGCGTCACGAGGTGCCAGAGCAGGCGGCCAATCGGCGGCCGCTGCGTTTCCAGATCCCAGAGCAGATAACCGGGGACTGGCAGCGTGGTCTGGGCGTCGTCGCTGATTACGCGCAACGCGAGCATCGGCACGCCGGCCTCGGCACAGACCCGGGCGATCGACGCGGTCTCCATGTCGACGGCCAGGGCGCCCGTCCTCGCGCACAGGGCCGCCTTGTCGGCGGCGGAATCGATCACCACCATTTCCGAGGTGAGGTTGCCGCGGTGCACGCGGTCGGGGCCCACGATCTCCGCGGCCTGCCGGAGGAGCGCAGGATTGGAAAAATTCTCGACCAGCAGCAAATCCGCGTGCCGCACCTCCGGCGAGAGCCCGCCGCCATAGCCGGGACAAATCAACAGCCGCGGCTTTTCCGCGCCCGTGAGCACGCCGGAAGCGCGCAGGCGTTGCTCGGCGGAGTGCGGTCCCACCCCGATGTGGACCACCGTAACGCGCCGGCCGGCGAGCGTGCCCTCGATGATCGGCAGGTCGGGCCGATCGGCGCGCGTGGTCGTATTCTCAAGCAACGGCACCAGGCCCTTGCTTTCCTCCTGCATGGCAAAAGTGATGATGATCATGGTGTGATGGCCGGGCAGGCGCAGCCCGGCGGAAACTCATGAATCGGTTGAGCGGTTTCGGCTCGATCGACGAAACGGGAGGAAGTTTTGTTTCCGAATTACTCATTCCACGCCCGACGCGTCATCGATTCCAATTCCACCACGGCCCAATGCGGGGCGGTGATCGTCTGGCCAATTTTTGGCAGCAGGAGGTCGATCCCCGCGGTCAGGGCCTTTTTCTGCGCCTCCACCGGATCGATCACGATCGGCGGGAAGGTGTTGTAATGCAGCCCCAGAATGGTGCGCGTGCCGACGTAGTCCGCCGCCTTGATGGCGTCCTCGATGCCCATCGTGAAATGATCGCCGATCGGCAGCGCCGCGAAGGTGAGATGCAGCCCGGATTTCGCCACGAGACGCATGTCGAAGGTCAGCGCCGTATCGCCCGAATAATAAAAATTTCCGTCGTCGGTCTGGATGAGAAATCCGGCCGGGTTGCCGCCGTAGCTGCCGTCGGGCATCGACGAACTGTGGATGGCGCTGGTCAGTTTCACGCGCCCGAAGTCTGTCTTCGCGGCCCCGCCATGGTTCATTGGCATGGTGGTTTTCACGCCCTGGGCCTCGAGCCAGACGCCAACCTCGTAGTTGGAGATCACGGTCGCGCCGGTCCGGTCCGCAATCGCCACGCAGTCCGCGATGTGATCGGCGTGCCCATGCGAGACGAAAATGAAGTCCGCCGAAATCGCGTTCACGTCGATGTTTTTAGCCAGGGGATTCGGCGAGATAAACGGATCAAAGAGCAGGCGATGGCGCGAGGTTTCGACCGCGAAACAGGAGTGGCCGTAGTAGGTGATTTTCATGGGGCGGGCGGAGCGGGGTTCTCAAGTGAGGCGTGGCTGGGAAGGAAGTCGCAACTTTGGGGATTTCCGGGAATTTGTCCATGCCGCCTCGCGGAACTCGCCGCACCGCGGGCGCGGGTGTGCTATGGATGCGGCCTGCCGTCATGCTTCCGCCCGATCTCTCCATCCTGCTCGGCCCGCATTTTGGCTTCACGGGGAACGACTCACTGCGGTTGGAGAAAATCGAGAAGGGTGGCTCCGACCGCGAGTTCCACCGGCTTTGGCTCAAGGGTGAGGGCCGGAGCTTCATCCTCGTGACCTACGGAACGGCGCGGCCGGAAAACGCCCGCTACGCCGACATCGCCTCATTCCTGTTCGCGCGAGGCATCGCGGTGCCGGAGGTGCAATGTCACGAGCCCGGCCATGGCGTGCTGGTGATGGAGGATCTCGGTGTGGCGGACCTTTGGTCGTTCCGCGGCGAGCCCTGGCGAGTGCGGCGCCCGCTCTACGAGGGCGCACTCCGGCAGGCCCATGCGCTGCACGGCCTAGGCGTGGAGGACGCCGAGCGCGCCGGCCTCGCGCTTGAGCCGCCCTTCGACGAAACGCTCTACCGCTGGGAACAGAAATATTTTTTCGAGCATTGCCTCGGTGGCGCGCTCGCCGCGCAGATCGATGTCCCGCGGGCCGCGGCCCTCGCCGCCCGGCCGGTCTGGGGTGCGATCGCGCAGGAACTGGCGGCGCGTCCGCGTGTGCTGGTGCATCGCGATTTCCAGTCGCACAACATTTTGGTTCACGAAGGGCGCGCGGGTTTGATCGATTTCCAAGGCATGCGCGCGGGGCTTGCGCACTACGATCTCGCCTCGCTGCTTTACGATCCGTACGTGGAACTCTCGGCCGCCGAGCGCGCGGAGCTGCTTGGTTTTTATCGTGGTCTCGGCCACCGACCCGATCTCGGTCCTGACGAAGCGGGATTCACGCGCGGATTCCGGCTGTGCGCGGTGCAACGCTTGATGCAGGCGCTCGGGGCCTACGGTTTTCTCGGCTTGAAGCAGGAAAAACCGGCGTTTCTACGGCACATCCCCGCGGCGCTGGCGAACCTGCGCGAGGTCGTGGCGCTGCTGCCGGAGCTGGCCGAATTCGGCGCATTGCTGGCGCCTTTGCGCGGTGACTCCCCACCCGAGCAAGGAGCCTGATGAAGTGCTGGCATGGCCCGCGTTGCAGTCGGTTTTTGACTTGGGCAAGGAACGAGCGAAGCGGCTCGATCCAAGGTGATCCTGCCCGAGCGCGGTGACACCGCCCAAGTCAAAAATCGGCGCAACCCGGAGGGCGAGCGTGGCTTGGGCCGTCTGCCGGAGTTGCTTGTCGGTCGCGGGGTCGATGAGACCCGCTCCCTCCTCACGCCACCGCCCGCCAGCCCAAGCGACGGTTGCGCGGGCGATGCCAGCACCTCATCAGGCTCCTAAAGCAATGAGCGCAACAGCGATTCCGTCTGCGTCCAGCCGATGCACGCGTCGGTGATCGAGATGCCGTACTTCAGATCGGCGATGTTCGCCGGGACGTCCTGCTGCCCCGCCTCGAGATTGCTTTCCAGCATCACGCCGATGATGGGACTGGCCGGATTGTCCCGGCGCTGCTTGAGCACGCTGTCCCAGACGATTTCCTGCCGTGCGTGTTCCTTGCCGGAATTCGCGTGGCTGCAATCGACCATCACCGCCGGCGGCATGCCCGCCTGGGCGAGGCGGATGGCGGCGTCCGCCACGCTGGCGGGGTCATAATTCGTGCGGCCGCGGCCGCCCCGCACGACGAGGTGCCCGAGCGGGTTGCCGGTGGAATGCACCACGCTGGTGAAGCCGTCCTGGTCGATGCCGAGAAAGCTGTGCGGCGCGCGCGCCGATTTCATGGCGTCGAGCGCGGTCTGCAATTCGCCGTCGGTGCCGTTCTTGAATCCCACCGGCATGGACAGGCCGCTGGCGAGTTCGCGGTGGGTCTGCGATTCGGTGGTGCGCGCTCCAATCGCGGCCCAGGCCACCAGATCCGAGATGTACTGCGGCACGAGGGGATCGAGGAACTCGGTGCCCGCGGGCAGGCCGAGGTTCACGATTTCGAGCAACAGCTCACGGGCGCGGCGGATGCCGGTTTCCATGTCGCGTGAGCCGTCGAGACGCGGATCATGGATGAGTCCCTTCCAGCCGATGGTAGTGCGCGGTTTCTCAAAATAGACGCGCATGAGGACCTCGGCCCTGGGGACGAGTTCTTCGCGCAGGGCGACGAGGCGCCGCGCGTAATCGAGGGCGCCTTTCGGGTCGTGAATCGAGCACGGTCCGGCGATGACCAGCAGGCGCGGGTCCCTGCGCTCGAGGATGTTTTCCACCGCGGCGCGGCCGTCGAGGACGGTCTTCCGCGCCGCCGGGGAGAGCGGCAGATCGGTCTTCAGATCATGCGGCGAAATCAGCCGGGTGATCGATCGGACGCGGAGATTGTTGATCTTGGTCATGCGCGGACGGGAAACGTATCGGAAAAGCCGCCCGCGCCAACCTGAAGCTCAGGGAAATGCGTCATGCCGGCCTGATCGGGGCATTTTCTTTTCGCAGCCGTCTAATGAACTATGCTCCCTCTCATGAATCCGCGCTTCGCGCTCGCCCTGGCCACGTTGGCCGCCCTACCGACCCTGGCCGCCGCGCCGCCCACGACCGCCGAACTTCCCGTTCGCGAAATCGCGCTTTTCTCCAGCGGGGTCGGCTATTTCCAGCACGAGGGGCCGGTGCGGGACAACGCCACCGCGCAGTTTCAATTCAAGACCGCCCAGATTAACGACCTGCTCAAGAGCCTCGTCCTGCAGGACCTCGGCGGCGGGACCATCGGCACCGTCACGTACCCCTCGCAGGATCCGATCGAAAAGACGCTGCGAAGTTTCCAAGTCGATATCACAGGCAACCCGCCGCTGGCCGATCTGCTAAACCAGTTGCGCGGCGCGAAGATTCTCCTTTCGACTGCGGCGGACAAACTGCAGGGCACGGTGCTCGGCGTGGAACTGCGCGATGTGCCCGCCGGCGGCGAAGCGAAGCAGCCGATCCGGGCGGCTTTTCTCAATCTGATTTCAGCCGCTGGCATCCGATCGATTCCGCTGGCCGACGTCCGCTCGCTGCAGTTCGAGGACCCCGCGCTGCAGGCGGAACTCGACAAGGCGCTGGCCGCGCTGTCGGCCGCGCGAGGCAAGGACAAGAAGACGGTCGGTGTGCAATTCAATGGCAAAGGCGAGCGCGCGGTGCGACTCGGTTACACCGTCGAGACACCCGTTTGGAAAACGAGCTACCGCCTCGTGTTCGGGTCCAAGCCGGAGGACAAGCCGCACTTGCAGGGCTGGGCGCTGGTGGAAAACCAGACAGAGAATGATTGGAACGACGTCAAGCTCAGTCTGGTCAGTGGCCGGCCAATTTCCTTCATTCAAGATCTGTATCGCCCGCTCTACGTGCAGCGGCCGGTGGTCCAGAGCGAGACGCAGGCTTCGATTCGACCGCAGACCTACGACGAGGGCGTGGCCGGAGCGCCGATGCCGGCCTCGGAGCCGTCCGCAGTGGCGGGCGTAGCCGGCGGAGCCGCGCGGAATCAACCGGCGAGCAAGGCGAAGATGGCGCGCGCGCCCGCCGAGGGATTGCGCCAACTGCCTTCGTTTGCCGGCGCCACCGCGACAGAGAATGATTCGAATGGCGGACCGCTCGACCCGTCCGCGTCGATCGCGGCCGCGGCGTCAGCGGGAGCGGTTGGCGAGTTGTTCCAGTACACGGTCGCGGGCGTGACCCTGCCGCGCCAGCGCTCGGCCATGATCCCGATCGTCAACGACACGATCGACGCGGAAAAAATTTCGATCTTCAACGAGGGAGTGCTCGCGAAATTCCCGCTCTACGGCGCCCGGTTGAAGAACACGGCGCCCGGCGCGCTGCACCTGCTGGGTGGACCGGTCACGATTTACGCCGACGGCCGCTATGCCGGCGACGCGCGGATTTCGGATTTGCCGCCGAAGCAGACGCGGCTGCTGAGCTACGGCATCGACCTGCAATTGCCGGTGCTGGTCGAGGGCGTGAAGGACAACCAGCGCGTGCAGAGCGGGAAGATTGTCGGCGGTGTGCTGCAGCTGGCGCGGAAGTACGTTTCTTCGCGCACCTACGTCGCGGAGAACAAGTCCGACCGAACCAAGAAGCTGGTCGTCGAGCAGCCGCGCCGCAGCAAGGACAGCAAGGTGGTCGATTCCCCGGCGCCGCTCGAAACGACGGAGACGCTCTGGCGTTTCCAAGTCGAGATCGCCGCGGGCAAGACCGAAAAACTGACGATTAACGAGGAGCAGGTGACGAGCGAATCGCTCGCCCTGCTGGGAACGACCGGCGAGACGGTGCTCGGGTACCTTCGCGAGGGCAGTTTCGCGCCGGCGGTGAAGGAGGCGCTGACCAAGGCCGCGACGATGCAACAGGCGATCGCCGAGACCGGTCGGCAAACCGAAGGCCGCGAGGAGCAGCTGACCGCGATCACGGAGGAGCAAGGGCGCATCCGCGAGAACCTGAAGACCGCCGACAAGGGCACGTACAAGGACCGCCTGTCGCGCAAGCTCGACGATCAGGAAACCCAGATCGAAAAACTTCAGGGTGAGATGAATGCGCTGCGCAAGCGTCACGAACTGCAGCAGCGAGAGTTCGAGGAATATCTCAAGGCGCTGAATGTGGGCTGATTACCGCCGCCGCCAAAGGCTGGCCTGCGAGACGCTCCACTGGAATTTGCGGGCATGTTCGCGGATGAGGAAGGGTAATTCCTTCGTCCCCCGAAAGACGAAGTTCGGCGCCAGGATCTCTTTGAGAGACGCCAGGGTGCCAATGGGCTCGCCGTCATTGTTGAAGCGCCCGGCCAGCCACTTTTCGGGCGGCGTGTATTCCGCGAGCCAGGTGTAGGGCGAGGCGATGATGAGCTGGCCGCCGGGGCGAATCAGCGCCGGCAGCGCCGCGAGACATTTGTCCGGGTCCGGCAGGCGATCGATCAGATTTGCCATCAGCACGACGTCGAACGTGCCCAGGCCGCCGCGGAGATTGCAGGCGTCTCCGACCTCGAAACGCGCGCGCGCCCGGGAAATCGCGTGGTCCACTTTCGCCATGAGCGGGGTGGTCATCGTGCCCTCTTCCGCGCGCTCATACGCGGCTTCGCCCCAATCGCGCAGGGTTTCGCACGTCCGGATGAATCGCGCGGAGAAATCGATGCCGAGCACCTCCTCGCAATGACGGGCCAGCTCGAAGGTCGACCGGCCCACCGCGCAGCCAAGGTCCAGTGCCCGCGCCTTGGCGGGGAGCGCCGGGACATCGAGCGTTTCCTGCACAACCCGCACGGGAAAATCCACCGACGCGCGCGGTCCAAACTCGTACGGCAGGATTTCGCCGTCCGTTCCGTAGTGGAACAGCAGGTATTCCGAAAGCAGCTTTTCGGTTTCGTACGGGTTGCTCATCGCGGGGGTCGCAAAGCAAACGACCCGGCAACCGTAACCGGTCGCCGGGTCGGGCGTGAAGCGTGAATCTTCCGGGCCTCAGGCTGCGTTGCGCAGATTCATGATGTAGTCGGTCGGACGATAGTTCTCGATCAGGACGGTGGTCTGGCCGTCGCGGAACATCCGGACCTGCGCGGCGCCGATCTCCGGCGTCTTGGCCGGCGCGAAGAGGATGTCGTCGTGCGTGGCATTTTTCTTGGTCGCGAATTTGTCCGGCGTGAGCGAGCCGCCGAGATGATCGCTGCGCCCGGTGGCGACGTGGAACGTGCCGAGCACCTTCTCGTCCTGGATGTCGCGGCCGGAAACCGGCAGCACCTGCGTGCCGAAACCGAGTTCCCCGAGTTCACCGGTCACCGGGTCGCTCGCGAGTTTGTCGTTGTGGGCCTGGATGACGGCCGGGTCGCCCTTGAGCAGCTTCGCGTGGACGATGCGGCCGCCGGTCACGGTCATCAGCCCGAGCGTCCCGTCCTCGTAGCGATGCGGGAAATGCCCGCTGGCGCCGGTTGGCACATAGTAGATTTCGCCGGCCGGAAGGTTGGCGATATCGGGGCCGCCGAGACAGAGCCCGTGGCTTTTCTGCGCCTCCTGTTTCCCCAGGTCGAGATGCAGCGTGAACTTCTCGCCGGCATAGGTGAAATCAATTTCCACCCAGTCCGCGCGGGTCATGCCGAGCCGCATTTTTTCGGCGGTTTGCGAGACCTGCGTGTAGTCGACCGCGAGACCGCTGGCGAGGATGATGGGATTCACGCCGTGCAGGGTGGCGCCGCGGAAGCCGTACTTCTTCGCGAAGGCGGTGAGCGGCGCCGTGGCCGAGTACGTGGAGATGCAAAGGATCAGGTCGTAATTCGGATAGACATCCTGCTCCAGGCTGAGTTCGCGACCTTCGGCGTCGATGCACCGATCGGGGAGATCGAGGTTGCTCCCACCGGTCTTTTCAAACGCGAACATTTCGCTCCCGCGCAGGTCGAGTTCGGCGAGGATGTGGTGCTTGAGCGCCTGCTGGAAATCGTGGTAGGCGTGCGCCTGGATGGTGAGCGCCGGGTTCTTGAGGAACCCGTAGTCTTTCATCCCGCGCGGGTCATCGAGGTCGATAAGAATCGCGACGCGCTCGCCCGGGCGCGGATTGAAAACGGTCTTGAGCAATCGGCCGAGATCAAACGGCGGAAAGTGTTCGGTGCCGGCTGGCTTGGCGCTCGAGTCGGCGGTGGACGGGGTCAATTCACGGGTGGCCATACGCTTTGTCTCCTTGGGGAATCCCTGACGATATCCGGGTTAATGGTGCAATGCCTGCCTACTACGTCGCCACGCTAGCATCCGGATGCCTGGGCGGCAAAAAAAGTGCGATCCCACCGCAGCCAGTCAAAGGCAGGTATTTGTGTCTTATTGCCCGCGGACGTGCGGGCGCCGCGCCTATGCGGCCAGTGCCTGGCGGATGATTTCCTCGAGCTTCGTCAGCAACACCGGCTTGAGCAGGCAGGCATACACGTCGTACTTTGAGAGTTGGTTCGCGTCGGCGAGATTTTGGAAGGCGGTGATCGCGATGATTTTGGTTTTGTTCTTTGCGGCGCGGACACGGCGGATGAATTCCAGCCCGCCCATCACCGGCATGCGCATGTCGGTGAGAATCAAATCGAAGTTCTCCTCACCCAGCCACTTCAACGCCTCGTGCCCGTCCGTGGTCGTGCGCACGTGGTGCCCCATCTCCGTCACCAGCGTGTGGTAGAGCAGGAGAATATTGAAGTTATCGTCGAGAATCAGGATCTTCTTCGGCGGATTAAACGTCAGCGCGGGCATAATACGGTCGGTATTCTTCGATCTCCTTCTCGAGGCGTTCTTTGAGGAGTTCGGCGACGCGGGTGCGCCCGGCCGGTTCGGTGCGCAGGGCGATCTCCCGGCAGAGTGCGACGAGCCCGGCAAGGTCGTCGAGCGAAATGTACTCGGCGCCGAGGCCGCCTTCCGGGGTCACGTTGTGGTAGTTGCCAAGCGCGACGCACAGGCCGGCGCTGATCAGCCCGTATAGCTGGAACGCCGACGCCTCGCAGGTCCCCCCGGCCATCAGGCAGCGCTGCACCCCGATTCCGCTCTCGCGGGCAATCTGCAGGATTTCCTCGGTGGCACCCGTGTCGAAGAGCGAAGTCTTGTCGCCGACCCGGACGATCGGGCCCGCGCCAATTTTCGCCGGCGGGCGCTCCGCGCTGGTTTCCAAGGAGATCACCGTCAGGCCGTGGTCTTGGAAGCTGCCTGAGCGCGCGAGATGCAGCGCGCCGACAAAGCCCACTTCCTCGGCCCGCGTGAAAAACCCGTAAACTTCGGCCTCGGCGCCGAGACGCTCGAGCTCGTGAAACATCGCGACGATGACCGCGCAGCCGCCCTGGTCGTCGCAGGCGCGCGAATGCAACACCCCGTCGCGCACCTCGGCGACCGGCAAATCCCACATGGCGAAGTCGCCGAAGGCGCGGATCCGGTGCTTGTTCGCCTGGCAAATCGCGTCTGGAACGCCGCCGAGAAAAGTCCACTCGCCCGGCTTGCCTTCGGGTGGTCGCACCCAGCCGGGATGATCCATGTGCGCGGCGAAAGCCCAGCGCGCGGGTTTGGCGCCGTGACGATAGCGCGCGATCAGGTTTCCGAACTCATCCGGCTCCACGCTGACGTGAGGCAGCGGATCGAGCAAATCGTGGATCACGCGGCGCATGCCGGCTTCATGAAATGGCGCTGTGGGCTCCTCCCAGATCGGTCGGGTGAGTTCGAAGACGGCCAGGGGATCGGGATTTGTCATGGGGCGGAAGCGGAAGATGACGCAAATTGCGTTACACTCCATCCGTGAAGCCGCGCTGGAAAGCATTTCGTTACCGCCTCGAGGCCATCGCCATGCGGGGCGTGGCGGCAGCCATCCCGCGCCTGCCGCGGCCGTGGCTGCTGCGGCTCGCCGACTGCGCGTCCGCTCTGTTTTACCGGTTCGACGCCCGCTCGCGGCGCGTGGCGCAGGAGAATCTGCGCGCGGCGTTCCCGGGTTTGTCCGCGCGCCGACGGGATTTGATCGCCCGCGGCGCGGCGCGGAATTTTGCGCGGACGTTTCTCGATTTGTTCTGGGCGCGGAATCTGACGGTCGACAACTACCGTCGCCTTTGCACCCTCGAGGGCTTCGAGCGGCTGGAGGCCAGCCGGGCCCGCGCGAACGGCAGCGTCCTGTGTTGCGCGCATTTCGGAAATTTCGAATGGGCCAGCCTCGTCACCGGGTTCGCCGGGCTGCCGACCCTGATCGTGGCCCAGGAGTTCAAGAATCCGGAACTCGACGAGATTTTCAACGGCGCGCGGGCCATCACCGGGCACCGCATCCTGCCGCGCACGCAGGCCATGCTGAAGATGCTGCGCGCGGTGAAGCGCGGGGGGAGCGCGGGGTTGCTGGTGGACCTGAGCCTGCCCCCCGAAATGCCGGCGGCGGCGATCCGGGCCTTCGGTGGTCTGCACATCTGCGCGACGATTCTGCATGCCATTCTGCACGAGCGCACGGGCGTGCCCATCACGCCGGTGAGTGCCATCCCGCGGTCCGACGGCGCCTATCGGATCACGTTTCATCCCCCGATGGACTTTCCGCCGGGCATCACGCGGGCGGAGATCGCGCAGCAGGTGTGGGACTGCCACGAGGCGCTTATCCGGCGGCGGCCGAGCCTGTGGCTGTGGTCGTACAAGCACTTCCGGTACAAGCCGGAACATCCCGAGCGCGGGTACCCGTGGTACGCGATGGAGCATCCGGATTTTGAGCGACTAGTCCGGGAGGCTGCCCGTTGAGCGCGTGAGAAATTCGTTGCCGCGCGTCGATTCTTTCGTTCAGTGTCGCTCTTCGGCATCCCTATCCCTATGAAATCCCTCCTTCTTCGCTCAACGGCCCTCGTGCTGGGAGCCGCGGCGCTCGGGCTCTCTGCCTGCACCACCATGCCCAGCGGCAGCGGAAATTACAACGTCGTGGCCCTCAAGCCCGCGAACCCAAACAACGTCAAGGTCAAGGTCTCGCTCGCGAACCAGGCCGTTTACGTAATGGAAGGCGACAAGGCCCTCATGGTCGCCGCCACCAACGTCGGGACGAACGAGAAGCCGACGCCCAAGGGAAATTTCCACGTGACCAACAAGATCGCGAAAAAGCGCTCCGGCTCCTATGGATTCTGGGTGAATGGCAACACGATCATCCCCGGGACGAGCGGTGTGTCGAAGGGCGGACATTATGTCGGCTACCCGATGGCCTACTGGGTCGAGTTTCTCCCGGCTTACGGCTTCCATCAGGGCTTTGTCTGGCCGACTCCCCGCACACACGGTTGCTTGCGCCTGCACCAATCGGTTGCCCCGAAGTTTTTCGCCCTCGTGAAGATGGGCACGCCGGTGAGCATCGCGGTCACCCAACCCGAGGATCAGACGATCGGCCGGAATCTCCAGCGCCCGACCGATTACAACGATCCGGATCCGCCCTCGGCGCTGCTGACCTCAGATCGCACATTTGCGCCGCCCTCGGGCCCGCTGCTCCAATAGTCCGGCTCGATGGGCCGGTGCGTGGGTGACGCGCAGGTCAGGCGTCACG
Organism: Verrucomicrobiota bacterium; assembly: GCA_031370675.1. Lineage (GTDB taxonomy): Bacteria > Verrucomicrobiota > Verrucomicrobiia > Chthoniobacterales > SZAS-18 > SZAS-18. Next base: position 28,818 of record JANMQT010000192.1, read on the forward strand.
GGTTGTTCTTTCGCCGGTTCGGCGTAGGTTTCCTTCGCTGTTATGTCTGCTCCCGCTGCCACCGAAAAGAAGCGCCTCAACCTCCGCACGCCGGAGGTGATGGCCGCCGTACTCAAGCAGGTCGAGTCGCATTACCGCAGCGAGCTGGTGGACCGCGTCATCGCCCAAGGCGGCGTGGTCTCGCGCGGTGGCCTGACCATCCGGCTCGCGCAAAAGTTCGGCTTTTGCTACGGCGTCGAGCGCGCGATCGACATGGCGTACGCCGCGCGGAAATATTTTCCCGTCGAGCAGCGACTCTTCATCCTCGGCGAAATCATCCACAACCCAGAGGTCAACGAGCAAATCGCGGCGATGGGGATCAAGAATCTTATCGGGCCGCACAAGGAGGCGGAGATCGAACACCTCCAACCTGATGACGTCGTGATCGTGCCCGCTTTCGGTGCGGAGACACACACGATCGAACGCATCAAGAAAATCGGCTGCCACCTTGTGGACACGACCTGCGGTGATGTCATGAGTGTCTGGCGCCGGGTGCGCAGTTACGCCCAGGAAAACTACACTTCGATCATCCACGGCAAATCCGAGCACGAGGAGACCAAGGCCACGGCGTCGCGCGCGCTTGGTCCCGGCGGCAACGGTCACTTTCTCGTCGTGCTCACGCTGGCGGAGACGGACTATGTCTGCGAGTACATCCGCCACGGCGGAAAAAAGGAGGAGTTTCTCGCGAAATTTGGACCGGGCGCGCGCTCGGTGGGTTTCGACCCCGACCAGCACCTGCGCTGCGTCGGCGTGGCAAATCAGACCACCATGCTGCGGAGCGAGACTGAGGAAGTGCAACGCCGCGTGCGCCAGGCGATCGCCGACCGGGATGGCCCCGAGATCGGCGAGAAAAACTTCCGTTTCTTCGACACCATTTGCGGCGCGACGCAAGAACGCCAGGACGCGCTGTTCGACCTACTCAAGCTGCCACTCGACCTGATGATCGTGGTGGGCGGCTACAACAGCTCCAACACGTCGCACCTTGCGGAAATCGGCGAGTCGAAGCTGCCGACGTATTTCATCCGCAACGCCACCCGGCTCGAATCGCGGGAGCACGTCACCCATTACAACATCCATCTCGGCCGTGAAATCGGGACGGATGCCTGGTTTCCGGACAAGGAACACGTCGTCGTCGGGGTGACGGCCGGTGCCTCGTGCCCGAACCACCTGATCGAGGAGACGATTCTGCGTTTGTTCGAGCTGCGCGGAATTCCGACCTCGGACCTCGTCACGTCTTTGACGCAGTGAGGACAGCGCCGCCTGCGTCGTCGACGTAGCGTGCCTCAATCGGAGCCCGGTCTCACGTGAATGCTCCTGCGTCGAAACCGGAGGGAATTCGGGCTGCCACGGTCGCTGACCTGCCGGAACTTCGCGACCTCGCCTATCGCTCGAAGGCGCATTGGGGCTACGACAAAGCGTTCATGGACGCGGTTGCGTCATCCCTCGCTCCGACAGTGGAGGAATTGGCGGAGGGTGTTTTCGTGTTGGTGTGTGACGAACGAATCGCAGGCTTTTACGCCTTCAAAACGAAAGCGGGCGCGGTCTTTCTCGAAAGCCTGTTCGTCGCGCCGGAATGGATTCGTCATGGCATCGGAGAACAGCTTTGGCGGCACGCGGTGGATTTCACCCGCGATGCGGGGCACGCAAATCTCCTGATCGAGAGCGATCCGAATGCCGAGGGATTTTACCTGCGCATGGGCGCGCGGCGCGTGGGCGAGATTGTGTCACAAGCTTCCGGCCGGACGCTGCCACTGCTGCGGTATGACGCCTGATGCTGGGCCGGGTTGAGCGCGGTGGTCGGATATTGGCGTCGTACGTTGAGCCACGCCTCACGCCTCCGCTGTCGCGGCGGTGGCGCGGCGAGGAGGGTACGAGCGATTGCACTGCGATAACGGGACCTGCCACGCACTCCGGTTCGGGTGCTTCAGCTCGCGAGCATCTCCTCTGCCCGCTTCCATTCTCGACGGCGCAGGTAGATATCAAGTGGCAACAACAACAGCGCCACGGCCAGCAGCGGGCCTGATAAATCAATCCAGTGCGATGTCTTCGTGGTCGGCCGCGCAAAGATTTCTTCCGGCTTCGGATCGAATTTGCCGTGGCCAATCCGCGCCAGCGTCCGCAGCGCCTCCTCGTCCGTGCTGGTCTTGAGAAATTCACGCGCGTACGGCTTCGTGTAGCCCAGCACGTATGGCCGTTCGAGAAAGCCGGGCGCGCTCATCGCGAACAACGTGGTGCCATCTGCGGTGGGGGCGGGAAACTCTGCCACATACCGTCCCGGCGCGATCGCTTTCGCTGGGCGGGAGATGCTGGTGCCATCGGGGGCCGTGGCCGTGGCCGCGATCGCCAGATCATTACGGAAAGAGCCGTCCGGGCGCGCCGCTTCCATTTCGAGCGTCACATTTCCGTGGCCCTCCACCAGCCGCACCTGGAAGTTCGAAGCATCGCCCGGGCGCATCAGTCCGCGCACGAGTTGCGTCCAGAATTTACCGTAGCCGGCCCAGTCCATCCAGCCGCCCGCCCAGCGCGCCTTGGCGTCGCTGGTGAAGGCCGCCGATTGCCCGAGCCCATAGCGCCAGGTCGCGAGCAGCGGCTCGCCAATTTCCGTCGCCAATAGGAGATCCGCCGTGGGCTTCAGCTTGGTCGAATTGTACCCGAGCAAGAGCGGCGCCTGCGCCCAGTTCAGGCCGGCGAGAATCGGGGACCGACCGACCGGCTTCGCCAGAAAGGGTTCCTCGACGAGACTGGATTGCGCGACTTTCATGGTCTCCGTCGTGAATATCTGCGGGAGATTGAGCGCATCGTTGGTGAGGTAGAACCGCCCATTGCCCCGCTCGGCGAGCAGCCGCAGGAAGGTGACGTCCTTGTCGCGCTCGAAGCCCAGCGCCACCACCGAGGTTGTGATCTTCGCCTGCAACATCTGACCCACCAGATCAATCGCGTTGCCTCCGCTCTTGGCGCCGTCGGCCATCTCGCCGGCGAATTTTTCCTCCGCGTCCGCCGCGTCCGAGAAAAGAATGACGTGCTTGATCTTGGCATTCGCGTCGCGCATGCGCTGAAAGGCATCTGCCAGGGCTGTGTAGATGTAGATGCCCCCGCCACCCGCGGTGATGCCCAGGATCTTCTGTTCCACCGCGGCGCGGGAGGTCACGCGGCCGAGCGGCACAATCAGGTTGACCTTGGTGTCGACGGCGGTGAGGCAGAATTGATCCTTGGGCTGCAGCACGCCCAGCGCGAGCGCGGCGCCCTGGTTGGCGAGCGAGATCTTGGTCTGGCCCTGCACCGGTGCCGACATCGACCCGGAGCGATCGAGCGTGACCAGCAGGGCCACCGTGGGCGTGTCCTGGCGGTCGTCGTGCTCCATGCGCACCGGCAGCATTTGTTCGACGGGCGTGCGGTAGTACCCGCCCACGCCGAAGCTGTTATCACCGCCGATCATGACAAACCCGCCGCCGAAATCCTGCACCCACGTGCGGTAAAGCTCCATCTGTTCGCGGTTGAGGTTCAGCGCGGAAACATCGCTGAGCAGGAACAAATCAAAACGCTGCAAATCCTCAAGCGAGCGCGGCAGGCCGGTGAATCCGCGGGTCTCGACCGTGATCTTTCCGGCCCGCAGGGCGTTGGCGAGCGGTAGCGCGCGGGATTCGTCGCCGTCCACCAGCAGCACGCGCGGCTCACCGCTGGAGGTGACGCTGACCCGCGCGCGGTTGTTTTCGAGCACGGTGTCCTGCTCGGCCACGACCTCGACCTCGAAGGTCGAAAAACTTCCGCCCACGGCGAGATTGGCGAACACCACCTCGTTGTGACCGGGTTGGAGCGCCACGTCGCGCCCGCCGAGCCGCAGATTATCCTGGTAAAGATTCACCTGCGCGCCGGTGGCGAGGTTGCTCTCGAGATTTGCGCGCAGGTCAAACGGCTGGCCGTTCTTGACGTTGCGCGGCGCCTGCAGGAGGCCGACGAGAACCTCTGGACGATCCGGATTGCGCAAGGGGACGGTGTAGAGTTCCGCGCCAGCGGCCGTGAGCCTCGCCGCCGCCGCCTCGGCGCGACCGGACGTGTCGTTGCCATCGGTCAGCAGTACGGCACGCTTGAACGACTGGGCCGGAAAGACCGCTGCGGCGAAATCGAGGGCGCGGCCGAAGTCGGTCGCGTTTCGATCGGCCTCCGGAACTTCGGGCCAGGTGGCTGGCAACTGGGATGACTCCGACGCCGGCTGCCACACGCGCGGACGCGCGGCAAAACCGACGGCGCTCATTGTGTCGGAGCCGCCGCGTGACTTGACGCTCTGCTCGACGAAGCGGCGCGCCTGCAGAGCGGCTTCCGGTGACACGCTGGCCGAGGCATCGACGAGGAAGACGACGCTGAGCGCGTCGGATTCGCGCCGCCAGCGCAACCCGGCCAGCGCGAGGAGCAGGCAAAAGAGAAGCAGCGAACGCAGCGCGAGAGTCACCCGGCGCTGGGGTGTCTCCATTCCCACCAGCGAGCGGCGCGTGGCCAGCCACACGAAAAGCGCGATTGGCAGGCCGAGGAGGAGAAAGGCGGGATGCGCGAGCTGCATGTCGGAACGAACGGCGGCGGTCCACCATTCCGTGCTCCGCGCCCTTCGTCACACGGCAAATTCACCGGCGGGGGAAAAAACGGCTTTTCTCGCGGCCGGTCGATTCTATCCTCCGCTGCGTGGGCCAATTTTTCCAAGGGTACGAGACGGGCGAATTTTTCGACGAGATGTTTGCCGCGTGCGGCGAGGTGCGCCCCCACTACGCCGCGCTGCTGCGGCGCTACCGGGAAATGGGGGACGGCGAATACGATCGCAAGCAAGCGCTGGCCGACAAGTCCTTCCTCACCCAGGGCATCACTTTCACGGTGTATTCTGACGACCGGGGCACGGAGCGGATTTTCCCGTTCGATCTGATTCCGCGCATCATTCCGGCGCAGGAATGGGCGCATCTGGAGCGCGGCCTGGTGCAGCGCATGACCGCGCTGAACATGTTTCTGAAGGACGTTTACAACGAGCAGCGCATCCTCAAGGAAGGTGTCATCCCCGAGCATTACGTGCGGACCGCGGCGCACTTTCGGCCCGAGTTCATGGGTTTCAAGGTGCCGCGCGACATCTACATCCACATCTGCGGCACCGATCTGATTCGGGACCAGGACGGCCGCTACCTCGTGCTTGAGGATAACGGCCGGACGCCGTCGGGCGTGAGTTACGTGTTGACCAACCGGCAGGCGATGAAGCGCGTGTTCCCGAAGCTGTTCGGCCGTTACCCCGTGCGACCGGTCGATGAGTATCCACAACACCTGCTGGCAACGTTGCACCACATCGCGCCGGGAGGTCATCCGGATCCCACGATCGTGTTGCTGACGCCGGGCATCTACAACTCGGCGTACTTCGAGCACTCCTTCCTCGCCCGCAGCATGGGCATTGAGATCGTCGAGGGTCGCGATCTGGTGGTGAACAATGACCGCGTCTACATGAAGACGACGAAGGGCCTGCGCCAGGTGCACGTCATCTACCGCCGCATCGATGACGATTTCCTCGACCCTAAGGTTTTCCGCGCGGATTCACTGCTCGGCGTGGCGGGACTGGTCGACGCGTACCGCAAGGGGCACGTCAGCCTCGCGAACTCGATCGGGACCGGCGTCGCCGACGACAAGGTCATGTATTACTTCGTGCCCCGGATGATCAAATTTTACCTGGGTGAAGAGCCCATTCTGCCCAACGTCGAGACATGGCTCTCGTCCGAGGAAAAGGACCGCGCCTACATCCTGGAGAACCTCGACCGGTTGGTGGTGAAGAGCGCGAACGAGAGCGGTGGCTACGGGATGCTGATCGGCCCCTATGCGCCAAAGGAGGAGATCGCAAAGTTTCGCGATCTGATCGCGGCGAACCCGCGCAACTTCATCGCGCAGCCTGTCATCTCGCTTTCGCGCGCGCCATCCTGGTGCGGGAAGGGCGTGATCGAGGGTCGCCACATCGATCTGCGTCCCTACATTCTCTGTGGTGAGACGATCAAGATCGTGCCTGGCGGGCTCACCCGGGTCGCGTTGCGCAAAGGCTCGCTCGTCGTGAACTCCTCGCAGGGCGGCGGCAGCAAGGACACCTGGGTGCTTGACGAGTGATTCGGCCGGCCGGCCCGCGGCCCAGGTCGTAACGCGCACATAATCAGCTTGTCACGCGCCCCGCGCAAGGCGTGTAATTGCCGGGTTGCGGTCGCGAGGGGATGGGTCCCGCCGCGGCACTCTCTCCACCCGGTCCTCCCTCCTGCCATGAGCTCACCAAACTCCTCGTCAGATTCCTCCCAACACGGATTGTTCACGCGGCTGGGCGCCTCGCTTTCGGATTGGTCGGAGCGATGGTTTCCCGACGCATTTGTTTTTGCGTTGCTGGCCGCGATCATTGTGTTCGTGGCGGGATTGAGCCTGGGCAGCACGCTCAAGGAGCTCGTGACTTGGTTTGGCACCGGTTTCTGGTCATTCGTTCCATTCACGATGCAGATGGTGGTGGTGGTGGTCAGCGGCTACGTCGTCGCGTCCTCGCCACCGGTGTACAAGCTGATCGTGAAGTTGGCGGGCGTGCCGAAAACGCCGCGCGGTGCGGTGGCGTACGTGGCGTTTATTTCGACGTTCACCTCGATGATCAGCTACGGCTTGAGCCTGATCTTTGCGGGTTTCCTGGCGCGCGAAATCGCGCAGCGCATGAAGGTGGATTACCGCGCCATCGGCGCCGCCGCGTATCTGGGACTGGGCAGCATCTGGGCGCTGGGGCTCTCCTCCTCGGCAGCACTGATGATGGCGTCGAAGGGCTTGATCCCGGCCCCAATTCTGAAGATTGGCGGCATCATCCCGCTGGATGCCACCATCTACACCTGGCAGAGCCTGCTGACCGCCGGGGTTCTGATGCTGGTGTCGGTCGTGGTGGCGTGGCTGACCGTTCCGATGGGCGAGAGCGTGCGCACGGTGCAATCCTTTGGCCTGACCTTCGAGTCGATGGAGGCGCCGCTGGAGAAACGCGAGAAACCCGGTGAATGGCTCGAATATTTTCCGCCGCTCACTCTCGTCATCGCACTGATGGGCTTCGGCTATCTTTGGACCGTCATCAGCGAGAAGGGCTGGCTGCAGGCGCTCGACCTGCCGAATTACAATCTGTTCTTCCTCATGGTCGGCCTCGTACTGCACTGGCGGGCCCGGTCCTTCACCAAGGCGGTGTCGGCGGCGATCCCCGCCACGGCGGGCATCGTCATTCAGTTTCCGTTTTATGCGGGCATCGCGGCCATCATCGGGGGATCGCCGATCTCCAAGACACTGGCCGAATTGTTCGTGAAGGTGACGACGCCCGACACCTATCCGATCCTGGTGTCGATTTACTCCGCCGTGTTGGGACTGTTCGCTCCGTCGGGCGGCGGGAAATGGATTCTTGAGGCGCCCTACGTCCTGCAGGCCGCGATCGACCAGCAGGTTAATCTTGGCTGGGTGGTGCAGATTTATAACACCGCCGAGGCCTTGCCGAATCTCGTGAATCCGTTCTGGATGCTGCCGCTGTTGGGCATCCTGAAGTTGAAGGCGCGTGATCTGGTGGGCTTCGGCCTGGTGCAGCTCCTCGTGCACACGCCGATCGTCCTGTTCCTCATGTGGCTGCTCGCCCGGACCTTCACCTTCGTGCCGCCCGTAATCCCTCCGTGAAGGGGTCCGCGCGGAATGGCACGGTGCTACAACCGGGGACGGCGACCGCGGCTACAGCCTCACACCGAGCGTAGGAATTCCTCGAGGCGATCGAGACCCTTCTTGATCACGTCGAGGCTGGTCGCGTAGCTGATGCGGATCGTCTTGTCGTTGCCGAAAGCGATGCCCGGCACCACCGCAACCTTTTGCTTGCTGAGCAAACGGTCGGCGAAATTGGTCGACGTCAGCGAGGTGCGTTCGATGTTCACGAGCACGTAGAAAGCGCCGTCCGGCTTGGTGACTGAGACGTTCGGCATCGTGGAGATGCGGCCGAAGACATAATCACGGCGGACATTAAATTCGTCGCGCATGTCGGCGATGCACTGCTGGTCGCCCTGCAGCGCGGCCAGCCCTCCCTTTTGCGCGAAGGACGTCGGGTTCGACGTCATGTGGCTTTGGATCGAGTCGATCGCCTTGGCGATATTCTCGGGCGCGGCGAGGTAGCCGAGGCGCCAGCCCGTCATCGCGTACGCTTTGCTGAAGCCGTTGATCGTGATGGTCAGGTCGTATGCGGCCTTGGAGAGCGAGGCGATGCTGACCGCCTTGATGTCGTCATACACGAGCTTCTCGTACATCTCGTCCGAGAGGATGATGATGCCTTCCTCGTCCGCGACCTCGACGATGGCTTCGAGTTCCTCGCGGGTATAGACGGCGCCGGTCGGATTGCACGGCGAGTTGATGATCACCATCTTGGTGCGCGGCGTCATCGCGTCGGCGAATTCGGCCGCGGTCATCTTCCAGTGGTTGGATTCCTTAGTCTGGACAAACACCGGCTCGGCGCCCGCGAGGCGCACCATTTCCGGATAGCTGACCCAGTAGGGGGCGGGGATGATGACCTCATCACCGGTCTGGCAGGTCGCGAGAATCGCGTTCATGCACGACTGCTTGGCGCCGGTGCTGACGATGATCTGGGTCGGCTTGTATTCGAGACCGTTGTCCGCGAAGAGCTTGTCGGCGATGGCCTGGCGCAGCTCGGGGATGCCGCTGCTCGGCGTATATTTCGTGAAGCCGTCGTGGAGCGCGGTGATGGCTGCGGCCTTGATGTGCTCCGGCGTGTCGAAGTCGGGTTCGCCGGCGCCGAAGTTGCAGACATCCTCGCCGACCGCCTTCATCTGCTTGGCTTTGGTGTCGATCGCCAGCGTGGGCGAGGGTTGGAGAATCGTGGCGCGTTCGGCGAGTTCCATGAGCGGGAAAGTTGGGAGAGGGGCGAGAGTTTAGTTGAGCGACCCGTAGGTCTCTTCGATCAGCGGTCGGAGATTGTTCGTCTGGATGCCGACGATGGGCATTTCGCGGGCGGCGCTCTCGGGTGAGTCCGACGCGTGCGCGGCGTTCACCATGATCGAATTGCCGAATTCCTTGCGGATCGTGCCGCTCGGCGCCTTGGAGGGGTCCGTCGGGCCGAGCACGTCGCGAATCTTCTTCACCGCGTCCACTCCCTGATAGATGACCGCGACAATCTTCCGGTCACCCGGGAGATTGCGTTCACCCTTCGGCGTCTCGCTCGGCCGACGGCCGGACATGAATTCGACGATGGCTTCCCAGTTATCGCGGCCAAACTCCGGCCCGATCAGTGCGCCGAGCTTTTTTTCCATCGCGTCGTCCAGCTTGAGCCCGAGCTCGCGCTCGATCGCAAGGCGCGAGCGCTTGCCGCCCGGTTCCTTGAATTTGTCCTGCAAAAACGCGAGCACCGGCCCGTAGAAATCCTCGGCCTCGGCTACGCTCATGTGGTGAACCTTGAAGCCGATGATCGATAGACCACTGCGGGAAAAGAGGTCCATCACACCGCCGGGCCGCGCATTTGGGAAACGGAAATTGTCCGGCTTGATCAGCACCAGCGTCTTCTCGACCTTTGAACCGGCCGCATAGGGAACGATGTTTTCCAGGAGGCCGCCGTCGCTGTCGGAGTATCGAGCCCAAAGCTTAAGGGCTTTCTCCGCGGAGGCGGCGTCCGGCGCGGTGAGCACGGCGGGTTCGAAGTAGATGACCTTGCCGTCCGCGTCGGTCATGTAGTCGCCGTAGGTGTCGCGAATCGTCTCGCCGCTGGTGCGTTCATTGACGATGTGGCCGACCGCACTCATCACCTTGGCGACGGCGTCGGGTCCCTTGAAGACGAGCAGCAAGGTGCGTCTCCGCTGACCGCTGGCATTGGGCGCGTAATTCTGAAGAATGTAGTCCCGAATCCGCTCTTGCGTGGCCCGATGTCGCGCGTTGTCGGGCTCGGTAATCGCCATGGCCGCGTAGGCCTCGGCGAGTTCCCGGCTGGGGGCGAACATCCGGGCGCGAACGAGGTCAAGACCGGTGCGGGAAATCAGCCGCGAGAGAATACCGCCCGTGCGCGATTTTCGAATCGAATACGGGTTGACGAGAACGTAGGAAAGCTGTTCGGCGGACATAGCTGAGACGACAAGAAACCCTCGCTGGGTCCGGCTTTCGGCGCGGATCCAACGCTGGCATCGTGTCCAAAAGGGACCTCGTGGAACGAAGGGACTGCCGAGCTACCGCAGGCGGGAAGGGGCGTCAAATGAAACCGCCGTGGCGCTGGTCGGCGCCACGGCGGAAGCTCGAAATTCGAAGCTCGAAACTCGAAGAAAACGGGGAAAATCCGAAGGGGCTGAAAATACGACTATCCGCCGCGGGACTACCGTCCGATTTTCCCACCTTCAACCTTTTTTGAGTTTTCTTCGAGTTTCGAGTTTCGAATTTCGAGTTTATAGAGAGTGATGCCCGAAGTCGCTCCGACCGCGCCTGTCCCGACAGAGCACCACGATCCCCTGAACGCCCGCATTCTCGCGGTCTCCGAGGATCGCATCGCCGGATTCGTGCGGGAACCGTTCCGGCAAATCGCCACCCAAAGCGGCGTGGACCTGCCCGTCGTGCTCGAGCGCATCCGCGCGATGGTCGAGGCCGGGACGATTCGCCGCGTTCGTCAGACGCTGCTCGCGACCAACCTCGCCACCGGCGCCCTCGTCGCCTGGAAGGTGCCGGTTGAGCGCCTCGACGCGGCCTTCGATTTCATGTTTCAGAAGGATCCCTTCAGCGGACATGTCGTGCTCCGGTCCACGGATGCGGACATTTCCGGCGCGACCTACCGGTTGTGGACCACGCTGAAGGTTCCGACGGGCACCACGACACTCGAAGAGCATTGCGGGCTGCTTTCGGAGAAAGTCGGCGCGGAACGCTTTCGTCTGATGCCGGCCAAGGGGATTTTTGCGCTCGGTGTGGGTCATGTGCGGCGGAAGTCGCTCGAGCCCGGGGCGCGGGCGGATGAGCCGGCGCGCATGATCCCCGTGAAGACCGTCGAGCTGGACGAGAGCACCTGGCGCATTCTCGTGGCGCTCAAACGCGAATTCCGGCCGGAAGAAATCGTCGATTCGCCGTGGGTGGCGCGCGCGGAGGAAGCCGGCGTAAGCTGCGAGGAGTTTTGCTCGACCGCGGAGGCCTTGAACGGTCGCGGCATCATCGGACGATTCTCCACTTTTCTAGAGCACGTGAAGCCGTCGAAGGGCGGCGTGCGAGTCACGCGTTTCAACGGCTTATTCCACTGGGCCGTGCCGGTGGGCCGCGAGCTTGAAGCGGGCGGCGAGGTGGGCCGGCACGAGATTCTCACGCATTGCTACTGGCGCGAGGGCGGTCCGGAATTCGGCGGGGTGAACATCATGGCGGTGGCCCACGGCACGGAAAAACCCAGGCTGCTCGAACACAAGGCGGCCATCGATGATCACCTGCGCGCGGTGGGAATCCCGGTCCGTTACACCAATGTTTTCTGGGGCGGCCGAAGCGAGATCAAACCCTCGGAAATTTCGCCTTTCGCCTACCGGGCCTGGCGGGAAAAGGTGGCGGCGCTTTAGCTACGTTTCCTTCGGCGCTTCGATTATCATTCGGGTCCGCGAGACCAGCTTCCCGCTCGTCGGATCAAAAGTCTCAATCCGCATGGTGCGCAGCACCCAGAGGCCATTGACGACCTGGGCGGACACGACTTCGAAGCGCTTGGTAAGTTTTCCGGCTGCATCGAAACCCTCCGCGCGAACCAGCGCGCCGTTCTGTTTGCCGACCCAGAGCACGACTTCGCGATACGCCGAGCGGCCCCCGGGCGGCGCGTGCAAGCGGAGGCGCCAGACGTCGATCGTCTTCATCCGCTCCTCGCCCTCGATGGCCCCGCGCGACCAGTAGATGAATTTAAGCGCGAGATCCTCATACGTGAGATCGGTGCCGAGGATTTTCTTCGCGAAGTTCGCCGGGGTCAGCCGGCCGGCCCCGGTTCCACCGGTCTGCATCAACTCGGAGTCCGTCTCACCCAGCTTGATTTGCAAGGTCACGGGCTCCGGGTCGCTGAACCGGTAACTCACGGAGCCGCCCTCGGCGACCAGCCGGAACGACGCCTCGGCTGGTTTCTGCAGGAGGTCGACTGGCTGGGTTTCGAGCGAACCCTTGAGATCGATCTTCTGGCTCGCTTGGGCCCGCCGGATGGACTGCATGACCGCGGCGGCCGGCGGGTATTCGGCCTGCGCGGTCTGCAGAGTGGCCACGGCGAAGAAAACTTGGGCGATGCGCTTCATCTTCGATTAAGCATACACCGGTCATGGACGATCGAATCCTGTTTCTCATCAATCGGGAATGGACACACCCGGTGCTCGACTGGGTCATGGCCATCGCGTCCAGTTACGATTTCTGGATGCCGTTCTTCTACCTCGCGGCGGTCCTGATGCTCTGGCGCGGGGGATTTCGGGCGCGGATGTGCGCCTTATCCCTGGGCATTGTCCTGCTCGTCCTAAACCAGGCGGCCGGCCTGGCGAAGAAACATTTCGACCGGCCACGCCCGACCCAGCATATGTCCAATGTCCGTCGGATCGATCTCGACCCGCAGATCAAGCCCCGCCTGCTCGCGCTGGGCAAGCCGCTGACCGAGGTCATCGGCACCGAACCCGCCACGATTGCGGCGGGCAACGGGCGGTCGTTCCCTTCGGGACACACCATGAACCTGTTTGGCGCGGCCACGGTTTTCGCCGTCTTCTTCCGGCGGCGAGGCTGGCTGGCGTATTTCGCGGCCGCGCTCGTGGGCTATTCGCGCGTCTACACCGGCGCGCACCACCCCAGCGACGTCATTGTCACGGCGCTGCTGGCGGTGGCCTTCACGCTCTTCCTTTTGGCCGCGCTCGGCTGGCTTTGGCACCGCTTCGGCGCTCGCGTCAGCCCCGCCATCCACGAACGCTATCCTCACCTGTTTGGCGAACCGACGCCCGCGGCGGCCTGATCGCACTTATCCTGTTTCATGCGTGTCTTTGTCGTCCTGTTTCTGGTCGCCGTGGCGGTGCTGCGTCTCACGATTATCAGCCACGACGAGCTGCTGGCGGACGAGGCTTACTATTACATGTGGAGTGAGCGCCTCGATTGGGGCTACTACTCCAAGGGTCCCAGCGTGGCGGCGGCGATTCGCGCGAGCACCACGCTCTTTGGCGCTACGGAATTCGGGGTGCGTTTCTGGAGCCCGCTGCTGGGCCTCGGCACCGCGCTGCTGCTGACGTCGCTGGCGCGCCGGCTCTACGGCAATGCGACCGCGGTGTGGACGGCGATCCTGATCTCGGTGATTCCGATCTTCAACGTCGGTGGCGTGCTGATGACCATCGATCCGCTTTCGATTTTTTTCTGGGTCGCGGCGATTTTCTGCGTGTGGCTGGCGCTCGAGCGAAGTCCGCGCGGGACGTTGTACTGGGCGCTCGCTGGCCTCGCGATCGCGCTGGGTTTTTTGTCCAAGTATACGAATGGGTTGCAACTTGCCTGCGTTGCGCTGGCCCTCCTGTGGGTGCCGCGCTGGCGCGTGGAGCTGCGGCGCGCCGGATTCTGGACCATGTGTGCGGTGGCCTGTCTGGGCGCGCTGCCACCGATCATTTGGAACGCGAACCACGCCTGGATCACGGTGACGCACCTGCTCGAGCGCGGTGGGTTTGGCGGGGGTGGTTTCAAGTGGATGGCGTTCGGGGAATTTCTGGGCCTGCAGGCGGTGGTGTACTCGCCGCTGATCTTTGCCGGACTGATGATCGCCCTCGGCCACGGCTGGCGGGAAGCGCGCGGGCACAAACCGGGCCGCGCCGAGCGGGCGCGCTTCCTTCTCGCGTTCACCCTGCCCATTCTGGGTTTTTACGCGCTGCTGGCACTGCGCCGGCCCGGCGAACCGAACTGGACCGCGCTGGCCTATCCCGCCCTCTGCGTCCTCGCCGCCATGCTCTGGCAAGAGCGCGCGGGCGTCAGCCGGGGCGCCGGCGTTTTCGCGGTGACCGCGCTTCTGCTTGGGCTGGGGATGTCCGTCGTCATTCTCGACACCGATGTCGTGCGCCAGCTGGGGGTGGAGTGGCCGTACAAGAAGGACACGAGCAGCCGAATCCGCGGTTGGCGGGCGACCGCCGACGCTGTGAGCACTGTCCGCAAACAGGTTGAGCAGGAGCTGGGGGAAAAGATTTTCCTAATCACAGACAAATACCAGACGGCGGCGGAGCTGAACTTTTACCTGCCGGAAAAGCGCATCGAGCAGCCGGGCCATCCGCCGGTTTATCTGCCGGAATCGCAGGAGATTCAGAATCAATTTTCATTTTGGGGGCGTTATGACGAATTCACCGAGCCGCCGGCGCCGGCAGCCGCCAGGCCGGGTTCCGTTCCCACGGCGCCGGCGAATGAGCAGCCCGAGGCGGTGGGCGAGAACCGGTTTCTTGGCCGCAGCGCCCTCTTCATCACCGACAGTCCCAACGCAGCCGCGCCACCCTCGACCGTCGAGCAGGGGTTCGAGTCCTGGAAATGCGTGGCGCGTTACGAGATCAGGCGCCGCGGCCTGCCGGTTCGCACGCTGACATTTTTTGTGCTGTCCCATTATCAGGGCATGTCACTCTAGGCTCGGCGCCGAGCGGGCGCGTCCGCATGACTCCCGAGATCTCCATCGTCGTTCCCCTGTTCAACGAGGAGGACAACGTCCCAATTCTGCAACAGGAGATTGCGACGGCGCTCGCCGGTTGTGATTACGAGCTCATCCTGGTGGACGATGGTTCGACCGATTCGACCCGGGACCAGATCCAGCGCGATGAACGCACGCGGATCATTGAGTTCAGGTGGAACACGGGACAGAGCGCGGCGCTCTATGCCGGCATGAAGGCGGCGCGCGGCGTTTACGTCGGCCTGCTCGACGGCGATTTGCAGAACGATCCCTCGGACCTCCTGCCGCTGCTCGCTGCACTCCAGCGGTCCAGGATCGATCTCGTGTGCGGTTACCGCGTCTCGCGCCAGGATAGCTGGTCGAAGTGCGCGACCGCGGCCATCGCCAATGCGGTGCGCGGCTGGTTTGTGGGCGACGGCGTGCGCGACACCGGCTGCACGATCAAGGTGATGCGCCGGGAGTGCGTCGCCGCGCTCATCCCCTTCAAGGGCATGCACCGGTTCATCCCCGCGCTGGTGAAAGGGGCCGGCTTTACGCTCGCGGAACAGCCCGTGCGCCATCGCGCGCGGCGCTTCGGCGAGAGTAAATACGGCCTGGCCAACCGCGCCTTCCGCGCCACGGCCGACATGTTCGGCGTCCGCTGGTTTCTGACACGGCGGTTCGAACACCAGCGTGGGTCCGATGGCACCGTGCAATGATCTAACCCCAGATTTACGCAGATTTTTTTTGGAGAAGAATCTGCCGCGTCCTATCTCTCCAAATCTGTGTTAGCCTGCGCAAATCTGTCGTTCCTATGAAATGTTTCGCCTTCGTGCTCAGTTCGCTATGTGCCGCTTGGGTGATGCGGGCGGATTTTTCGCCGGCATTCATGAATGATGCGTACTGGCTCGACGGGAAGGCGGAATTCAACATCTACGAGGGTACCGCCGCGCACTACGGCGCGCCCCAGCCGGCGGAAGTCATCCACGTCCTGGTACGCGAGGACTTCGCCCCGCAGGCCATGGTGAAGGCTGACCAGTGGGATCGCCCCGGCACCTATCCGGTGCTGAAGCTGAATCAAATCCTGCGCGTACGGACGGGCGTGTACGTGTATCAACAGATGCACAGCTCTTTTTGGACACCCGAAAACGCGCGGCACATCAAGTGGTCGCTCACCAGCAACGATTCGTGCGGGAACACCTTCAAGGTCGCGACCCGCCCGCGGGACCAGGGCGACTCGTGGACTTATCGTTTCGACACTTACTGGGAGGGGCAGGTCAGCGGCACGGTCGAGGTGCCGAGCCCGGCAGGCGGGATTTTTTACGACGAGTTGCCGGCGCGCGTGCGCAGCATCGATTTCACCAGGGCGACGGACAGCTTCACGGTGCCGCTGGCCCCGACCGCCATCACGGCCAAGCGCGGAGACTTCCCGTTTGTGCCGGCGAAGATTTCGTATCGCAAGGAAGGCGCGACCATTGTCGTGGATGTCGATCAGCCAAAGGGGCGCGACACCTTCGTGCTCGATGCCGTGTTTCCGCACCGTTTGCGCGAGTGGCGGGCGCCTGACGGCGGCGTGCTGAAATTGAAGCACAGCCTCAAGTTGCCGTATTGGGAGTACAACCATCCGGGCGATTTGGAACGCGCGCTCGCGGATCCGGCTTTGAAATTGCCGTGAGTTCGAGAAGCTTGGCTCCGCCTGATGCGCACCAAAATCAAACCTGTCATTGGCCTGATCATGGGCAGCGCGTCCGACTGGCCGACGCTCGAGCCCGGCGCGCAGATCCTGAGGGAATTCGGCGTGGCCTTTGAGCACCGGATCGTCAGCGCGCACCGGACCCCCAAGCTGCTTTACGATTATGCGACGTCCGCCCGAAAGCGCGGCTTGAAATGCATCATCGCCGCGGCCGGCGGCGCCGCGCACCTGCCGGGCATGACGGCGGCACTCACCCCGTTGCCCGTGCTCGGCGTGCCGGTGCGCTCGAAGTCGCTCGACGGTCTCGACGCACTGCTCTCGATGGCACAAATGCCGGCCGGCGTCCCGGTGGCGACGTTTCGCGTTGGGGCCGACGGGGCGGTCGATGCCGCCCACTTTGCGATCCGGCTGCTCGCGCTGCACGACGCGAAGTTGCGCACCCGATGCGTGGCGGCGGGGCGACCGGAAAAACGTTCACCCGCATGATTCCATCCGGCTCCACCATTGGGTTGCTTGGCGGCGGGCAGCTCGCCCGGATGACCGCGCTGGCCGCGCGTCCGCTGGGTTACCGCGTGCACCTGTTCGACCCGCATCCCGAGCCGCCGGCGGGCGTGGTCTGCGAGCGCGTGTTTCGGGCCCCGTTTGACGACACGACGGCGCTGGAGGAATTCGCGCGATCGGTCGATGTCGCGACCCTGGAGTTCGAAAACATCCCGGTCGAGGCGCTTGAGCGAATCGAACGCCACGCACCGGTGCGGCCGCGCGGCGCGGTGCTGCACGTCACGCAGCATCGCGAGCGGGAGAAGATCTTCCTGCGCGACCACGGCTTCCCGTGCGCGCCGTTTCGCGTGGTGAATTCGCCGGCCGAACTGACGGCGGCGCTGGCCGAGATTGGACCGCGCGCGGTGCTGAAGACCGCGGAGTTTGGATACGACGGCAAGGGCCAGCGCAAGATCGACCCGGGCGAGGAGGCACTGGCTGCCTGGCACGACTGGGCCGGAGTGGGCGATGATTCCAAGCATCGGCGCGGCGTGCTCGAGGCGTGGATCGACTTCGAGGCAGAGCTGTCGGTCATCTGCGCACGGCGGCCGGGCGGCGAGATCGTGACGTTTCCCGTCGCCGAGAATCAGCACGAGGACCACATTCTCGCGGTCTCCATCGCGCCCGGCCGCTTCCCGCCGGAAGTGCATCGCGAAGCCGAGGCGCTGGCCCGATCGATTGCGGAGACGCTGCAAGTTGAGGGGCTGCTCGCAGTGGAGTTGTTTCTCACGAAAACGGGTGCGCTGCTCGTGAACGAACTCGCGCCGCGTCCACACAATTCCGGACATTTCACGATCGATGCCTGCGTCACGAGCCAATTCGAGCAGCACGCGCGTGCCGTCTGCGATGTGCCGCTGGGCGACCCGCGACAACATTCGCCGGCGGTCATGATCAATCTGCTCGGTGAATTGTGGCCCGGGCCGGAACGCGCGCCGGACTGGTCGCCGATCCTGCGCGAGCCGTCCGCCAAACTTCATCTCTACGGCAAACGCACCGCGAAACCCGGTCGGAAGATGGGTCACGCGACGTTCCTCGCGGAAACGATTGGCGCTGCGCTCGAGCTGGCCACGGCCGCACGCGCCGCATTCCACCCGGGCGCGACTGCCTAGGTGGAATTGCCAAAGCGGCCTTCCCGCAAAAATCGGGCCGTCAGTGCGCTCGCCTGGCGCGAGAGCACGAGTCCGGAGTGGTAGGTGGGGATCGCAATGTGGGCGTGTGCGCCGGGCAGACGCGTTTCGTCGAGCGCGACGACCCCGTCATTTGGCCCGTGCAAGGCGCCGAAGATTCTGCCGATGCCGAAGGGGCGTGTCCCGGCGATGACCCCGATCTCGGTGGGCGATTCCCAATGGCAGTTCGTGCCGTGGTGGACGAGCGGGCCCATCGTGCGGCCGAGGGTCCATTGGGTGGCCGGCCGCGACGCGAGCCATTGGGCGGTGCGGCCGGCGCGGAACGGAGTCCCCAGCGCGACCACGCGCCCGACGTGCGCGGGATCGATGAAGTGATGCACCGCGCGCCAGGCGATGAGCCCGCCGAGGCTGTGCGCCACGATGTGGCAGCGCGGGACGCCAAGCCGCGCCAGCCAGGCGGCGAGTTGTCCGGCGCTGGAGTCGAGATCCCCGCGCACGGAGGCGTAGCGGAAAATGCTCGGCGCGAATCCCGCCAGGCGGAGCCGCGCGGCCAGCGGGAGCAATTCCACGCCGGTCATCCAGATGCCGTGGACGAGGACCACGGGCGATGCTGCATCTCCCATGCGTGGAATTTCGCGGTTCCGGCCCTTCGACGCAACGCCGCTTGCGCGCGAATTTGGATCAGCCGAACAGGTGCCCGAGCAACCGGTAAACGAGCGCGGCAGTCAGAAAGAAAGCCGCCAGCGGGATGAGGATGGCCCCCGCGATCAGCGACCAGACGAAAATCTTGTCGCCGAGGGTCGACGGTCGCGGCACGGCGGGATCGCCCGCGTGCTTGAGCAACAGCGCGTGATTGCGGGCAAAGGATTTGAACCAAAAGGAAAACGCATCGCCCACGACCGGAAGCAACGTGACGCCGGAATCAATCAGGATGTTGAGCGCCATGCGTGCAAGAACGATTTTCGGCACGCCGCATTGGGCGCCGCGGAAGATGGTGAAGGCGCTGAGCGCGCCGGTGGCCCCTCCGCCAACGCCGGGGATGAGCCCGATGAGGGGGTCGAGACCGAACCGGCGCTTGGTGCCAGGCACACGAAAGAAGTCATCCATGACCCATGCGAGAACCGCGAGCCACTGATCCATCCTGCGATCGGACGCGGCTGGAGTCGCGCTGGATTTGCTTTCCGGCGGGAGTACCTCGACTTCGATGGTCTGGGCGGTGGATTTCATGGTCAGGCGCACCGATTCAGACGGCGGGGGCGCCGAATCGTTCAACGGAATGACACAAGGTAGGGACGACCGTCCCTGGTCGTCCCAAACAATGCGCGCATGATCGAAACCACGGTTCGCGCGCCTTGCCAAGATGATCCGTCTCGCCAGTTTGGGACGACCGAGGACGGTCGTCCCTACCTTTCACCGCCTACCCCGGGATGCTCGCGAGCATCTGGGCGTTGGTTGGGTACTTCTTCATGAAGCTGAGCAGCCGCTCAATCGCCTCGATCGGCTTGTAGCCTGCGAGGCCGCGGCGGATCGTGTTGATCTTCTCCAGCTCCCACTCAGCGAGCAGCAACTCCTCGCGGCGGGTGCCGGATTGGAAGATGTCCACCGCCGGATAGATGCGCTGGTCGCTGATCTTGCGGTCGAGCACGAGCTCCATGTTGCCGGTGCCCTTGAACTCCTGGAAGATGACGTCGTCCATGCGGCTGCCCGTCTCGATCAGCGCGGTCGCCATGATGGTGAGCGAGCCGGCTTCCTCGGTGTTGCGCGCCGCGGCGAAAATCTTGCGCGGGATTTCCATCGCGCGGGCGTCGATGCCGCCCGACATGGTGCGGCCGCCGGTCTGCACGTTGTTAAACGCGCGGCCGACGCGGGTGATCGAGTCGAGCAGGATGAACACGTCCTTGCCGATTTCCACGAGCCGCTTGGCGCGTTCCATCGCGAGCGAGGCGATCTTGGTGTGGCTCTTGAGGTCACTGTCATTCGAGCTGGCCATCAACTCGGCGGTCGGCACGGTGCGCTTCAACTCGGTGACTTCCTCGGGCCGCTCGTCGACGAGCAGGATGATGAGGTGAATCTCCGGGTGATTTTTCACCACGGCCTCGCCGATATGCTGGAGGAGGGTGGTCTTGCCCGTGCGGGGCGGCGCGACCAGCAGGCCGCGCTGGCCTTTGCCGATCGGCGTCATGAGATCCATGATGCGCGTCGTGTAGCGATCGGGCACCGTCTCGAGCTTGATGCGCTTCTTCGGATTCACGACGGTGAGTTCCTCGAAGATGGGCGCGACGCGCTGCTTCTCGGGATCCTCGCCGTGGATGGACGTGAGCTTGTACATCTGCGGCCCGCGGTTGCTGCGGCGGGTTTCGCACTTGATCATCATGCCGTCGCGCAGGTTGAAGCGCCGGCACACCTCGGGCGTGACAAAGGTATCGAGCGGATGCTGTGCAAACTGGCGCTTGGCCTCGCGCAGGAAGCCGAAACCCTTGCCGGAAAGCTCGAGAATGCCCTCGCTGTATTCAATGGGCTGGTTCGGGTCGCGCTCAAACACCTGCGCGCCGCCGCCCTGGGGTTCGCCCCGGTCCGGGCGGTCGTTCCGATCGTTGCGATCATTCCGGTCGCGTTGTCCGCCACCTTGAAATTGCGGCTCTCGCTGCCCGCCGCCCTGAAATTGCGGATGGTTGCGCTGATTGTCGGCGCCATTGCCGCCACCCGGCTGACCGCCGCCCTGCTGCGGACCGCGGTCGCGGAAGCGCTCGCGGAAGCGGAATTTGTCGAAGCGACGCTGATAATTGCCCTGCTGGTGCGGCTGCCCGCCGCCGCCCTCTTGGCGCGCTGGCTCGTTTTGGCCGGGCCTCCAGCCTTCCGGCGTGGGTGCCGGCTGCGCCTGCGGCGCGTGCTCGCTCGGCGCCGGACGGGCCAGTTCGATTGCAGTCGGAGCTTCGCTTGAGGGCATCGGCTCGGTCGCGTTGTCGGCTTTCGGTCGGCGCGCGCGTTTCGGCTTGGCGCCTTCGTCGGCCTTCGCGGCCTCGATCTCGGCCTTGGTGCGGCGCTTGCGGACGGGTTTGTCCGCGGTCGTGGCTTCGCCGGGTGCTTTGGATTCAGTGGGTTCGATCATGGGGTGAGAGCAGAAATGGTTGAGAGGTGGCCGACGCGGGGTTTGGCGCCGGGTGTCGCGGGAAAACTGGGATATTTTTTGGGGAGAGGGCCGGTTCAGGCCGAGAGCTTGGCCAGCAACGCCTCGGGCAATTCGAGGTTCATGTGCACGTGTTGCACGTCGTCGTTTTCCTCGAGCGCATCGTGCAGGCGCATGACCTGTTGGGCGACGTGCTCGTCGGCGACCGTGACCAGCGTGTTCGGGAGGTAGATGAGCTTCTGCGAATCGGGGATGACACCGCCTTTGCGCAGGGCCTCAGCGACCGCATAAAATCGATCGACCGGCGTGGTGATTTCGTAGGATTCCCCGGTGTTGACCAGGTCCTGGGCGCCGGCGTCGAGGGCGATTTCCATGATGCGATCCTCATCGGCCGCCGAGCGGGGCACGGTGATAAGGCCCTTGCGCTGGAAGAGGTAGGCGACGCTTCCCACGGCGGCGAGGTGGCAGTGGTGCTTGGTGAAAATCAAGCGGATGTCGGAGGCGGTGCGGTTCTTGTTGTCGGTGGCGGTTTCGATTAGGAGGGCCACCCCGCCGGGGGCGTAGCCTTCGTAGACCATTTCCTCCATCGCGTTGCCTTCGAGTTCGCCGGTGCCCTTCTTGATGCCGCGTTCGATGTTGTCGCTGGGCATGTTCTGATCCCGCGCGCTTTGGATGGCGGCTCGCAACCGGATATTGCCGGAGGGATCGCCGCCGCCCATCTTCGCGGCCAGGGTAATTTCCTTCGAGAGTCGGCTGAAAAGCTGACCACGTTTCACGTCAAGCGGACCTTTGATACGCTTGACCTTGGACCATTTACTGTGGCCAGCCATAGGTGGGAATCTGACGAATACGAACGGACGGAGAGACACGGAGGCCTCCAACGGTGCAAACGTCGGGTGACGTTGCGGAAACGGTGTTGCCCGGCAAATAACCTCAGGGCCGATGTCCCAGAGCGGCGGGCGGAGTGCGAACCGTGCCGGGAGTAAAAGGGCGTTCGAGCCGCTTGTCAATCGCGGATTCCGAGGCGCCGTCCTACACCTCGGCGAACGCCGCCGTGATCTTCTGGGCGGCGCGCTTCCGCTTGTTGGCGTCGAGCACCTTTTTCCGCAACCGCAGCGACTTGGGCGTGGCTTCCACGTACTCGTCGTCGGAGATGTATTCCAGCGCGCGCTCGAGACTCATCCGGAGCGGCGGCTCGAGCGAGATGCCCTTGCCGTCGCCCTGGCTGCGCATGTTGGTCAGGTGCTTGGCCTTGCAGGGGTTGACGATGATGTCGTCCGGGCGGGCGTTTTCGCCGACGATCATGCCCTCGTAAACGATTTCCTGGGCGCCGATGAACAACCGGCCGCGTTCCTGAACGTTGTTGAGCGCATAGGCTGTCGAGATGCCGCTTTCCATCGCCACGAGCACGCCGCGGTTGCGGCTGGGAATCTCGCCCTTGTGCGGTCCGTATTCCCGGAAAATATGGCTCATGATGCCGAGGCCCTTCGTGAGATTCACGAGGTCGGTTTCGAAGCCGATCAAGCCGCGCGTCGGCACCACCGCGGTGACGGCCACACTCTTGGGGTGGTGCACCATGTTCTCGACCTCGCCCTTGCGGGTCGCTAGGCCCTGGAGCACGTCGCCGAGATTTTCGTTCGGCACGTCGACGTAGAGGGTCTCGAACGGCTCGAGCACGCTGCCACCCTCGTCACGGGTGTAAATGACCTCGGGGCGCGACACGAGAAGCTCGAAGCCCTCCCGGCGCATTTGCTCGACCAGGATGGCGATCTGCATTTCGCCGCGGGCCCGCAATTCAAACGCGGCGGCAACGTCGGTGTCGCGCACCTGAATGGAGACGTTGGTGCGCGTCTCGCGAATCAAGCGCTCGCGCAGATGCCGCGCGGTGAGGAACTTCCCCTCCTTGCCGGCCCCGGGCGAATCGTTCACCAGGATGCCCATCGTGATGGTCGGCGGATCGATCTGCGTGAAGGGCAACGCCGGACGCTCCTCACTGTCGGTCAGGGTCTCACCGATGAACGTGTCCTCAAAGCCCGCCAGGCCGATGATGTCGCCCGCCTGCGCATGCTGCAGTTCGATCTTCTCCATGCCCTGGTGGCCGAAGAGCGCCGTGACGGTCGCGCGCTCGCGCCGGCCGTCGCCGTGAATGCAGACCGCGCTGTCGCCCACGCGAATGCGCCCGCTGCTGACGCGCCCATAGGCGATGCGGCCGAGGTAATCGCTGTAGTCGAGATTCGAGACGAGCATCTGGAAGTACGTCTCCTTGCCGGCCGGGGGCGGGGGAATGTGCTTGATGATCGCGTCAAAGAGGGGCGTCAGGTCCTTGGCCTCGTCCTTGATGTCGTTCATTGCGTAACCACCCTTGGCGCTGGCGTAAATCGTTGGGAAATCGAGCTGCGCGTCCGTGGCATTCAATTCGAGGAAAAGCTCGAACACCATGTCGAGCACCTCATGCGGGCGGGAGTTTTCGCGGTCAATCTTGTTGATCACGACAATGGGCTTGGCGCCGGCCTCGAGCGCCTTGCGCAGCACAAACTTCGTCTGCGCCTGCGGGCCGTCGTGCGCGTCGACCACGAGCAGCACGCCGTCGACCATCTTCATGATGCGCTCCACCTCGCCGCCGAAATCGGCGTGGCCGGGGGTGTCGACGATGTTGACGTGGTAATGCTTGTATTTGAAGGCGGCGTTCTTGGCGCGGATCGTGATGCCCTTTTCGCGCTCGAGGTCCATGCTGTCCATCATGCGCTCCTCGGTTTTCTGGTTGGAGCGGAAGGTGCCCGACTGACGCAGCAACTGGTCCACGAGCGTGGTCTTGCCGTGGTCGACGTGGGCGATGATGGCGATGTTACGAATTGTCTCCATGGAAAACGGTGCTAAAGGACTTCTCTGACCAAAAGTGGCCGCCCGATAAACGGGCCGGAATCTGATTCCGACGGCACTCCCGCCCGCCGTTCTCCGATGAGAGCGAAGGGCCCCCGGGACCGCCGAACCCCTCTAATCACCTTCTATGGGCAAGCAATACAATAAAGTGATCAAACGGAAGCGTCGTGCCGCGTATGTGGCCCGCAAAGATGCTGCAAAGAAGCCCGCGGTCAAGGCGAAGCCCGCCGCGGCGGCCAAGAAACCGGCCGCCGCGAAAAAGGCGGCGGCGGCCGCCGCAACGTCCCCTGCTGCCGTGCCAACGGTTGAGTAACGGTCCGCCGCGGCGGAAACTCGAAGTGCGAAATTCGAAACTCGAAGTAAGTTTAAGGGCAGCAAGCTCCAAAACGG
Source organism: Verrucomicrobiota bacterium (assembly GCA_031370675.1). GTDB lineage: Bacteria > Verrucomicrobiota > Verrucomicrobiia > Chthoniobacterales > SZAS-18 > SZAS-18. The sequence continues at coordinate 53,228 of JANMQT010000192.1, forward strand.
GGTGCTGCCTGACGCGGGCGGACAGCCCTCTTGCGACTTGCTGGGGTTTTCTACTTTGAGTTTTCTTCGAGGTTCGAGTTTCGAGTTTCGAGATTCCGATGTCGGAATACCTCATCGTCGACGGCCACTCGGTCATCTTCGGCTGGCCAGAATTACGGGCGATGCATGAACGTCGGCGCGAGGCTGCACGCGAGGTGCTGGTCCGTCAGCTGACGAATTACCAGGACCAGACCGGCACGCGTGTGGTGGTGGTTTTCGATGGCCGCGGCAGCCGCTTGAGCGAGACCACCGAGGAGGCCGGGATCCAGATTTTCTACTCGTCGACGAACACCACGGCCGACGACATCATTGAACGGCTCGTCGCCAAGTACGCCGCGAAGCGGAGCATCACGGTCGCGACCTCCGACCGCATGGAGCGCCAGACCGTTTATGCATTCGGCGCCGATTCCATCTCCGTCGACACGCTGCGCGACTGGCTCAATCGCGCGGAAAAGGATTTTTCGCGCACGCTCCGGCACCACGCGCCGAAAAAGGACCGGCGCCTGCGGTAGGTCTTTCCGGGCGGTCGCCGGATTACGGAATGATGAGGGTCATGCCGGAGCGGAGTTTCGATTCGTCAGGCAGGGAATTGAGGTTGGCGTCGAGGATGTCTGACGCGCGGTTGGGCGTCTGGTAGAATTTTCGCGAGATGCCCTGCAAGGTATCGCCCGGCTGAACCCGGTAGGTGCGGGTTTCGGCCTGCGCCTTGCGCTCCGCCTCCTTCACGGCGGCCGCCGCGGCGCGCTGGGTGGCCTTGCCGCCCGTAGCCACCTCGTCGGCGTCGACAGTGCCACCCTTGCCGGCAACCTTGGTCGCCGGTGGCGGGCTGGCCTTGGCGATCGCGAGCTGCTGCTTGAGCTGGAGATTCTCGCTGCGGATCCGCGTGGCCTCGCCCCGGCTGACGAGCGTGCCGTTGCTCAAGGTGGTGGAAAGATTCATCTCGGCTCGGGCGATGTTGGCGCGGGCTTGCTTGGCGAGCGGACCATCACCCGCGACTTCGAGATAGCGTCGGAAATGGTGAATCGAGCCGACCGGGTCCTGCAGATTGTCGTAATAAATCAGCGCGAGACGGAAATGCGCCTCGGCGGTCTTCGGGGTGCCGTCGAGCGCGTTTTCGTAGGCTGAAACCGCGCCGCGGAAATCGCGCGCCGCGAGGCGTTCGGCACCGAGCTGGAGCTGCTTTTGTGGATCGTGGCGAACCACGCCCAGGCGCTCGCAGCCCCCGAGGCATAATGTCATCGCCGAGAGCGCGGCGATCCAGCGAGTTGTGTCTGGGGAGAAAATTTGAACGAAACGACCCATGGAGACGTGTTACAACGGATGACAATTTCTCCGCGTTTGCGAGCATCTGCCTCGCGCGTCGAGTTTGTCAACCAGCCCGAACATTCGCGGGATTCACTTTTTGGCGACGCTGCTGGCGCTGCTGATCGCGTCGCATCGGCTTCACGCGGACCACCGGGACTCGATTGCGCTCGGGATTTGTCTCCGGGGGCGCTTCGAGCATTGTCCAGAGTCGGCCCGGGACGTGACGGTAGCGCTGGGTATCCAGGGAGTACGCGAGAGGCGGAGGGATCTGCCGGTGGATTTGCGAGGCGAGATGCGGCGAATCCCTGAGTCACGCCCAGCCGGTGCGGCCGCCAAAATAGAACCGGATTGAGCAGGCGTTGCGGCCTGCTCAATCCGGGCAAATTGTTTTTCTGACGTCAGCACCGGCGTGAGTCCGGCGGCGCAATCAGAGGTTGCGACGAATTACTTCGTCCTGGTCATTGGGGCCGGAGCGGGAGCCGGGGCCGGCTGGGACGCGCAGGCGCCCAATCCGAGCGCCGCGGCAGCGACGGCAACGATAGCGATAACTTTAATGGCTTTCATGGTTTCTAGTGTTCACCTTCCTTTCTTAGCAGTATGCGACAAGGGCGTCATTTGGCCCATTGGCGTTCAATTAGCAACGGTTTTCTAAGCGGTGCCTAAGAGATGTGCACGAGAGTCCCGCGCGGGACCAGCGAAAAAAGCTCCACGACGTCCCGATTGCTCAGGCGCACGCAGCCGTGACTCGCCGGTCGACCGAGCCGGGATTCGTGATTGGTGCCGTGGAGGTAGATAAAGCGCGCCCGCGTGTTGGCGTTGGCGCGATCGAGCCCCTCCAGCCAGAGAATCCGCGTCAGAACGAGATCGCCCGGCTCGCCCTGGCGCGCGATCCGACCGGTTGCCTTTCGCTCCTGAAAGACCATGCCGACGGGCGCGCCGCGTCCATGCTTCCCGCAAATGCGAAAGCGGCCGGTCGGCGTCCGCAGGCTTCCGCCGCGGCAGCCGGTTCCACGCGCCGAGGTCGACACACGATAGCGCCGCAGAACGATGCCAGCGGACGAAACGACCTCGAGGATCTGCCGGGCGATGGAAACGCGAAGGCTGCGGCGGGCTGGCATGGAATAGGTTCGACGGTGACAGGAAGCCGGTCTGCGGTAAGGTCCCAATCCATTTTGTTATCCGCGCGAACATGAAAGCCAAGCACATTGCCATTGTCGGGGCCACCGGCGCGGTCGGCCGGGAAATGCTCGACGTTCTCCACCGGCGGAAATTTCCCGTGGCGTCCATCCGCGCGCTGGCTTCGGGCCGCTCGGCGGGGACGAAGGTGCGCTTTGCCGGCGGGGAAATCGAAGTGCAGGAGCTGCGCGAGGATTCGTTTGGCGGCCTCGACATTGCCCTGTTTAGTGCGGGCGGCGGAATCTCGCGGCAGTTCGCGCCGGCCGCGGTGAAAGCCGGCGCGGTGGTGATCGACAACTCCTCCGCGTTTCGCCAGGACGCCGGCGTCCCGCTCGTCATTCCGGAGGTCAACGCCGCCGACGCCGCCCGGCACCAGGGGATCATCGCGAATCCAAACTGTACCATCGCGGTCTCGCTCATGGCGCTGGCGCCGCTGCATCGCGCGTTCGGATTGAAGCGCGTTTTCGCCGCCAGCTACCAGGCCGTCTCCGGGACCGGAGCCAAGGCGATCGAGGAATTGCGCCGGCAAATCGAGGCCAGCGTCGCCGGACGGCCGATCGAGAAAAGCGTCTACCCGCACCAGATCGCCTTTAACGTGCTGCCCCACATCGATTCGTTCCGCGCGAACGGATACACCGGCGAGGAGGTGAAGATGCAGGACGAGGCGCGCAAGATTTTGCATCACCCGGCGCTGCGGCTCTCCGCGACCTGCGTGCGCGTGCCGGTGTATCGCGCGCACTCGATCGCGGTGAACGCCGAGTTCGACCAACCGGTCACGGTCGCCGCCGCGCGCGCGGTGCTGGCCGGGGCACCGGGCCTGCGCGTGGTCGACGACCCGTCGAAAAACGCGTACCCGATGCCGCTGCATTGCGCGGGCCAGGACGATTGCGAGGTCGGCCGGATCCGGATGGACTGCGCGTTCGAGAACGGCCTGGCGATGTGGATCGCGGGCGACCAGTTGCTCAAGGGCGCGGCACTAAACGCGGTGCAAATCGCGGAACTGCTGTAAGAATTGCGGATTTCGGATTGCGGATTGCGGATTGAAGCGGTTCTCTTGCCGGGCACGGCGGCCGTCCGCCTGGCTCGAACGATCCCATGTCCCCGCTGAAACTCTACCTGTCCGCGCGCTCCAAACGCGTCGACGCCGCGCTCAATCGCTTTCTGCCTCCGGCCACCCGGAAGCCGGCGACGATTCACAAGGCGATGCGCTATTCGTTGTTCGCCGGCGGCAAGCGGTTGCGACCCATTCTCTGCCTCGCCGCCGGTGAGGCCTGTGGGGGGACGATTGAAGCTGCGCTGCCGCTGGCCTGCGCCGTCGAGTGCATCCACACCTATTCGTTGATCCACGACGACCTTCCCGCGATGGACAACGACGATTTTCGTCGCGGACGACCGACGAATCACAAGGTGTTCGGCGACGGCATGGCGGTCCTAGCGGGCGACGGCTTGCTGACGATCGCGTTTGAGATTTTGGGTCACGCCGAAACCTGGTCGCGGTACGACATGCGCGCCCTGGTGCGCGAGTTGGCGCACGCGGCGGGGAGTTTGAAGTTGATTGCCGGCCAGGTGGCGGATCTCGAGGGCGAGGGCCGTCGCACCACCGAGGCGCAACTGCGTTTCATTCACGAGTGCAAGACGGGCGCGCTGCTCACGACCTCGATCCGGCTCGGCGGCATGAGCGCGAACGCACCGGCCGGGGAGCTGAAGGCGCTCACCCGCTTCGGGCACGCGCTGGGTCTCGCATTCCAGGTGATCGACGACATTCTCGATGTCACGCAGACGAGCGAGAAGCTCGGCAAGAGCGCCGGCAAGGACGTCGCGGCCAAGAAGGCGACCTATCCCTCGATTCTCGGTCTGCCGGGCGCGAAAGCTGAGGCGCGGCGGCTCACAGCGGAAGCGCATGCGGCGCTCAAGGTCTTCGGCGCCCGCGGGGAGCGTCTGCGGGAACTGGCCAATCATCTGCTCGAACGGGATTTCTAGCCGGCCCATGCGCCAGACCCGCGAGCAGATGGAGGAAGCCGAGTCGAGTCGGCTCGCGCCCTACGCGCAATCCAGCCGCGGCTCCGCCGGGCGCACGCATGCCGAGGAGCCGCATCCGTTTCGCCCCGTCTTCCAGCGAGATCGCGATCGCGTTCTTCGCTCGCGGGCCTTCCGCCGGCTTGAATACAAGACCCAGGTCTTCCTCAATGGCACCGGCGATCATCTCCGCACGCGCCTGACGCACACGATCGAAGTCGCTGCGATCGGCCGCACCATCGCCCGGGCGCTCGGGTTGAACGAGGATCTGGTCGAGGCGATCGCGCTCGCCCACGACCTCGGTCATCCGCCCATCGGCCATTCGGGCGAGGAGACGCTGGATCGGCTGATGCGCGGCCACGGGGGATTCGATCACAATGAGCAAAGTCAGCGCATCGTGGAGTCCATCGAGTCGCCCTATCCGGATTTTCGCGGCCTCAACCTGAGCTTCGAGGTCATCGAAGGGCTGAAGAAGCACCGCGCGTTCTACGATCCGCCGCCCCATGCCACGGAGGCCGGGTCGTATCCGAGCCCATCGCTGGAGGCGCAGCTCGCCAATTTGGCCGATGAAATCACGTACTACAGCCACGATCTCGATGACGGCCTGGATTCAGGGTTGATCACCGAGGCCTCGCTCGACGAGGTGCCGCTGTGGGTGGAGTGCCGCGGGCTGGCCCGGACGAGATTCCCGCGTTTGTCCGACTCCGGGGTGCCCGACGCCATCATCCGAACGATTATCGACCGCGAGGTTCAGGACGTCATTGCGACCAGCAACGCGGGCATTGAGGCGGCAGGGGTGCGCAGCGTGGATGAGGTGCGACGACATCCCGATTTGCTTATTCGCTACAGCCAGCCATTGCTGGTGGCGAACCAGCAACTGCGGCGTTTTCTCTACCAAAATTTATATTTTCATCCGGCGGTGGCCGAGGTGAATCATCGCGCCTGCGGCCGCCTCGAGCATGTTTTCGAGGCCTACCTGACGTCGCCAAATCTGCTTGGCAAGGCAACCGCCACGCGGCTCGCGGAGGAGGGACTGCATCGCACGGTTTGCGATTATCTTTCGGGCATGACGGACCGTTACCTCGTCGAGGAACACGAGCGGCTCTTCGGGAAGTCCGCGACATAATGGCGTCGCGCGGCGAAAGGAAGTGATGGAGACGATTTGGATCTTAGGCGACCAATTGACGCTGCGCCATCCGGCGCTGCTGGGCGGACCTCGCGCGGATGCGGTGGTGCTCCTCGTCGAGTCGCGCCCGCGCGGCAGCCTGCTGCGCTATCACCAGCAAAAGCTCGTGCTCATCTACTCCGCGATGCGGCATTTTGCGGCCGACCTCCGCGCGGCCGGCTGGAAGGTGGACTACCATTTCCTGGCGGAGACGCCGGACTTCACCACCGCGTTGCTCCGGCATGTGGAAAATTGTCGTCCGTCACGCCTCGTGCTGATGGAGCCAAACGACTGGCCCATGGCGCAGGCGATTCCCGCGCTGCGCCCGCGGCTCGGGACGCCGATCGATCTCCTGCCGACAAACTTCTTTCTGTGCAGTCGCGCGGACTTCCAACGCTGGGCGGGGAAGAGCAAGCGGCTGTTGATGGAGAATCACTACCGGCGAATGCGGCTGAAGCTGGGCTACTTGGTGGATGACGACGGAAAGCCCGAGGGTGGGAACTGGAATCTGGATGCAGAAAATCGCCGGACCTTCGCCGAATTTGCGAAGACGCGTCCCGCGCGGCGAAACTTGCCGGTCCGCGAGGAGCCGGATGATCTTACGCGCGAGGTGATCGCGCTCGTCGGCCGGGAGTTTCCCGATCACCCCGGCAAGGCCGATGGATTCTGGCTTCCCGTCGATCGCGCCGGCGCTCTGCGCTGGTTGCAGCGTTTCGTGCGCGAGCGCCTGGCGAATTTCGGGCCGTTTGAGGACACGATGTGGTCCGAAGACCCGCTGCTCTATCACTCGATCCTGTCGCCGTTGCTCAACCTCGGGTTGTTGTCGCCGGCGGAATGCGTCGAGGCGGCCATGGAGGCGTACCACAACGGCACCGCTCCGCTCAATTCTGTCGAGGGCTTCACGCGGCAAATCATCGGGTGGCGCGAGTTCATCAATGGCGTCTACTGGCTGAAGATGCCCGGCTATATGGAGTTGAACCGGCTCGACGCACACCGGTCACTGCCTGCTTGGTTCTACACGGGACGGACGGATTTGAATTGCCTGCGGCATTGCCTGACCCAGGTCATCGACACCGCCTACAATCACCACATTCAGCGGCTGATGGTACTGGGAAACTTCCTGATCCTCGCCGAGGTCGAACCGCGCCAGGCGCTCCGCTGGTATCTCGAGATGTATTGCGACGCCTTTGACTGGGTGATGGCAGCCAATGTGATTGGCATGGTGTTGCACGCCGACGGCGGTTTCATGGCGACAAAGCCCTACGTCGCGGGTTCCGGATACATCTCAAAAATGAGCGACTATTGCTCGGGCTGCCGTTACCGGCCGTCCGTGAAAACGGGCCCGGACGCCTGCCCTTTCAACTACCTCTACTGGAATTTCTTTGACCGCCACGCGGATCGCTTTCGCGCCAATCCGCGCGTCTCCATGATGGTGCGGACGTGGGAAAAGAGGACCGAGGCCGAGAAGGAAACAGTGAGGAAATCGGCGCGTGAATTTCTTGCCTCGCTCAAGTAGCCGCGATCACCGGTTTGACAAAGCGGCGAACAGTTTCTCGTAGAGCGGCCTCAAGCCCTCGGGAATGATGCGGGTCTGCGCAATCACCGGCATGAAATTCTGGTCGTGAGCCCAGCGCGGCACGATGTGGAGATGCAAATGGTCCGCGACACCCGCGCCAGCGCAGGCACCGAGGTTGAGGCCCAGGTTGAAGCCCTCCGCGCGCATCACCCGGCGCAAGGCGTCCTGTGCGATTTCCGCAAGCTGCCACAACTCGAGTTTTTCGGGGTCGGTGAGTTCCGTGAGTCCCGCAACTTTCCGGTAGGGCACGGCCATCAGGTGGCCCGAGGAGTACGGATAGCGATTCATCATCAGGAATGCGCCCTTGCCCCGGCGCAGCACCAGGTGCGCGGTGTCATCGGTGGCGTTTGCCGCCTCGAGCAGGAAATCAGGGTCCGCCGGCTTCTGCTCAAAATATTCAACGCGCCACGGCGCCCAGAGCGCGCCGAGTTGTTTGGGAAATTCCGTGTCGTCCATCAACGTGAGATTCAATCACGTGGCGCGCGGAAGACGAGCCACAACCACCCGGCGAGAAAAGCCACCCCGCCGAGCGGAGTGATGGCGCCAAGCCATTTCACACCCGTGAGGGCGAGGACGTAGAGGTTGCCGCTGAAGACGACAGTGCCCGCCGCGAAGCACCACCATGCGCCAGCCTGGAAGGGACGCAGGCGCGCGACGACGAGCATCGCCAGCGCGTGAAAGAATTGATAACGCACCGCGATTTCGAAGCTCTCAGTCGTGCCCAGCGTGGCGAGCGTCGACTTCAGCCCGTGCGCACCAAACGCGCCCAGCGCCACGGAGAGCAATCCAAAAAGCGCGGCGATTTGAAAGGCGAGGCGGGGTGTCATGCGTGCTGAATGGAACCACGAATTCTGCCCGAATGAACACGAATTAATGAGGTCCGTACCAAACCAATGCCGTCTTTATTCGTGTGCATTCGTGTGAAATTCGAGGGCCCCCGTCTTCACACCGCCGCGCGCACCTGATCCAGCGCGCTGGCGTCCTCGAGCGTGGACAGATCGCCCGGATCGCGGCCCTCGGCCAGGGCGCGAATTCCGCGGCGCAGAATTTTCCCCGACCGCGTCTTCGGCAGCGCGGTGAGAAAATGGATCGAGTTCGGTCGCGCGATGGCGCCGAGCCGCGTGTCCACCTCGCGTTTCAGTCCGTCGATCAATGCGGCTTTGGCGTCGTCCCCCTCGGGTTGTTCGCCGGCCTTGATCACCACGCATGCGAACACGGCCTGGCCTTTGACTTCGTCCTTCACCCCGACGACCGCGCACTCCGCCACCGCCGGATGCGCGCTGAGCGCCTCCTCGATTTCGCGCGTGCCGAGCCGGTGGCCGGCGACGTTGATGATATCATCCGCGCGGCCGAGAATCGTGACGAATCCGGCATCGTCCATCGTGGCCCAATCAAACGTCGTGTAGACCATTTTACCGTTTTCATCGGTCTCTTGGAAATACGTCTGCACAAAGCGCTCGTCGTCGCGCCACAACGTCGGGAAGCAACCCGGCGGCAACGGGGGACGAATCGCCAGAACCCCTTTGCGCTCGCCATTTTCCTCGGTCACCGGCCCGGTTTCGTCGCCGATCAACGTAATGTCGTAGCCCGCACAGGGCAGACCGGGCGACCCGAGTTTGCGCTCCAGTTTTCCGCTGCCCGGAAAGCCCGCGAGAATCGGCCAGCCAGTCTCGGTCTGCCAATAGTTGTCGATGACGGGCACGTTCAGCGCGTTCTCGATCCATTCCGAGGTCGGCACATCGAGCGGCTCGCCGGCGAGGTAGAGATAGCGCAGCGAACTCGTATCGTACTTTTTAAGGAACGCAGGATCCTGGCGCCGTAGCACGCGAATCGCGGTGGGCGACGTGAACATCATCACCGCGCGATAGTCCTGCACGATTTTCCACCAGATGCCGGCGTCGGGCCGGACCGGCAGGCCCTCGTACAAAATGCTGGTCATGCCCTGCATGAGCGTGCCGTACACGCCGTAGGAATGACCCACCTGCCAGCCGATGTCCGAGGTGCAAAAAAACGGCTCGCCCGCCTGGCCCGGGTAAATCGTCTGCATCGTGTGCATCAGCGCGACGGCCGACCCGCCGGTATCGCGCACGATGCCCTTCGGCGTGCCGGTGGTACCTGAGGTGTAGAGTATGTAGCTCGGGTGGGTGGCATCCACCCACTCCACCGGGACCTCGGCGCCGTCATGGCGCGCGAGTTCGACGCGGAGATCCACGTCGCGTCCGGCGACATAGCTCATGGCGGGATCGAGCCCGCGCGAGAGCAGAAGCACGCTCTTGGGCGGGAACTTCGCGAGGCGAATCGCCTCATCGAGCAACGGCTTGTAGGAAATAATTTTTCCGCCGCGCATGCCGGCATCGGCGCTGACGATTACCTGGGGTTGGCAGTCGTCGATCCGCGTGGCGAGGCTGGGCGCGGCGAATCCCCCGAAAACCACGGAATGAACCGCCCCAATCCGGACGCAGGCGAGCATCGCGACCGGGCCCTCGGCGATGTTCGGAAGATAGATCAGAACGCGATCGCCCTTTGCGACGCCATGGGCCACGAGCACGGCGGCCATAACGTTCACGCGCCGGTGCAATTCGCGAAACGTCAGCGTCACGGTCTCGTTCGTCTCGGTCGAAATCGTGATCAGCGCGGGATGGTCCGCCCACGCGGCGAGGTGGCGATCGACGGCGTTAAAGCAAAGATTCGTCGTGCCGCCGGGAAACCATTTCACGAAGGGTGGGTTCGAATAATCGCAGACCTGATCGCAGGGCGAATGCCAGTGAATGAGACGGGCCTCTTCGCTCCAAAACTTCGTGGGGTTGTCCAGCGAGCGGCGATGCACGGCGCGGTAGCCATCGCCAGAGGAGGAGGGTCGGGTCGGCATGAACTCCAGCGTGCTTCCGGGGGCCCGCTCCGGCGAGGAAGAATTGACGGTTTGAACAGGCGATAATTCCGCAAGATAATGCTCGCCCGGGTTATCCCGGGGTCGCATTCTTCCCGCCCTATGGCACTCAATTCACAGCAAATTTTTGCGAATCACATACTCCAAAAGGTGATTCCCTCGTTGCAAGGCAATGCCGCGGTCACCACCTATGTAGCTAACCTCGAGGCGAATGCGAAGCGTTTTCTCGGCCAGGTTCCGGGCGAGGCGCTCGACGAAAAGACCTATGGCGAACGCACGAAGTCGGATCTCGCGGGCATCGCGGCTGCGCTGGGCAGCAACGTGAACGCCGATGTCGCGTCCTGCCTCACCGGGGTCGCGGAGCGCTTCGGCCTGTCCGCGTCAACCGCAGTCGCCTCAGCTCCGGCCGGCGCTCTGTCGGTCGGCACGGTGGGCGTCGCGCAGGCCGGGAGCGCAAGTACTGTCTCGGTGAACATCGATGCGATTTTGGCGGCCCGGGCCGAGACCGCGGGCGAAGACCTCGACTGGCAGAATTCGGTGGTCGATTTGCTCAAGCTGCTCGGCAAGGACAGCAGCATGGGCGCGCGCCGGCACTACATGACCGCGCTGGGCCTCGACGTCCAAAGCGCCGGGTCGGAGGCAGGCAACACCGCGTTGCATGGCGCGTTGCTGAATGCGCTCGCGGCGAATGGCGGGAACCTGCCGGCGAATCTCGCGTAGGCACGAGCCAACAACCACTTGCTTGGCAACGGGCGCTCCGAAAGGGTCGCCCGGTTAGTTTGCGCGCCGCGCGCGGTGACGCGTCCGCTACCCCGCAAATTCCGTCACCACCAGCGTCGCGTTGTGGCCGCCGAAGCCGAAGCTGTTGCTCATGGCCACCTTGATTTTCTTTTCGCGCGCGACCTTCGGCACATAATCCAAATCACACTCGGGATCCGGCGTGTCCAAATTAATCGTCGGCGGAATCACGCCGTGCTGCATCGCCAGCAGGCAGGCCGCCAGCTCCACCGCGCCAGCCGCTCCGAGCGTATGACCGGTCATCGATTTCGTGGACGACACCGCCAGCCCGTTTTTCGCATAGGCGCCAAATGCGCGCTTGATCGCCGTGGTCTCGGCGATGTCGCCCAGGCCCGTGGACGTCGCGTGCGCATTCAAGTAATCGACCTGCTCGGCGTTCACCTGCGCGTGTTTCAACGCCATGTTCATCGCCAGCGCGGCGCCGGAGCCGTCGGGGGTCGGTGAGGTCATGTGGTACGCGTCACACGACACGCCGTAGCCGGTCAGCTCGGCGTAGATGCGCGCCCCGCGCTTCTTCGCGTGTTCCAGCTCCTCGAGAATCTTCACGCCCGCGCCCTCGCTCAGCACGAAGCCGTCGCGGTCCTTGTCCCACGGCCGCGACGCGCGGGTTGGGTCGTCATTGCGCAGCGAGAGCGCCTTCATGTTGCCGAAGCCGGAAAGTCCGAGCGGGGCGATGGCCGCCTCGCCGCCGCCGGCGATGAAGCCGTCGGCATCGCCGAATTTAATCGTGCGCCACGCCTCGCCAAGCGTGTTGTTGGCGGATGCGCAGGCGGTGACGATGCTCATGTTCGGCCCGCGCAGGCCGTATTCCATCGCGACGAGGCCGCTGCCCATGTTCGCGATCATCATCGGGATCATGAAGGGCGAAACGCGGCTCGGGTTCTTCAAGATCAAGTTGGTGTGCTGGTCCTCGATGCTTTTCAGTCCGCCGATGCCGCTGCCCAAAAAGCAGCCAAACCGATCGCGATCGACGGTCTCGAAATTCCCGAGGCCGGCGTCCTTCACCGCCAGTTTCGATGCCGCCATGAGCAGCTGGCTGTAGCGGTCGGCGCGCTTCGCGTCCTTGGGCGTGTTGAAGTGCTTCACCGGCTCAAAGTTTTTCACCTCGCCGCCGATCTTGCAGTCGTACAACGCCGTGTCGAACAGGGTGATCGGCGCGATGCCGCTCACGCCGTTGGCCAGGTTGTGCCAGAAAGTCGGCAGGTCATCGCCAATCGGCGTCATCACGCCGATGCCAGTAATCACGACTCGTCGATTCATAAGAAAAGGAAACAGGAACAGGGACGAAGGAGGAAGATTGAGGGATTTCGCGGCCGAGGCAAGACCAGAGGGGTGGGGCGCGACGGAAGCAAGACGACGCGAGCGAATTGCGTGCTTCTTGTTCCCTGCTTCTTCCTCCTGGTTCCTTTTCTTAGCGCGTCCCCATGCCGACGTTTTGGACGGTCTGGAACAGCTTGCCTTCGGTCTTGATGCTGGGGGCGATGATGATCTCGGTTTCCTGGAACTCACGAATGGTTGAGGCGCCGACGTTGCCCATGCAGGTGGTGATGGCGCCGACAAGATTTTGCGAGCCGTCGTCGACCGTGGCCGGGCCGAAGAGGATTTGCTTGAGCGAACCGGTGACGCCCACCTTGATGCGCGTGCCGCGCGGGAGATTGGCGTGCGGCGTGGCCATGCCCCAATGATTTCCCCGCCCCGGAGCTTCCTCCGAACGCGCGAAGGCGCTGCCGACCATGACGGCATCCGAGCCGCAGGCCAGCGCCTTGCAGACGTCGCCGCCCTTGCTCATGCCCCCATCGGTGATGATGGGGACAAAGCGGCCGGTCCGCTTGTGAAATTCGTCGCGCGCCGCGGCGCAATCGACCGTGGCGGTCACCTGCGGCACGCCGAGCCCGAGCACCCCGCGGCTGGTGCACGCGGCACCGGGTCCAACGCCGATGAGCACTCCCGCCACACCGCAGTCCATCAATTCGAGCGTCACGTCGTAGGTCACGGCGTTGCCGATGATGACGGGGATTTTCATCCGCTTGCAGAACGCCGCGAGCTCGAGTGATTTGTACTCCGTCGAGACGTGCCGGACCGTCGAGACCGTGGATTGGACAATGAAGACGTCAGCGCCGGCTTTTTGCGCGATGGCCCCAAAGCGTTCGGCCTTTTGCGGAATCGAGCTCACCGCCGCGAGCACGCCGGCGGCCTTCAGTTCCTCGATGCGCCGGACGATCAGCTTCTCCTTGATGGGCGCGAGGTAAATTTTCTGGATGAGCGACGTGACCTCGTCCTTATCCGCCGTCGCGATCTGGTCGAGAATCTCTGCGGGCTTTTCGTAGCGCGTCTGCACGCCCTCGAGATTGATCACGCCGAGCCCGCCGAGCTGGCCCATCGCGATGCAAAACTTCACGTCAGTGACGCCATCCATCGCGCTGGCGAGGATGGGGATGGGCAGCTTGATCTGCGAGCCGTCGGGCCGCGGGATATGAAACGAAGTGTCGACCTCGTTGGGGTTGATGGTCACGTCACCGGGCACGAGGGCGATCTCGTCGAAGCCGTAGGTGACCCGTGCTTTGCGGTTGCGTCCGATCCACATTCCCATTGGTAAGGTCCTTTCGAGTGTAAAAAGCTGAGGGGTTAAATCTTCGAGGGCTTCTGCCGTTCATTGGTCGTGCCGCAGCGGGGGCAGACCGGCAGGAGGTCGGAACTTGCATCCTCGAAGTCGTAAGCGCAAACGCTGCAATGGACGCGATTCTGCAGCGCGAGACGGGCGCGGCGCTGCCGCAGCCGCTCCTCCAGCACCCACACGGCGAAGACCGCCACGATGAAGACAAAGAGGTAAAGAAAAACCAACACCGCGAGGCTGACGCGAATCATGGAGGCGGTGGGGCGTCAGGGTTGGGGCGTTGCCGCGGGCAGCGGGAGCGGCACGTAATCGGCGAACGACGGCCGGTAGGGATTCGGGTGAAGTTTTTCCAGCACCCGGCCGGGCGGCGGCTCCGGCGAAATCATCATCCGGCTGGGGTCCGTCACCTCGGCCCAAAGCGTCACCAGGCGCGCCTCCTTGGAGCCGGGCAGCGGCAGATAGATGCGGGCCGGCACGGGCGGCCGGGAAATCGTCGGGGGATACGAAACCTGCAGGAGAAAAAAACAGACGAGATGGCCCAGCAGGGAGGCGAGCAGAATCGCCAGACCGCGCCAGACCGGATGCTCGCGCATCGATTCGGGGATTTCAGAAGGCGCTACGTCAGCTGGCATGTGGGGCCGCAGTGAACCCGTCCCCGCGGCTTCCCACGCTAACCCGCCCGTCCCCGGCCTTCAACGTGCCGGTGGCGACCCGGCGAGCACAACCGAAAAATGATGCTCGATCGCCTTGTTTGCGACGGCCAGGACGGTGTCGTAGCTCGTTCCACGATCCGCCCGAATGATCAGTGTCCGCGCCGCCGCGTCCGGCGTGTTTTGCAGCGCTTGATCGAGTTCACCAAGCGTCATGGGCCGATCCTGGAAAAAAATCTGCGGGCTGGAACCCGAGAGGATGGTCACCACCGCGGCGCCCGCGGCGGGCGCGACGATGAAGGGTGAGGGGGGAGGAACCACCGCGATGCCTGGCTGCACGACAAACGAGCGGCCGAAGAAAAAGAAGAAAAACAAAAGGGCGAGCGCGCACAACGTGGGTGCGAAGAGCATCCACCCCGGCTTGGCGGGTTGCAGGCGCGAGAGATTCATGGGCCCGCCGCACTAACGAATCCGGTCGGTCCGTTTCCCCACCTCGGCCCTGGCTGTTGGCGCCGACGGGGCCGCGCTGGCGGCCGCGGCCTGGAAAGGGATGATTGAGTCAGACGCCATCGCGGTCGATTTCGCCTCCTGAATGAGATGGGCGATTTCGGTCCCACCACGCTCCATGTCATCGATCAGCAGGTTCACGCGCGAGCACAGGTAGCTGTGCGCGAGATACGCGGGAATGGCGACGACGAGACCGCCCGCGGAGGTGAGCAAGGCGTTGTAGAGACCGGACGAAAGGTCCGCCGCGTTAACGTACCCCCCCTGGGCATTCACCGCGCTGAACGCCTGCAGCAGGCCGGTGACGGTTCCCAGAAGTCCGATCAACGGCGTGACGTGGGCGATGGTGGAAAGGATGGGCAGGTACCCTTCGAGTCGCTTGACCTCCAGTTGGGCGGCCTCCTCGATGAATTCCTTCAATTCGGGACGCGACGCGTCATGATGGGCAATCGCAACGCGGAGCACGCGGGCGACGGGGCCAGGCGTGGCCTGGCACTCGCGGGCCGCCTCGGCGAAGCGATGGCCGCGGATCAAGTTGCCGAGTCCGCGGAGGATGTCCGGCGTGGAAATCGTGCTGCGGTGCAAATAAACAAACCGCTCGATGAACACCGCCACCGCCAGCACGCTGATGGGGAACAGCAGCCACATCAACGGCCCACCTTTTTGCATCAAGTCCAGCATAGAGTCGCCCGCGGCCGGGCTCGTTAACCGTCAAAATCGGCGAGGCGGGCGCGAAGTCGAGGGATTTTCACGAGCGCCCGCCGCGCCCCGGCCTAGTTCTCGAATAAGTGAGCGTCGCGAATGTCGCTGGGGGAGAACTGGAAGCCGGGCGAGGTCTTCTCGCGCAAGCCGCGCAGCACGTTGGCCAGGCCGCTGGCCGCGCTGGTCGAATAGAAGCGCACCAGTCCCACGGTGGTCTGGCCGCCGAAGACGGTGATCATGATCGTGTCGTCGTCGACCGAGTTCATGAAAATATGGCTGCCGTTGCCCTGGTGGTAGAGCGCGTTGAACTCCACTTCGCCGATGCGGCGGGCGAGCTCCTTGGTCGCGGCAAAACTGCCGGCCGCAAGCGCGGCGATGATCGTCACGTCCATCACCTCGAGGTCACCGTACTGGGAAATCACGTTGCCGCCCTTGTCGATGATGACCGCCAGGTCCGACTCCGATTTTTGCAGGTAGTCTTGCAGAACACCGTCGATGTTGGCGACATCTTCAATCGTGAGAATGGGAATGGAGTCCATGATTTTGGCGGAGGTCAGCGGCGGCGGGGCAGGGCGACGGGCGCGGTGGCGGGGCGGGCGGGATCGCTGTCGCGGCTGAATTTATGGAGGAGCAACTGGGACACGGCGTTGAGGGCGGCGAAGACATTCTGACCCGTGCTGGATACCACCTCAAAGCTCTGCACGCGCTTCTTGCGGTTGTTCAACAGGAACTCCAGGTAGTTCACCGGCGCAATATTCGGCAGATCCCTTTTGTTATACTGCAGCACATATGGCATGTCGTCCAACGTGACGTTCTGCTTGGCGAGATTTTCTTCGAGGTTCTTGAAGCTGTCGATGTTCTCCTCCATTTTTTCCCACTGCGAATCGCCGACGAAGACGATGCCGTCCACGCTCCGCAGCACGAGCTGGCGTGTCGCGTTGTAGATCACCTGGCCGGGGACGGTGTAAAGTTGAAACTTGGTCTTGAAGCCCTTGATGACCACCGCGTTCAACGGCAGGAAATCGAAGAAGAGCGTGCGGTCGGCGGCGGTGGCCAGCGACACGAGATCGCCGCGGTTGTCCGGGTTAATCCGCGAGTGGATGTACGCAAGATTCGTGGTCTTGCCGCACAGCGCCGGACCGTAGTACACGATCTTGAACTGAATTTCCTTGCTGGCGTAGTTGATGATCGACATGGCGGTTCAGTCGCTAAAGTTGCGGGAGGTTCGGGTGGGTCCTCATCACTCCATCAGTGCGCACCGGCGCGGGCGTACATTCTAGAAAGTTCGGTTGTGACGGACATCAGCTTCTCGCGGACGCCCGGCAGGAAACCGCGCCCGGTCTGCATCACGCTGAGACAAATGTCCTCCTGCATGAAGAAACTGAGCACGACCCGGTCGGTGTAGATGCTGTAGGTCTGCATCTGCCCGAGATTCAGTTCGGTGGTGAACGCCACGGCGCGCCGGTAAAACTGCGGGCTCATCGCGCTGAAGCCTTCGCCGTCCAGCTCCTTCGGGAAATTCCCGGCGAGGGTCAGGCCGTCGCTGAACATGATGGTGCACGCGGTGATGCCGGGCAGCTTGCTGACCAGCCGGACCACTTTCTTCGCGTCGAGCGTCTCGTCCGTCATGAAGAGCGACTGCAGCTCGGCCATGCCGGTCGGCTGGCGCTCCGAGGGATCTTCCTCGCCCACCGGCTCGAGCGGCACGGACGTCGTTTCCGGCTTGGCCTTCTCGACCATCGGATCGTGCAGGTGGGCAGGCTTCAGGTGCGGCTGCACCGTCACCGGCGCCGACGAGGCCCCCAGCACGATGCGCGTGGTGGTGCGCACCGGCGGCTCGGCGGCGGGAGTGATCGGGGCAGCGGATTCGACCGCCCTGGAAATCGGCGTCACGGGGACCGGGATGACCGGAATCACGGGAATGGGCCCGACCAGCGGAGGCAGCGGCGGCGGCGTGGCCGGCTTCTCGAACTTCGGGACCGGGGCGATTTTCGGCGGGGCGGGCAGCGGCGCCGTTGGAATGGCCGGAGTCGGGGCGAGCGTGGCGGCGATTGGCGTCAACCCGGTGACCTCCGGTCCGACGACCGGAATATGTTCGACTCCGGTGTCCACCGGCGCCGGCACGACGGCTTCGAAGGCTTCGACCGGTTGAACCGTTTCAACGGGTTGAACAGCTTCAACGGCTTGAACGCTTTCAACGATTTCGACGGGCTGAACGAGTTTGACGGGTTCACTCGGCGGAGTGACGGTAGGCACGACAGCTGGCTCGCTTTGCAGGCGTTGGGCGTCCTCGGCGGCCTTCTGGCCAAATGGCGTCGGGATTTCCGGCCCCTTTTCCGGCACGATTTGATCCTCGCGCATCGCGAGGGCGTTCATCGGCAGATTCTGGAAGATCTCCTGCAGCGGAATAGGGATGGTGGCGAGTTCGCAATTTGTCTCAAAACGCTCGCGGAAATCGGCGGGCAACACCGCGACGAATTGCTCGCGCGGAATGCTGACGCGACCTTGGGCGAGTTGCGGCTCGACGAGGCCAAACGGCAACGTGATGCGGACGGAATCGTCCACCAAGGTCATACCGTCGCCCAAGACCGTGGCTGGCAGCGCGCGAAGAATTGCGGCGAGGCTGAGCTGAATCTGCGTGGACCCGCTGGAGGCCGGGGGGGGTGGGATTGGCACGACGCCAGTGCCCGATCCGGGGGTCGAAGAACCGGGCCGCGCGGCGATGGGCGGCGTCGGCAGTGGGACGACGGGGGCCGATTCGGTCTTGCGCGAAAGCGGCACACGGGACGTTGAGGGCTGCTCCACAGCCGGAGCCATTGGCGGCTGGACAATGGTCGTGCGAATCGGCGGCGGCACCGGGCCCGTGCCGGGGGCGATCGGTGCAAGTTTCTCCGCTTCGAACGCGGGCGGAGGCATCGTGGGGGCTGGCGGCGGAGCGATTGGAATCGGTCCGGAGGCCGGCCGCGGCGCCGGCGTGGGGCCGATCGGGGCCGGCACCACGGCGAGGGGAACGGGGGCGGACGGAGGCGGGATGCTGGCGGAAGGGATTGTCGGGGTACGGAAAGCGGAGGGCGGCGCGCCGATGGGAGCTCGGGCGGCGGGCGGCGGCGCCGAGGGAGCAGCGCCCGGCTTGTAGATCGGGGGCGCGCTGGCCGCTGAGCTGGCAGTGGAACGCAGGGCGATGGGAGGCAACTGGATGCGCGCCGTCTTCTTGGAGGTCAGTGCGGTGACCGGCGCCGGACTCTGCGGCTGCGTGGACACGATGGGGCGCGGCGGGATCGGCGCCGTGCCAAACCCGGCTGGCACCACCGAGGGTCGCTGGGCCGGGAGCGATGGACCGCTCAGACGAATCTTGCCGCCGGAAACCGAGGCGCGGACCGTCGAAGGCAAACGTTTCCCGGCGGGCGCGGCGTCACCCATGATGGGTGGCGGCGAACTGGGGAGCGGTGCGGCAGGCGCGGGTGCTGGCTCCGAGCTTGCGACCAGTGGGACCGGTCCCGACGGTGGACGGATCGATCCAAATGAGGGAGCCGCCACGGCAATGGGGCCGGTGGGTGGCTTCACCAAGGCAGGCGCCGCGATCGCAGGGGCAGGCTGCAACGCCGTGCCGAGGGCCGCTATCTGCGGCAGGCGCGCCTTATCCTCGAGCGCGACCTGCAGGAACGGAGTGTCGATCTGGCCAACATCCTCATCCACGACTTGATCGAGGCGCTGCCTCAGCGAGCCGGACATCTGTTCCACGAGTTTTTGCAGCGGGAGCAGGACCTCGACGTCCTCGGTCGAGCTTACGGGTTTCGCAAAAATCTCCTGACAGACGCCGTGGATAACCGACAACGGAACGGAGGCCCGGCCCTTGGACAGATCCGAGTAAAGATCCGAGGCATGAAAGACCACCGGTTGCTTCCGATTCACCGGCCCGGGGCGAAGAAAGCTGGGCGGAATCCGGTCGACAAAATCACCGAGTTCGAGCGTGACGCTGACGTCGGGCACAATCGGCGGAGCCGGCGCCTCGGGCGGTGCGACGGGGGGCGTTGGCTCGGTCATGAAGGTCTCTGCGGCCTGCGGCCCGGCGCCGCTGGGCGCGAAAGAAATCGTCCGGGACGGCGCCATGGCCGGGAAACTCGGGGCCGGCGTCGCGGCGGGTGACGTGCGCAGGCTGACGGGGCGAACGCTGTTCGGGACCGCGACCTTCGGAGAGCGGAATTCTTCTGCACTACTCGGAAGTTCCGGCTTCGGCATCGGGGGTGGAGTTCCCGTCGAGTCCTCCTTGGTGGGGGATTTCGATTTGGAACGAAAGAGATTGCTGAAAGAAAATGCCATGGCGGCGCGGGGGTGTGGGCGTTCTCGGTGGGTTATAGCTCAGGTATCCTCGGCTGTCAGTCGCCAGATCTCCTCGAGAGTGGTGATTCCTTCATAGGCTTTGTCGATGCCGGCTTGACGGAGAGTCTTCATGCCTTCGCTGATCGCCTGGTTCTTCAAGACGGCGGCGGAGGCGCGCTTGATGATGAGCCGGCGGATGGTTTCCGAAACGGGGAGCACTTCAAGAATCGCCGTGCGGCCGAGATAGCCCTTGCCCCGGCAACGATCACAGCCGGATCCGCGGAAGAAGACCGTTTCCGCGTTTTCCTCGATGCTGAGCTTCGAAAGCAATTCGGGCTCGGGATTGTATTCCTCGCGGCAGTTCTGGCAGACCCGTCGCACCAACCGTTGGGCGCAGGTCAGCAGGACCGAGCTGGAAATCAGAAACGGCTCGATGCCCATGTCGTCGAGTCGCGTGATCGCGCCCGCGGCGTCGTTCGTGTGCAGCGTGGAAAGCACCTGGTGGCCCGTCAGCGCGGCCTTCACCGCGATGTCCGCCGTTTCGTTGTCGCGGATTTCACCGATCATCACGATGTCGGGATCCTGCCGCAGGATGGACCGCAGAGCCGACGAGAAATCGAGCCCCACGCCCGCGTTCACGGCCACCTGGTTGATGCCGGCGAGCTGGTATTCCACCGGGTCCTCGACCGTCACGATGTTGTACTCCGGGTGATTGAGCTCGCTGAGCACGGAATACAGCGTCGTGGTCTTGCCGCTGCCCGTCGGGCCGGTGACCAGGATCATCCCGTGTGGCGCATCGATCGCCTTCTTAAAATTCTCGAAGGTTCGCTCGTCCAGGCCGAGTCCTTCGATCGAGCCGCTCAGGGCCGACTTGTCAAGGAGCCGGATGACGATCTTCTCGCCGTGAATCGTCGGCAGGAAGGAGATGCGGAGGTCGACCTCCTTGCCGGACACGCGGATGCGGAAGCGTCCGTCCTGCGGGACGCGGCGCTCCGCGATGTTCAAGCCGGCCAAAATCTTGATGCGCGACGCAATGGCGTTCTGCAGGTTTTTCGGGGGTCCCTGCGCCTCCTGCAGGTTCCCATCCACCCGGTAGCGCAACTTAATGGACTTCTCCGCCGGCTCGATGTGGATGTCCGACGCCTTGTCGCGAATCGCCTGCACCAGCATTAAGTTGACGATCTTGATGACCGGGCCGTCCTCGCTGCTCTGCGCCAGCTGGTCGAGGTCGATGTCCTCGCGCTTGGTCGCGACATTCTCCACGTCTTCCTCGGCCGCGGCTTGCTTGGCGGCCTCATCCATCGCTTCCTTGATTGCGCCGGCGGCATGATGGACGCCGCTCAGGGCGAACATGATGCTTTTTTCGGTTGCGATCATCGGCACGATTTGCATGCGCGTGCGCGCCTTGATGTCGTCGATCGCAAGCACGTTGAGCGGATCCGCCATCGCCACGAAAAGCTTGTTCCCGAGCACCGAGATGGGCGCGAACTTGTGCGTCTTGGCGAGTTCCTTCGGGACGAGGCTCATCACCTCCTCGGGAATTCGCATCTTGGCGAGGTTGATCGGCGGTGTGTCGAGGCAGCGCCCCAAGGCCATCACCATGTCCTGCTCGGTGACGAAGCCCTTGTCGGTCAGCAACCGAATCAGCCGGCCGCCTTGCTTGCGTTGCAGCTCCATCACTTCCGTGAGCTGGTTCGGCAGCAGCAAACCATCCTCGATCAGGATGTCTGCGATTCGTTCTCCGAAAGATTTGGCGCCCATATTTACAACGTTAGGTGTCGCGAAAAAGGTCAGTCGCGTGCGTCGAGCCGGTAGACGTCCTTCAATACCCGCATCATCGCGAGCGGCTTCGCGAGATACCATTGAATGTGATAGTTGAGCGACGTGTGCGTCGCCTCCTTGGCGGCCGAGTCAAAGGGATTGCAGAAGGCGACCATCAGGGTGCGGCTGACGATGTCGAAGGGGATCACCAAGCGGCCCATTGTCAGCGTCTCCGGGAGCATCCGCACGACGGAGCGATCGATGTCGTAATGCTCCAGCGAGACGTAGCCGAGCTTGGTCGCGTCGATCAAACCGCTGAGAATCTGATCGACCTTCGGCCCGCCCGCCTTGGTCACCTGCTCGAGCAGCGACGCGGCGGGCTGCGAGCCGGGAATGATCTTTTTGTTAATCGCGCGCATGTTCGTCAGCGCCGTGATGGCCACCTTGTCCGCCACGATGCGGTGGTGCACCAGGTACCTCGCGAATTGTTCGCTGCCGTCCTCCTCCGGCAGGGCGATCGAGGGTCCTCCGGATTCCTGCCCCGGCACGCGACGGGTCTTGGTCAGGGCGGTCGAAGAGGTCGAAGCGGTTTCCTTGGGCTTGGGTGCCGTCAGGCCTCCGCCCGCTGGGATTCTCGGCTTGGTTTCGGTCAGGCCCCCGGTGTCCCGCGGCGCGGTCAGACCGCTTTCGCCTCCGTTTTCCTTGGACTCCGTGCCGTTGGTTTTCGGGGCCGCGGCCGGTTTGGCCGCGTCGCCCGGGGCCGGCGTGGGGCTCGAAGAACCGCCGGAGCGGCTCTCAATTTCCCCCATCAACGCCACCACATCGGGCGCGTCCGGTTGCTTCGACAGAATCTGCTCGCACTCCAGCAGCGCGCTCGAGTACAGGCCGTTCGTCAAATAAGCGTCCGCCAGGCGGCGCGCGACCCGCAGCGCGTCGTCCTGCTGGCCAATCTTCACATAGGCCTCCTTCAAAATATCGAGCGACTGGCAGTCGTCGGGCTGTGTCTGGGCAATGACCTCAAACATCTCGATCGTCTGCAGAATCTGCGCACGCTCTTCGCTGGTCAGATTGGCGTCCATGGGCGGAACAGGTTAAGCTAGAAGCATGCCGGGATAACTTTCTCGTTGTGCAAATGTTCACCACCATTCCTGGAAACGGCTGCCTTGGGTGAAGGACAGTTGCAAGAAATGGGGGCAGGACCGTTATTTGGCCCCCGTTGGCGAAAAATTTCCATCAAAAAAGCCGGAAAATGTCTGCGACCCCCTCTCTGACGGCCACCATCGACGCGCTCCGGTTCACCCCGGACGGGCTCATCGCGGCCATTGTTCAACAGGCGGCGGACCCTGCGACGGCGACCCCGGCGGGACGCGTGCTGATGTTTGCCTGGATGAACCGGGAAGCACTCGAGCGGACCCTGGCCACCGGGAAAATGCACTATTGGAGCCGATCGCGGAGCAAGCTCTGGCTGAAGGGTGAAACGAGCGGGCACTTCCAGGGGGTCGTGTCGTGGTATCGCGATTGCGATGGCGATGCACTGCTTTTTACCGTCCGGCAGGCCGGTGGCGCGTGCCATACAGGCTACGAGAGTTGCTTCTTCCAACCGCTGGATTTCAACGGTGATGCGCTACCGGTCCGTGAGCCTAAGCGTTTTGAGCCAGGGGCGGTGTACGGGTCCTGACCCGGCGAAGCCCATGGCCACCGACCTCCCCATCCGCCCCACGCGCGCCGAATTTCTTGCGCGGACCGGGGACGCGAACCTGATTCCGCTGTCCGTCGAGTTGATCGCGGACGGCGAGACGCCCATCGGGGCGTTCCAGAAGCTGCTCGACGAGGACGCCAGCCTCGGCGACGGCGGCGGGAACACGTTTCTGCTCGAATCCGCCGACCACGCGGAGGGCATCGGCCGCTTTTCCTTCATGGGTCTCCGGCCGGCCGCGGTGTTCGAGGCGCGCGGCCGGGAAATTCGCCTCACGGAAAACGGCGCGACGCGGACGTTCACGACCTCCTCGGATCCGCTGACGGAACTGCAGGCGCTGATGGCGCGCTATCGCTGCGCGGCGGATTCGGCGCTCGCAGTGGTACCGTTTGTTGGCGGTGCCGTTGGCTACCTGGGCTACGAAATGACGCGCTTCTTCGAGCCGACGCTGCCGGAGCCGCCGCCCGACGACCTCCGGTTGCCCGACGCGTTGTTCATGATCACGGACACGCTGTTGGTGTTCGATCACCGCCATCGCCGGTTGCGGGTGATCGTGAATGTCCGAGTGGACGAAACCTCTCCCGACGCCGCCCGGGCGTACGACGGGGCGGTGGAGCGGCTGGCGCGGATCGTGCGGCGGCTCGGGGAACCCGGCCACCTGCGCCCGACGCGCGTCTGGCCGGAACTCGATGCGAAATCCACCGCCGCTTCCAACACCACCCAGGCGGAGTATGAGGACATGGTGCGCCGCGGCCAGGAGCACATTCTCGCCGGCGACATTTTCCAATTCGTGCCGTCGCAACGTTTTGAAGCCGCCTACGACGGGCCGCCGCTCGCGCTGTATCGCGCCCTGCGCTTCGTCAATCCGTCGCCCTACATGTTTCACCTGCAGTTCGGGCCCAAACTCGCGTTCGTCGGAAGCTCGCCGGAGGTGCACGTGCGCGCACTGGACCACCGCGTGGAAATTCGCCCCATCGCCGGAACGCGGAGGCGCGGTTCGACGCCGGCGGAGGACGCCGCGCTCGCGGCCGAGCTGCTGGCCGACCCAAAGGAGAGAGCGGAGCATCTTATGCTCGTCGATCTCGCGCGCAATGACGTCGGCCGCGTGACCAACTTCGGCACCGTGCGCGTCACCGATTTCATGCGCGTCGAGCGCTACAGCCATGTCATGCACCTCGTGTCCGACGTTGTGGGTGAACTGCGTCCGGGTCTCACCGCCTATGACGTGATGCGCGCGACCTTCCCGGCCGGCACCGTGACGGGTTCGCCCAAGGTGCGGGCGATGCAGATCATTTCGGATTTCGAGAAATCGAAGCGCGGTTTCTACGCGGGCGCGGTGTGTTACTTTGGTTTCGATGGCCACCTCGATTCGTGCATTGCGCTGCGCTCGGTCGTGCTCCAGGACGGCCGTGCCTACGTGCAGGCGGGCGCGGGGGTGGTGGCCGATTCCGTGCCGGCGTCGGAATACGAGGAAACCGTGAACAAGGCTGCCGGCGTTTTGCGCGCTCTGGACCTCGCCCGCCGCATGGTCGATTGATTCACTTCACCGCCACCCAACCCAAGTCGAATCCGTATCCATGGTCACCAAACTCCTGCACACCCGCTTCCGCGTCTCCGATCTGGAGAAGACAGTCAGATTCTATCGCGACGTCCTTGGGCTCACGGAAATCTCGCGCCACACCTCGGGTCGCGGATCGCAGCTCGTGTTCTTCAAGGCACCGCAGAGCGAGGAACTGATCGAGATTTGCAAGTTTGACGCCAGCGGCCCCGTGCAGATGGGCCCGGACCTGACGCACCTCGCGTTCGAGGTCGACGACATCGAGGCGTTCGCGGTGCACAGCAGCAAGCTGGGCTATCCGCTCACCGACGGGCCGCACCAAAGCGGCACCGGCAGTGTGATCGCGTTCATCGACGCACCCGAGGGCTACGAGGTCGAGTTGATCCAACGGCCGAAATGAATGCGGCCTTCCCTCTGCTGCTTCAGACTGTCTCGCCCATCGTGTAGGTGCGTCCCTTCCACCGGACGCCCTTGCCGCGGGTCAGGCGCCAGCTGTTCAGCCCGATAATCAGCCCGAACAGCTGGGCGAACGGGTGCAGCACGCAACTCAGCCACGAGGTGCCGAGACGCAGCGTGAGGATGACGCGGAGGAGATAAATCAGCCCGACTTCAAGCAGCGCCGCCTTCCACCACGGGCCGAGCCAGCCGGGAAGACAGATCAGCACAAACGGCAGCAGGAAGCAGACAAGTTGCATCAGGCCGAACCCAAGAAAACTGCCTAGGCGCTCGTCGAACACCGCGCGCAGGTTCTTGGTGAAACCCTCCCACACGCCCGCAAAGTTCTCATACATCCGGCAGCTCACGATGTGCGATCCATCGCAATTGATGAGTCGCATCCCATCGCGAATGCGCTGCGTGATGCGCCGCGCCAGCGCAATGTCCTCGACGAGGTGATCGCGCACCGCCTCGTGACCGCCAATCAGGTCGTAAGCCCCACGGCGAAACAGGAGAAACTGGCCGTTGGCCCCGCCCAGTCCCCAGAGCCATTGCCGTGGGATCCGTTTCGCGAGCGTCGGAAAACGTTGCGGCAACCAGATGAAAAGATGCGGCATAAAGCCGAGGATCAGGACGCCGATCAGCGGAATGACGAGACGTTCCGACCACGTCACCGTGACCTGCCGCGGCCAGGCAGCCAGCAGATCCGCCCGTTCTTCCATCGCATGCGTCAACGTCGTGGCGAGACAGTCGGGCGCATGCTGGGTGTCCGCATCCGTGAAGAGCAGGTATTCGCCGCGCGCTACGTTGGCAAGTTGGTGGCAGGCCCAGCCCTTGCCCGTCCACCCGGGCGGCAGCGCCGTGCCGCTCAGTAACCGCCGCGGCGCGCCGACCTCGAGGGAGAATCCGCGCTCGAGGGCCACGCGTGATGTGCCGTCGGTCGAATGGTCGTCCAGCACGACGATTTCGAAATTCGTATACGTTTGTGCGAGGAGCGAATCGAGACACCGTGGCAGACGCGACTCCTCATTGCGCGCCGGCACGAGGATGGAGACGAGCGTCAGCTGCTCGGGGGCCGCCGACGTCCGGCGCGGTCGGCGAAAGAGGAACAAATTCACGAAGACCGACGTGAGCGTCTGCAGCAGTACGAACACGATGACCGCGTGAAAGACGAAAGCGAAACTCATGGGCGGAAGGGTCAGCGGTTCTCGCGCTCAAACTCCGCCCGCCGGCCGGTCGCGACTTTCAGCACATAGTCCCACCGCTTGTTCAGCGAGAGGCGCGGCGCTAAGACAGCGTCCAAGCCATCGTGTGCGGTGTCGTCGATCTGCGCGCCGAGTTCCGCGTTCAACGCGTTCATCCGCGCGGCGATCGCTTCCGGTTCCGTCCCGGCGGGAAGCGGCTCGCCAATCGAGAGAAAAACCGTGGCCTTGGATTCGATCAACCATTCATAGCGCACAACCACGGGCAGCATCTGGGCGGTCGCCTGGCGGGCGATGAATGCGGCCCCCGGCCTCGCCACGATGGGTTCGCGCGGCGAGGTGAGTTTTCCCTGCACGAAGATCCAGGCGATGCGATCGGGATGGCCGCGCAGCAGGCGGACCGCGTAGCGCAGGCCGGCGATCGCATCGGCGGCGCCCTCGAGGCCGACCCCGAAAACGCCAAGCCACGGAAAAAAGAAATAGCGCGTGAGGTTTCGTTCCTCCATCGCCAGATGAAAGGTGCGATCGCGCAGGCGCCGGTGCGCGAAAGTATAAAGCACGAAGCCATCCCACCAGTTCGTATGATTCGAGCAGCCCACCACCGGTTGCGCCGGATCCAGTCGCGCGAGGTTTTCCATCCCGGTGACATAAAATGCGTGGAACCGGCGGCGGACCGAGCCCGCGATCACCCCGCCAATGGTGGCGTCGGCCAAGCGTGATTTTTTCGCCGGGATCATCGGAAGCAAAGGAATAGGGAACAGGGAACAAGGAAGAAGACCTGAGATCGACGCCGTCGGGGAGTCATTTCTGAATTCCTCCTGCTTCCTTCCTCCGGGCTCCTCTCAAGGCGCAACGCGCGCGCCAAGCGAGGAGAATTTTCCGCGGGAGGGATGTCGCGGCGCGGCGATCGAGCACGCGGTATTTCAGGCGCTCAATTTCGTCGAGAATGCCGGCGTAGACATGTCGCATCAGCCAGACGGTGTACTGCGATCCGTCGTCGGCCAGCTGCGGAATGCCGGGCTCCGAGTGCGTGTAAAACTCACGAGCCCGCGCGATTTGAAACTGCATCAAGCGCACGAAATTCGCACCCGGCTCGGCCGGATGGGTCATTTCGTCTGCCAGATCCACGCCGAATTCGGCCAGCTCGGTGGCCGGCAGATAGACGCGGCCGCCGTTGCGCCAGTCCTCGCCGACGTCGCGCGCGATGTTCGTGAGCTGCATGGCCATGCCAAGATCAATCGCGCGCTCGCGACCCGCGGCATCGCGCAACTCGAAGATGCGCGACATCATCAGACCCACGACCGACGCGACGTGGTAACAATAGTCCTGCAGGGCCGGCCAGTCCGCGATTTTGACCGGGCCAAGATCCATCGCGACCCCGCGCAGGAGATCGAGGAAATACTGCTTCTCGATGCCGTAGCGGCGCACCGCCCAGGCGAACGCCGGCGCGAACGGCAGATCGTCGCGGCCCCCCTCGAGAATGCGCTCGAAATCGTCCGCCAGCTGGCGCAGGATTTCGTCGAGGCCCACGGTCGAGGTCGCGCGATCGACCAGATCATCGGCGTGCCGACAATAGGCGTAGATCGCGTAGGCCGCGCGCTTCTTTTCTTGCGGCAGAGCAAACGAAGAAAAATAGAAACTGCGCGCATGCCGCCGCGTCGCCCCGTGGCAATACGCGTGGCTGACGGCGAGGGCGTTGGGATGCGGCACGGCGCAGGGAGCGGAACGCGGAGCGGACGCAAAGTCAAAATGTTCCCCATGCGCGATTGCGCTTGCGTTCCGGGCCCGGGAATTTGAAGTCGTTCCATGAACTGGTATTACGAAAGCAACGGCCAGCCGATCGGACCCGTTCCGGAGGCGGATTTCGCGCAGCTCGCCACGGCCGGAACGATCGCCCCGGACACGCTCGTCTGGCGCGAGGGAATGGCGGAGTGGCAAGCCCACGCGAGCGTCCTGCCCGCCGCTGCCGCCGGGCAGCCGAGGTTTGCCGTTGCCCCGGTAGCGACCGTGGTCTGCCCGGATTGCGGCGGCACGTTTCCCGCCTGCGAAGTCGTGTCGATCGCGGGCGTGTCCGTGTGCGCGGGGTGCAAGCCGGCGCGACTGCAAAGGCTGCAGGAGGGGCAGGTGACAATGCCGTGCGGTCTCTGGCGGAGTGGGAAAACACTGGTGATGTCGCGCGAGGCGCAGGTGCCGGCACGCTGCGTGCATTGCAACACGACTGCCAACTTGCGCCGGGTCCAGCGCCGCCTGTACTGGCATCATCCGGCAATTTACGTGACGCTTATTGCCGGACTCCTGGTGTACGTCATCCTTGCGCTCGTCGTGCGAAAGACCGCCACCTTCGAGGTCTCAATCTGCCAGGCCGATGTGGTGCGCCGACGGGGGAAGGTGGCGCTCGCGTGGTTTCTGCTGCTCGCGATGCCCGTCTCCTTGGGGGTCCTCGGGGCCTACAAGGTGGAGAATGCGCTCTGGCTTCTGCCGGTGGTGTTGTTCATCGCCGCGATGGTGACCAGCCGGTTGTCACGCCTTGTTTATGCGAGGAAGATCGATGAGAAAGCGGTTTGGGTCGGGGGCGTGTGTCCGGAGTTTCTGAAAGACCTGCCGGAGTGGACCGGGAAGTAGGCAAACCGCATTTCGACGTTAGGCCTTGCCTGACGCCGGCACCGCGTCCGGGATCACCCGGTCCAGCAGCTTCGCGCTCGAGAGCACCCCCGGCATGCCCGCGCCGGGATGCGTGCCCGCGCCGCAGAAATACAGGCCGCGCACGTCCTCGCTCTGGTTGTGCGGCCTGAACCAGGCGCTTTGCGTGAGGATCGGCTCGAACTGAAAGGCGCTGCCCGCGTACGCATCCAGATCCTTCTCAAAATCAAGCGGCGTCGTGATGCGCTGGGTGATGACATGCCTGCGCACGTCAGGACAAAGTCCGGGGATTTCGAGCGAAGCGAGAATCGCGTCCGCGTAGCGCTCCTTCACCGCCTCCCAATCCTGTCCGCCCAATAGGTTCGGCACGGGCGAAAGCACGTAGAAGCACTCGCAACCAGGCGGCGCGAGGTTCGGGTCGGTGCGCGTCGGAGCGTGCAGGTAGAGCGAAAAATCCTCCGCGAGATGCTTCTCCACGAAGATTTCCTGGAGCAATTCGCGATACCGCGGGCCCAGCACGATGGTGTGATGCGCCAGATGCTCGTAGGTGCGGTTGGTCCCGAAATAAAGCACGAAGAGGCCCATCGAATAACGCATCCGCTCGAGCTTGCGATCGGTCCATTTCCGCCGCCACTCCGGCGCGATCAACTTGCGGTAGGTGTTGGCGACGTCGCCGTTCGAGACCACCACGCGTGCCGGAAAGCGCCGGCCATCGGCCAGCGCCACGCCGGTCGCGGCCCCCTGTTCAATTTCGATTTTCTCCACGCGCGCGTTGAGGTGCAGTTCGCCGCCGAGCCGCGCGAACATGGCGAGCAGCGCGCGCACGATCGCGCCGGTGCCGCCGATGGCGGAATGCACGCCCCATTTCCGCTCGAGATAGTGAATCATCGAGTAGATGGAACTCGATTGGAACGGATTGCCGCCGATCAAGAGCGGATGAAAACTGAAGACCTGCCGCAGGTGCGGGCTCTTGATGTAGCGCGAGATGAGCTTGTACACCGACTCGTGCGATTGGAGTTTCACCAGATCGGGCGCGATCTTCAGCATGTCCCAAAAGCTCGAAAATGGCTGGTCCGCGAGTTCGGTGAACGCCTTGTCGAAAATGGCCCGTGATCGCTCGACGAACCGCTGGTAGCCGGGCACATCGGCGGGTTCGAACTTCCGGATCTCCTCGATGATCTGCGATTCGTCGCCCGTGTAGTCGAAAACGCGATTGTCGTGAAACCGGATGCGATAAAATGGGGCGCACGGCACGATTTTCACGTGATCCGCCGTGCGCTCGCCGCCCAGCTCGAAGAGTTCGTCGATCAGGAATGGCGCGGTGACGATCGTGGGCCCCGCGTCGAACGTGAACCCGTCCTGCTCATAGACGTAGGCGCGGCCGCCGGGCTTGTCGCGCATTTCTAGCAGCGTGACCTGGTAGCCGCGGACCTGCAGGCGGATGGCGGCGCCGATGCCGCCAAGTCCGCTCCCGATGACCACCGCGCGCGGCTTGCGATCCGCGGACGCGGTCGCCGCGGGCGGGGACGAAAGGGACGGGGAGACGTTCATGGACGGACGAACCGGCGGTCGGGCGGGCCCGATCAGGCCGCCGATTTCGATCGATTGGCCGCCTCGCGCACCATCCGGATCAACGCGACCAGCCCTCGTTGTTCCTCGGGCGAAAAAGTGCGGGAGTGAGCGGCCGCGTCGGCCTGGCCGAGCAACTCCACCATGCGCTCGTGCAGCTTCGTGACGGCCCCGCTCTTCGCGATGAGCTCCCGCGCCTTCGAGACCGTGGCCTCGCTGGGCGAGGTGCCGCTGAAACAAAGCTGGAGCAAACTGCGATCGGTTTCGCCCAGTAATTCAAACGCCGTGTGAATCAGCAGCGTTTTCTTCCCCTCGAGAATGTCCGCGGGCACCTCCGTATCGCTGATTTCAAACCGCGCGAACTCCTGGAGATCATTCTGGATCTGGAAGGCGAGGCCCGCCGGGAGTGCGACGCGCGCGATCTGCCGGATGGCGGCGGGCGCGGC
The DNA here is from genome assembly GCA_031370675.1 of Verrucomicrobiota bacterium. Taxonomy (GTDB): domain Bacteria; phylum Verrucomicrobiota; class Verrucomicrobiia; order Chthoniobacterales; family SZAS-18; genus SZAS-18. The sequence goes on from JANMQT010000192.1 coordinate 84,287, forward strand.
GCCGGCCAGCGTCGCCGCCATCGCGAGCGGACCCTCGATCGTGTACCGCGTCGTTTTCAACAGATACATCCGCTCGATCTCGCCGTGGCTGATCTTCGAAATGTCGCGCGTGCCGTAGATGATGTCCGCCGCCTCGCCGAACCCAGTCTCGACCAGGCAGCCCAGGAGCATGCGGCTCAGCTGCACGCGCTTGGCGGGATCGACCGACTCCGCATCCAGCAGGCATTGCTGCGCGAGTGCGAACAGGATGTCGCCGATCACGAGCGATAAATTTTTTCCCGCGCGATCGCGATCCGCAAACGCGGGCAAGCGCGTCTCGAGCACCCGGTGCAGCGTGGGCAGCCCGCGGCGCGTTTCGGAGCGATCGATGATGTCGTCGTGAATGAGGATGAAGCCGTGCAGCAGCTCGAGGCTGGTGCCCAGCGCGAGCAGATCACGCTCGCTCGTCGGATCATCGGGCCGCCGGAAAATGCGGTGCGCGAGCAGGAAGAGCAGCGGACGCAGCCGTTTGCCCGGCCGGCAGAGAAACTCCATCGCGTCATCGTACAGCGCCGCGTTGATCGACTGGCGCGCGTACTCGGGCCGGGCGTGCGCGAGGTATTCCGCCATGAAGGCATCGACCGCCCCCTGCAACGCTGCGAGATCCGCGCCGGTGATGCCGTCCGAGGCGACCGGGACGGCCGGCAGCGAAACGCGGGAAAGGCCGCCCCCCGGACCCAGTTTGGAAAATGCGCCCACGGTGGCCATACGAGGTGAGGGGGTTCGACGGATGCGGCGCGCGAAAGAAAAAGTGGGAGCGCGAAACGGCCCTCCCGGGACCCTGCGCCCTGGGAAGATATGACCAGATGGCAGCGTGCGCCGCCACCGTCTAAGTGATACGCTTGGCCCGGTCAACCTTCGCCATGGTTTTTTCCCAACTCCTCGACCGCGCCATCGCGTCGCCCGTGCCGTCCCTCCGGGCGTTTGGGGCGCTGTTGGAACCCTGCGACGATGCCCACCTGGAGGCGCGGGCGGCCCGGGCGCGGGCCCTGACGATGAAGCACTTTGGTCGCGCCATGCGGCTTTTCGCGCCTCTTTATCTCTCCAACGAGTGCGTTAACAACTGCAAGTACTGCGGTTTCTCGCGGGACAATCCGATCCTCCGCGTCACGCTCGACGTGGAGCAGGTGATCGCCGAAGCGCGCCATCTCGCGGCGGCGGGATTCCGGAACATCCTGCTGGTCGCGGGCGAGCATCCAAAATTTGTGGCCGGCGAATATCTCGAGAACTGCATCCGCCGGTTGCGCGATGAGGTGGGCATCCCGGCCATTTCGCTGGAGCTGGGTCCGATGGAAACCGCCGACTACGTGCCGCTGGTGGCCGCGGGGGCGGAGGGCCTGGTGGTCTACCAGGAGACGTACCATCGGGAGACCTACGCGGAGCTGCACACGGCGGGCCCGAAGCGCGACTTCGACTGGCGGCTTGACTGCGCGGAGCGCGCACACGCCGCCGGCTTCCGGCGGATCGGTATCGGCGCGCTCTTCGGCCTGCATGACTGGCGCTTCGAGGCGATGGCACTCGCCGCGCACCTCGAGCATTTGCTGCGCATCTGCTGGCGCTCGCACCTCACCGTGGCTTTGCCGCGGCTGCGTCCCGCGGCGGGTGATTTTCAACCGCGCGAATGGCTGGCGGACCGCGATTTCGTGCAGTTGATCTGTGCGATGCGGCTGACCTTTCCCCAAGTGGGGCTGGTCCTCAGCACGCGGGAGCCGGCGGCGCTGCGGGACGCAATCCTGCCGCTGGGCTTCACGATGATGAGCGCCGGCAGCCACACGGAGCCAGGCGGCTACACCGGCCAGGGCCGGGGCGATTTGCATCGGACCGTGCGCGGCAAGCGGCAGGAGGCGGAGCTTCCGGATCGCGCCCACGCTCTGGCCACCAGTCAGTTTGAGATTGCCGACCATCGTTCGCCTTTGGAAATCTCGACACTCCTGCGCGATCGCCACGGACTTGAACCTGTCTGGAAGGATTGGGACGTTGGTCTTTGAAAAACCGCTCATCGCCCGCACCATGCCCGACGCATCCATCGAAATTTTTCTCAACGGGGAATCCCGCCGGACCGCCGCCGGCATCTCGTTGCCCACGCTACTGGAAGAACTGGGAATGACGGTGGGTGTGTTGATTGAGTACAACGACCGCGCGTTGCTGCCGAAGGAATGGGCCGGCGTGAAACTCGCGGCGGGGGATCGCATCGAGATCATCCGAATCGTCGCGGGCGGTTAGGAGCCAGTCACGCCACAGGCTCCTGGTCGCATGACGCCGCTCTTCGATGCGCATTGCCATTACCACGATGGGCGGCTGCGCGCGCATCGCGCGGGCTTCCTGCCGATGCTTGCCACGCTCGGCCTGCGCGGGGCGGTGGTGAACGGCACGCGCGAAGCGGACTGGCCGGCGGTGACGGAATTCTGCGCCGAAAATCCCGGGATGATTCCGTCCTTCGGCCTCCACCCCTGGTTTGTGGGCGAACGATCTCCCGCGTGGCGCGCTGCGTTGACAGCGGCATTGACCGCTCAGCCGCGAGCGGCGCTGGGCGAGGTGGGTCTGGATCGTTGGATCGCGGGACACGACCTTGCGGATCAGCGGTCCGTGCTCGCGGAGGAGTTGGCGATCGCGCGGGAGTGGAATCGCCCCGTGACGATCCACTGCCTGCAGGCGTGGGGTGCGTTGCAGGAAATACTGCGGACCGGGCCGGTGCCGCCGCGGGGGTTTCTGCTCCATGCGTACGGCGGGCCGTTGGAATTGGTGTCGGAATTTGCAAAGGCCGGCGCATTTTTTTCCTTCTCACCGTATTTTCTCCACGAGCGGAAGGGCGAGCAGCGGCGCGTGTTTGCAGAAATTCCGCTCGACCGCTTGTTGGTCGAAACCGATGCGCCGGATCTGTGGCCGCCGCCCGAGCGCAACTTGCATCCACTCGAAGATGCGACGGGCGTGACGATCAATCACCCCGCGAATTTGGAGGTCGCGTACGCCGGTCTGGCGGAGGTTCGCGGGTTGCCGGTGCCTGAGCTGGCCGCGCGTGTGGCGGAAAACTTTCAGCGGCTGTTTGCCTGACCCAACGCGATCCGCCGCACGACTTCCGCGGCGGCGGCGAGGCCGAAGGCGCCGGTGGCGAACGACGCGGTTCCAAACCCCGTCGCGCAATCCAGCCGCAGCGAGCTGCCCGGCTCGGCTTCGGCGCAAACGGATCCGTCGCTCCACGGGAAAACCGGTTTCTCCTCCGAATAGACGCACGGCACGCCGAAATGCACATGTGCGCCGCGCGGGAAACCATAGTCGACCCGCAATTTGCGCCGCACCTGGCGCAGAAGTTCGTCCTTCACCGAGCCCGCCAGGTCGGCGCAGCGCACCGCGGTGGGATCCCGGCGCCCGCCCGCCGCACCAATCGTCAACACCGGCAGGCCGCGTTCGCGGCATGACGCGATGATCAGGCATTTGTGCGAGCGGCGATCCACCGCATCGATCACATAGTCTGGCCGCGGCGCCAGCAGCCGCTCCGCCGAGTCGGCCGTGAAAAATTCCGCGATCGCTCGCACCCGGCAGGCGGGGGAAATTTGCGCGATGCGCTCGGCGAGCACCTTCACTTTTGCCCGCCCGATGGTGTCGTCGAGCGCGGGCAGCTGGCGGTTGATGTTCGTCAGGCAGACGTCATCGAGATCGATCAGCGTGAGGGCACCGAGGCCGGAACGGGCCAGCGCTTCCACCGCCCAGGAACCCACTCCGCCCACGCCCACGACCGCGACGTGCGCCGCGCGCAGGCGAGCCGGCGCTTCGACCCCGAAGAGCCGGCCGACGCCCGAGAATCGCTGCGCGTAATCATCCATCGCGTTTCGCCGTGTTCAGGGTTCGCTCCATCTTTCATTCGCCGGATACGATGTAGCCCTCGAGGGCTTCGCGCGTCACGACGTAGCGCGCGCCGCATCGCGGGCAGCTCATGCGCAGCAACTCGTCGCCCCCGAAAAGACTTTCCGGATCCGTGCGCATGATCGGCGCGAGCATCTGGTGCATGCGCTCGTCGGAACAGCCGCAATGCCAGCGGTAGTGGCGCTGCTCGAGCTGGCTGAGTTCCTCGGATTCGTCGAGTCCGGTCACCGCCGTCACGTCGAGCGCCGCGAGCCACGCCAGATCGCAATCCGGCTGCGCCGCGACCATGACGTAATCATCGCCATCGAGCCGGAAAAAGCGCGCGGGCCGCTGCTCGCTGTTCGCGTAGTACCGTTCCACGGCCTGGAAGGAATCTGTCACGTCCTCACCAAAATCCACCACGCTGCGCCTTGGTTCATCGCCTTCGCGCACGTGGTCGGAAATGAAGCGCGGCTGGCCGTCCTGCTTCACGTTCTCAGTGAAAATCTGGCCGACGAGCCAGCCCCGGCGATTGTCGCCGGTGAGGAAGAGATTGAGGAGCGGCTCCTGAAAATGAATGGTCCAGGCGGAGGCTTCATTCCACGGCCGCGCAGCGCAATGCAACGCCAGCGCGGCGAGGGCCTCCTTCAGTAGTCCGTCGTGCGCGGGATCATGCTGGTAGCCGTGCTGTCCCTGGTGGAGGTAGTAATCGACGAAGAGCTCCGTGAAATCCGCCCGCGCCACGAGCGCGTTGCGCCCCCGCACAAAATAAGTGCGGATCTCGAGGCCGTCGGCGGGCGGGATGGCAGCAGGTTCGGACATGGCAAAGGCGCGGAATGTGTGCGCGACCGCGCCGGAATTCAAATCCGGTGACGGGGATCGGCGGATTCGGGGGTCGACCTTGCCTGGCTCACGGCACCTTGATCGCAAACTTCTGCTTCTTTCCGTTGCGATCGAAATAAGAGAGTTCGCCGTGGTCGCGGGAGTGCTCGTACAGCAGCTTGGTCACCTTCACGTCAAAGCAGCAGTACTCGGCGAGTTGGCGCAGCTTTCCCTCGCGCCACCATCGGATCGCCTCGAGCCCCTCGGCCGTCTTGCCGATCCCGAGCGTCGCCTGGGCGATGGCCTCGAGCTTCAGTCGATGACCGAGCGCCTTCTCCGTTTCGAGGAGCAGATCGAGCGTCTGCAACTGGTGGGGCAAATCCACAATCGTGTAAGCCATCAATACTTCGTAATCGAAACCCAGGTGGTTGAATCCCACCACGAGGTCCGCCCGCATGAGTTCGCGCACGAGTTGATCGACGGTTCGCTCGGTGTAGACGCGGTAACGATCGTCGGCCGTGGAAAAAGTCACGCCCACCGACATGCCCATCGCGCGTTTGTTACCCCAGCCCCCGACGTCCCCGGCGGCGCGTTGGGTTTCGAGGTCGAAGAAGACGAGGTTCCGGCCGGCCATGGGGAGCGGGAATGAAGCAGGGTGGCAGCGAAGCGACAACCGCTTTCCGGTCGCGGTTCGAAATGAGCCGCCTTGCGATCGCGCGGCGCGGGGCCAGCGTTCCTGCCCGTGCCGACGCGAGAAATTCTTCCCCCCGTCACCATCCCCATTGTGGCGTCGGGGGCCGGCTGGCTGGTCGTAAGCAAGCCGTCGGGCCTGCTGGTCCATCCCACGCGTCCGGATGGCATGATCACGCTGCAGGGATTGCTGCGGCACTGGCTCGGGCCCGAGCTGGCGGGCGCCGGCCAGGTCTCCCTCATTCATCGGCTCGATCGCGAAACGAGCGGACTGCTTCTCGTGGCCACCACTGCGACCGCCGCGCGGCATTTCTCGCGGCAGATCGAGCGCGGCGCGATCGACAAGGAGTATCGCGCGATTGTCTTCGGCTGGCCGGACTGGGATGACCGGGAGGTGGACGCGCCCATTTTGCGCGAGGGATCGCGCGGGCCCTTTCGAATCTGGCTCAAGCAGGCGATTCATCCGGACGGCGCGCCGGCGCGCACGGAGTTCTCGATCCTGGCTCGATTCAAAAGGGACGGGGTGAAATTCTCGCTGCTGACAGCGCGCCCGCGCACGGGCCGCATGCACCAGATTCGCGTGCACGCGGCGGCCCTCGGGCATCCGCTCGTCGGGGACAAGATTTATGGCCCGGACGAGGGCTGTTATCTTCGCTTTATCGAGACGGGTTGGACGCCCGAACTCGCGCGGAGTTTGTGGCTGTCGCGCCACGCCCTGCATGCGCATCGGCTTGGCTTTCTGGACCCGGTCGGTCGCAGCGTGGAAGTAACGGCGCCGGCGCCGCAGGATTTGGCCTCGTTCGCGGGAAGTTGGCCTTGACGCTTCTTCACGCGCCCGCCTAGGGTGTCGCGCACCTTGGCGAATTTCCGCTCGCGCCTGGAAATCCGCCCGCTTCCGGCTCCCCCTTTTCATGAATATTCACGAATTTCAGGCCAAGGAACTCTTTGTGAAATTCGGGGTGGCGACATCGCCTGGCAAGGTGGCGCGCACAGCGGAGGAGGCCGAGGCCGCCGCCCGGGAATTGAAGTCGGACCATCTGGTGGTGAAGGCGCAAATCCACGCCGGCGGACGCGGCAAAGGTGTCTTCAACAACGGCTTCAAGGGCGGCGTTCATCTCTGCAAGACGGCGGCCGAGGCGAAGGAACTTTCCTCCAAGATGCTTGGGCAGACCCTCGTTACGCACCAGACGGGACCGGAGGGCAAGGTCGTGAACCAGGTGCTCATAGCGGTCGGCGTCGACATCGCCAAGGAGTACTATCTCGCCATCTTGATGGACCGCGCCACGAGCGCGCCGATCGTGATTGCGAGCACGGAAGGCGGTGTGGACATCGAGACCGTGGCGGACAAAACGCCGGAGAAGATTTTTCACGAGTCGGTGCATCCCCTGCTGGGCCTGCAGCCTTATCAGGCGCGGAAGATTGCCGGCCTCTTGGGCTTCCAGGGCCCGCAGTTCCGGCAGTTCACGGACCTGCTGCTCGCGCTCTACAAATTGTTCCTCGGCTGCGATTGTTCGATGGTGGAAATCAACCCGCTGGTCGTCACGCCCGACGGCAAGGTGCTCGCGCTCGACGCGAAGTTTAATTTCGACGACAACGCGCTCTTCCGGCACCCCGACATTCTCGCGATGCGCGACACCAATGAGGAGGATCCGCGCGAGGTGGAGGCGAGCAAGTTCGGTCTCAATTACATCGGGCTCGACGGCAACATCGCCTGTCTCGTCAACGGCGCGGGCCTGGCGATGGCGACGATGGACATCATCCAGTTCGCGGGCGGCAAGCCGGCGAATTTTCTCGATGTGGGCGGCGGCGCGAGCAAGGAGCAGGTGGCGGCCGCCTTCAAGATCATCCTCGCGGATCCGCAGGTGAAGGGCATCCTCGTGAACATCTTCGGCGGCATCATGGACTGCAATGTGATCGCGACCGGCATCGTGGCGGCGGCCCGCGAAGTGGGCCTCAAGATTCCGTTAGTGGTCCGACTCGAGGGAAACAATGTCGTGGCCGGAAAAAAGACCCTCGCGGAAAGTGGCATCGCCGTGACAAGCGCGGACGATCTCGCCGACGCGGCGAAGAAAATTGTCGCCGCGGTTTGAACTCATTGAAATCTCAAAATGAAAATCAATGAAATTGCATTTTCCGCTTACAAAGTGACCGACGTTGATCGGGCGCGGGGATTCTACGAGGGCGTTCTCGGTTTGCAGAACGACGGCGTGCATGGCGGACCCTCCGGCAGCTGGCTCGAGTATTCCATCGGCGCGCATACGCTCGCGATTACCAATGTCGACTCGCCCTGGAAACCCAGCGGTGACGGCGGGATGGTTGCGCTCGAGGTGGACGACTTCGACCAAGCGGTCGCCGAAATGCGTGCGGCGGGCGTGAAGTTTAACATGGAGCCGTTCGCCAGCCCGGTCTGCCGCATGGCCATCATCGCTGATCCCGATGGCAACACCGTCTGCATCCACCGCCGAAACGATTCTGCAAAGTAACGATCGATCTCTGGTCCTCGACTCTCGACTCCCCGCTTTCCCCATGTCCATCCTCGTTGACACGAACACTCGCATCCTCGTCCAAGGCATCACGGGTGACTTCGGTTCGCGGCACGCCAAGCTCTCGCTCGATTACGGCACGAAACTCGTGGCCGGGGTCACGCCTGGCAAGGGCGGGCAGGTCTTCGAGCACGGCGAATTCAAGGTGCCGATCTTCGATACGGTGAGCGAGGCCGCGAAGCAGAGCGGCGCGACGGTGAGCGTGATCTTTGTCCCGCCGCCCTTTGCCGCGGACGGAATTCTCGAGGCGGTGGACGCGGGGCTTTCACTGGTCGTGTGCATCACGGAAGGCATCCCGGTGAACGACATGGTGAGAGTGAAGGCTGCGATGCACGGCAGCAAGACGCGGCTCATCGGCCCCAACTGCCCCGGGATCGTCACGCCGGGGACCGGCAAGGACTCGCATGGCGGCTGCCGGATCGGCATTTCGCCGGGTTACATTCACAAGCGCGGGAACGTCGGCGTGGTGAGCCGCAGCGGCACGCTCACCTACGAGGCGGTTTGGCAGCTGACGCGCCGCGGCTACGGACAGAGCACCTGCGTGGGCATTGGCGGCGACCCGGTGAACGGCACGTCGCATCTCGACGCCCTCAGGATGTTCAACGACGACCCCGAGACGGAGGCCATCATCATGATTGGCGAAATCGGCGGCGACGCCGAGGAGCGCGCCGCGGCCTGGGCGAAGGACCACTGCAAGAAACCCATCGCCGCGTTCATCGCCGGCACCACCGCGCCGCCCGGCCGCCGGATGGGCCATGCCGGCGCGATCGTCAGCGGCGGAAAAGGCACTGCGCAGGGCAAGATCGAGGCGATGCATGAAGCCGGCATCGCGGTCGCGGAAACGCCGGCCACGATGGCGGAGACGCTGATCCAGCGGTGGGGGAAATGAATCGCTGCACGGGAAACTCGAAATCCGAAACTCGAAACTCGAAGAAAACTCCAAAGCCAAAGTATCCAAACGAAGAAGCGCACTGCGATGGGAATGCGTAAGCTTGAAAATTTTCACCTTGAAACCTTCTTCGAATTTCGAATTTCGAACTTCCTGCCCGTCTATCCTCGCAACCCTAACCTTAGTTCCACAACTTATGTCCGTCATCGCCAAGGGCCTCGAAGGCATCGTCGCAAACTCCACCCGCATCTCCGACGTCAAGGGCGAGGAGGGCCAGCTCATCTACTGCGGCTACGACATCAACGAACTCGCCGGCAAGGTGACGTTTTGCGAAACGATTTACCTGCTTTGGAACAACCGCCTGCCGAACCGCCAGGAGCTGGAAAAATTCGAGTTTGCGCTGCGGGCCGAGCGCCTGCTGCCGGAGGGCGTGATTGACTTCATTCGCCGCGCCCCGAAGGACGCCAGCCCGATGGACGTCATCCGCACGGCGGTCTCGATGCTCGGACTTTTTGATCCGCAGAAGCCGCGCGAGGACGAGAAGGCCGAGAACTACCGCCGCTGCGTCAGCCTCACGGCCAAGGTGCCCGTCATCGCCGCGTATTTTCACCGCGCGCGCCATGGCAAGGAGCTGCCGGCCATCCGCAAGGACCTGACCGAGGCGGCACATTTTCTCTACCTGCTCAATGGCACCGCGCCCACGAAGGAAGCGATCGAGACGCTCGATCTTGCCTATGTTTTGCATGCCGATCACGGCATGAATGCCTCGACGTTCAGTGCGCGTGTCACGATCGCGACGCTGACTGACATTTATTCCGCCGTCACGGCGGCAATCGGCACGCTGAAGGGACCGCTGCACGGCGGTGCGAATGAGGGTGTCATCCACATGCTGCAGGAAATCGGCCGGGAGGATCGCGTCATCCCGTGGATCGAGGAGCAGCTCGCGCAGAAGAAAAAGATCATGGGCATCGGCCACCGCGTGTACAAGACGCTCGACCCGCGCGCGCCGCACCTGCGCGCGATGGCGGCGAAGCTTTGCGAGCAGCTCGGCGAGCAAAAGTGGATCCGCATGAGCGAGATGATCGCGACGTACATGAAGGAGCACAAGCACCTCAACGCGAACGTCGATTTCTACAGCGCGACGGTCTATTACTCGCTCGGACTGCCAACCGATTATTTCACGCCGGTGTTCACGATTTCGCGCACCGCCGGCTGGACCGCGCACATCATGGAGCAGCTCGCCGACAACCGCCTCTATCGACCACTCAGCGAGTATGTTGGAACGCCGGTTGGGCTGAAGGTGATTCCGATCGACCAGCGGTAACAGAATCGGTCAGAGCCGGGTGGAACCGGGAGGGGCGAACTCGGCCGCGAAAGCTGATGGTTTCAGCTTGCACGTGACAAGCTCCGCAAGTAATCACGGGTCACGTTTCCCGTCTGCTACTCCCCTCGCGCTGCGGATTTCCGCGCGCTCTCCGGGTCGGACGGGTCCCGCATCACCCCCAATTACTCCCCGATGAACCTGAATCGTCTTCTGACCGGCCTTTTCGCGGCCGCCTCCCTCCTCACCGCGACGTTCGCGAGCGCCCAAAACGGCAGCATGGTCGACACGCGCTACAGCGGTCATTACTTCTTCGGCGACTCGCTGACGGACAACGGCAATCTCTACGTCGTCACGGGTGGGACGCAGCCGCCGTCCCCGCCGTACAATCAGCGCTTCACGAACGCGCTGGTGTTCGCCGAGTACCTCGTGCCCACCTTGCAGCGCGCCACCACCGCCCCGGGTGGCGTGAATCAACTCGACTTTGCCTTTGGCGGCGCCACGGCGGCCCCCGCCGCGAATCCCCCCGGCTTTGCCCAACAGATCGGTCTGTTCAACGGCCGCGGCATCACCATCGGCTCGAATGAGCTCGTCAGCGTCCTCTTCGGCGCGAACGACTTCTTCAACGCCGTTGCCGTCCCGGCCAATCAGAATGCCGCCGCCATCAACGCCCTCGCGGCCGCTTCCGTGACCAATGTGGTGGGCGGCGTGCAGACGCTCATGACGCGCGGCGGACGCAATTTCATCGTGTTCTATCTGCCGGATCTGGGCTCGACCCCCGCGTTCCGCACGAGCCCAGCCAATCCGCTGGCGACGCTGTACACGACTTCCTTCAACAGCGGGCTGCAGACGGCGCTGACGACCGCGCTCGCCACGGCGCCGGCCGGCACGAACATCACCATCGTGAATGCACGGGCCTTCCTCGATCGCATCATCTCCACGCCCGGCACGTTCGGCCTGACCAACACCACCATCGGTTTCCTGCAGAACGGCAGCACCGGCAACGTCAATCAATACCTCTTTTTCGATTCCGTGCATCCGACCCAGACGGTGCAGCGGCTTGAGGCGATGTTCGTCAATGAGATCCTCAACCCGCAGTGGGCCCTTGGTTCCGCCGCGGCCCTGAGCCGCGCGTCGCTCGCCGCCGTGAACTTGGTGGCCGACAACACCATCACCCGCCTCGACACGATTCGCTCGAACGACATCCGCCAGCCAATGGATTCATCGAGCGTGGTGACGGATCCGAAGTCCGGCGCTAAGTCGACGGTCTCCGCTCCGAGCGAGCGCAAGGCGCATTTCGACCTTTACGCGGGCTACAATTATCAGGATGGGAACCGCCCGGGCGACAACGGCAGCTACGCGACGGATTTCAACATCAACATGGTCACGGTTGGCGGCGATTTCACGCTCCATTGCGGCTTCACAGGCGGCCTCTCGGCGAACTTCGCGCAGACTTCCGGCACCATCGCCAATGGTGGCAACTACCGGATGGACAGTAACATCGTGAACGCCTACTTCATGTGGCGCCGCCCCGGTTCGTTCTTCATCGACGGCAGCTTCGGTGGCGGCTCGGTGGACATCACGAAGGTCAATCGGCCGACCAACGTTCCGGGCATTACCGCCACGGGCAGCACCTCCGGCTCCGTGATGGACGGCCATGTTCGGGTTGGTTACGAGTTTCGCGCGGGTCCCGGCTTCGTGTTTGGGCCGGTTGTCGGTTACCGCTTCCTGCAGTCCCAGCTGAACGCCTATTCGGAGAGCAACGGCGCCGGCATGGACTTCCAGTTTAACCGCAACACCTTCACGGCCAATATCGGCACGTTTGGGCTGTTCGGAAACTACCAGGGCAAGCTTGGCCGCATGGACATGTCATTCCGCCTGAGCGGGATCTACTTGTATGACTTCAGCAACAACAACCGCAACGTTTCGGGCCGTCTGGCAGGCAACATCAGTGCGGTGACGGTACTCCCGACCTATCAGGGTAACGGGGAGGGCGTGAACCTCGGCATCGGCGCGACCGCGATGATCACGCGTCGCATCGGGTTGAATCTCGATTACGTCGGTGGCATCCCGAAGGATGGCAATTACACCAATCGCTTTGCGGCGAACCTCAGCTTCAAGTTCTAAGCAGGCGCGAACCACTTCCAAAGGGCACCCGCGTTTCGGCGCGGGTGCCTTTTTTTGTTTGTCATCCGGAGCGAGCGCAGCGAGTCGAAGGACCTGTTACTGCCGCTCGTTTTGGTTGAGATAAGGCGCTCGGCCGGGTCACGTGAGCCAGAAAGCAGGATGAGGTCCGTCGATTACTCTCGGGATGACGAAGTAGAGCCCGGAAAGATGGTTGGGCGTCCGGGACAAAGCTCAGACGGCTCGGTCACATCGGACTTTGGCATTCGCACTTCGGCATTCAGATCACCACCGCGCCATCCTTCATGCGCACGATGCGACGCACGCGCGCGGCGAGTTCCAGATTATGCGTCACGAGCACGAGCGCGGTGTGGGCGGATCGATTCAATTCGAACAACACGTCGAGCACGCGGTCACTTGTCTCCGCGTCGAGATTTCCCGTCGGCTCGTCCGCGAACAAGATGCGGGGCCGGTTGACGAACGCGCGCGCCAGCGCCACGCGCTGTTGCTCGCCGCCGGAAAGTTGCGTTGGATAATGCTCGAAGCGATCGCCGAGGCCGACCGCGGCCAGCAGTTCCGCCGCGAGCTGGCCGCGTTCCTTCAGCACCGCGCGCCGGTTCTGGCCGGCCGGGGGCGGGCGCAATTCCGCCGGCACCATCACGTTCTCCAGCGCGGTGAGCGTCGGCACGAGCTGAAAATTCTGGAAGACAAATCCCGTGTGGTCGTTGCGCACGCGCGCCCGCTCGTCCTCGTCGAGCGCGTCGAGCGTGATGCCGGCGAGCACCACCGAGCCCGACGTGGCGCGATCGAGTCCCGCGCACAGGCCAAGCAGCGTCGTCTTGCCGCTGCCGGACGGACCCACGATGGCGAGTGAATCGCCCGCCGGGAGGATGAAGCTCACGCCCTTGAGCACGGTCAGGCCGGGACCGCCGTGCGGACCAGGATACGTCTTGGTCAGGTCGCGCACCTCAAGCGCCGGGGTTTTGTCGCTCATCGCGCGGAACGTGGGACGGGTGGGCGGCGCCCACAAACGTTTTCTCCGGCATCGCTCAGCGGGCGGATGCGCCGCGCCGAGCGTTGCGTAGAGTGGGACGATGCGTTGGAAAATCTGGCTGGCGATTCTCACCGCGGTGGTGGCGTGGCCGGGCACGCGCGCCGGGGCGGCGCCCCGGACGATCGTGATTTTTGGCGACAGCCTGACCGCCGGATACGGCTTGGATCCCGGGCAGGCCTATCCCGCTTTGATTCAGGCAAAGGTCCGGGCCGCATCGTTGGATTATGATGTCGTGAACGCCGGCATCAGCGGCGACACGACCTCCGGCGGGCTGGCGCGGCTCGACTGGGCGCTGCGGCGGCCCGTGGATGTGTTTGTGCTCGCGCTCGGCGGCAACGACGGACTGCGCGGCGTGTCGCTGGCCGAGACCCGTCGAAATCTGGCGGCCATCCTGGCGCGCGTGCGGGTGAAAAATCCGCAGGTGAAGCTGGTGGTGGCCGGCATGCAATTGCCGCCCAATCTTGGCGCAAGCTACGCGTCCGGATTTCGCGCGATATTCCCGGAGGTCGCTGCCGAAGCGGGGGCGGCGCTCGTGCCGTTCCTGCTCGAGGGGGTCGCGGCGAAACCGGAATTGAACCAGCCCGACATGATCCATCCCACGCGGGCGGGCCAGCAGATCTTGGCGGACAACGTGTGGTCGGTGCTGAGGTCGCTGCTGTAGGAAATCTCGAAATTCGAAACTCGAAGAAAATCTAAGGAGGAACGGCCCAGAAAGCTCAAAGCGCCGCCTCCGACATTTCCCACCCTTCCAAGTTTTTTGACACTTCCTTCGAGTTTCGAATTTCGAGTTTCCAGTCGGCATCGGCTTAGGGACAAGCCAAACCACCAAGCCAACTCCGCAAGTTCGGCTGGCGGGCGGCGCGAGCCGGGGCTGGGCAGGTGTGATAAGCTGCCGCGTTGTGCCCGGCATCATCTCCAACCGCAAGTTCAAGCTGGCGCTCGCGTTCCTCGTCTGGAATGCGCTCGGGCTCGTGATTGCCTTTCAGATTTACAGCGCCGCCAATTTTGCCGGTCGCTCGATTCCGCTGGGCCACGCGATCCGCTGGCAGTTGATCGATTGCAACGCGTGGGCCCTGCTCACGCCCGGGATCTTCTGGCTGACGCGGCGCTTTTTCCCGGACGGCACGGCCAGGTCCATGCTCCGCGCCGGACTGGTGCATTGCGCCGCGGCCGTCGTCTGCGTTTTCCTGCAGCCCCTGCTGGTTGCGGGGTTGCATCAGGTCATCCCCGCGGCGGGCGTGGAGGTTCGCTCGTTCGGGCAAACGTATGCCTACGCGCTCAACATGTATTTTGTGCTGCTCGTGCTGGTCTACGTGCAGGTCCTGCTGGTCGCCCTCGTGGTGGAATCCTTCCGCCGCTATCGCACGGGACGCGAGCGCGCGGAGCGGCTCGAGCGACACCTCGCCGAGGCCCGGCTCGAGGCGTTGCAGATGCAATTACAGCCGCACTTCCTCTTCAACACGCTCAATGCGATCGCCAGTCTCATTCACTCGAACCCGGCGCAGGCCGACAAGATGGTCTCGCGCCTGGGCGACCTGCTGCGCGCCGCGCTGAACCATTCCCACCTGCACGAGGTAACGCTCGCGGAGGAGCTCGCGTTTCTCCAGAAGTACCTCGATATCGAGCAGGTTCGCTTCGGCGATCGGCTGACCGTCCGGTTCGAGATCGATGAACGCGTGCGCGACGTGCTCGTGCCGAATTTGATTCTCCAGCCGCTCGTCGAGAATGCGATTCGCCACGGCATCTCGCAGCGACCCGGACCCGGCTGCATCGAGATTACGGCCCGGACGGGCGCGGATGAAACGACGGTCGATCTCGAGGTCTGCGACGACGGCGTCGGGCTGCTCGCCTCGAATCAACCCGGCTCGGGAGTGGGTCTCGAGAACACGCGCGCGCGGCTGGAGCAGCTATACGGTGAGGCCGCCTTCCGGCTCGAACTGCAGCCTCGTCCCGCCGGTGGGGTGCGCGCTGCGCTGACGATTCCGTTGATTCGCGACCCGGTCGCCGGCCCGGACCTCCCGGCCCCGGACCCGGCTGCCGCCGTGGTTCGCCCCGGCATCAGGTTGGACCAACCGTTGCCCCACGGTGCGACGCCGGCCCGCTAGCGAGGAGACCCTGATGCCCCGTCGATATCGCGTCGTGATTGCCGATGATGAGCCGCTCGCGCGAGCCCGCGTCGAATCGCTGTTGCGGGCCGAGAGCGACTGTGAGGTGGTCGCAAAATGTGAGAGTGGGGCCGAAACCGTGGCGACCGTGCGGCGACTGCATCCGGACATCCTTTTTCTCGACGTGCAGATGCCGGGCGGCGACGGCTTCGCCGCGCTGGAGAAGCTTGGGAATGAGGTGCCGCCGGTGGTCGTGTTTGTCACGGCGTTCGACCAGCATGCGTTGCGGGCCTTCGAGGTGCACGCCCTGGATTATCTGCTCAAGCCGTTCGACGCGGACCGTTTCGCGCACGCGGTGGAGCGAGCGCGGGGGCAACTGTCCAACCGGCCGAGCGCTCCGGTCGGCGAGGCACGCATCACCGAGTTGATCCGGACCCTGCGCGACCGGCCGCAGCACTTGGAACGCTTTGCCATCCGCACCACGGCGGGAAAGATTGTCGTGCGACGCACGGTGGATCTGGATTGGGCGGAAGCCGATGGGAACTACGTGCGGCTGCATTTTGGCCGCGATTCGCATTTGCAGCGCGAGAGGCTGGGTGCGCTCGAGACCCAGTTGGATCCGGCGCGCTTTGTCCGAGTGCATCGGTCCGCCCTGATTAATCTCGAGCGCGTCAAGGAGATGAAGCCGTCGTTCCACGGCGACTACGTGGTTGTGCTGGAATCCGGCGCCGAGATTACGTTGGGCCGCAACTATCGCGAGCAGGTCATGGCGCGGCTGGGCCGGCCCGGGCCGGCCTAGCCGAAGTTCGAAACCCGAAGAAAGAATGGGGAAAGTTAAAAACTCAGAAAATGAGCGCAAAATCGAGCAGCGGACTTGCCTCCTTGGAACTTTCGACCCCTCGAACTTGAAATTTCCTTCGAGTTTCGAACTTCGAGCTTCGAGTTTCCCGCCCCGCAAGCGCATTTCATCACCGGGAGTGGCCCGTTCGTCCCATCGCAGGCCCTCCCGGTCACATTCCGATATCGAGGCGCGCGTTGAGACCCTATTTTCGCGTCGCCATGATCTCGAACATCTCGCCCGAATCCACCGCTGGTGGCCTCACCCTCGACGAAGCCATCATCAATCGCCTGCCCGCCGTTCGCGCCGCCACGCGCGCCGAGCTCTACCGGCGGCTGCTCCGGGGTCGGGCCTTCCTCGAGGCGAATTACGCCCAGGTCGCGGATCTCGCCGCGACCGCCCGCGTTGCCTGCCTTTCGCCTTTCCATTTTCTGCGGCTTTTCAAGGTGGCGTTCGGCCGCACCCCGCACCAGTACCTCACAGATCTCCGCCTCGCCGTCGCGCGCAAACGCCTGATCGAGACCGCGCAGTCGGTCGGGGAAATCGGCCTCAGCCTCGGCTTTGAAAACGTGAATTCGTTCGGCCGCCTCTTCCGCCGCCACCAGGGGATCACCCCGCAGAATTATCGCCGGCTGAGTGCGGTGAGCTAGCGGGAAACTCGGAACCCGCGGCACGAGAAACTCGAAGTTCGAACTCGAAACGCAAAAAGTTCAGACGGTCGGCGATTCGCGCGTGGCGCGAATCGTTCGAAATTTGAGTTTTAACTTTCCCCATTTTCTCCGAGTTTCGAACTTCGGGTTTCGAGTTTCCCCGGTTCGCGCCGCGGCACGATCCGGGGCCAAACCGCTTGCCTAGGGCCGTAAACCGCTTTACGAACGCGGTGATGGCACGTACCGCGACCGCCCTTGGAAATCCCGGAACCGCCGCGGCCAGGCGACCCGGCGGGGGCGCCGCTGTGGCCGTCCCGAGACCGCCATGGATCCTTAATTGGTGGCGTGATCTATTGTTTTTCGTCGGCACGCCGCTGCTCCTACTCCCGTTGGCGGCGGCCGCGCAGACCAAGTGGTCGGCGCAGGATATTTATCTCTTTGTCGGTGCATTCGGCGCGATGGGACACCATCTGCCGGGCATGATTCGGGCCTACGGCGATCGCGCCTTGTTTGCCCGCTTCCGGCTGCGCTTTGTCGTGGCGCCGCTGGTGCTGCTCGCGGTCTGCATCTTCTGCACCATCTACGGCCTCAAGGCGCTGGAGGTCCTGGCCTTCACCTGGGGAATCTGGCACGGGTTGATGCAGACCTACGGCTTCTGCCGCATCTACGATGTGAAGGTGGCGGCCGGCGCCGTCAGCCGCGCGCGGGCTGACTTCTATTTCTGCCTCGCGTGGTTTGTGGCCGTCGTGGTGCTGTCGCCCATGCGCCTGCGCAGCTTCCTCGACTTCTACTACGAAAGCGGCGGCCTGGTCGTCACCGAGCCCGCGTTGCAGGCCCTGCGCGCCGCGGCCGTCGCCGCCCTGGTCCTTGTCACCGCGGTCTTTGTCTGGCAGCACGTCGGCGACTGGCGGCGCGGTCGCGGCGTCAGCCTGGTCAAGCTCGCGCTGCTCGCCACCAGCATCTCCTTCTGGTGGTACTGCAACATCGGCGTCACCAACATCCTTGTCGGCATCGCGCTGTTCGAGATCTTCCATGACGTGCAATACCTCACGATCGTTTGGAGCTTCAATCGCAACCGCGTCGAGCGCGATCCGACCATACGCGGATTTCTGCGCTTTGTCTTCCGCCGCAGCGGCGCGCTCATCGGGCTCTATGTCGGTCTCGTCCTCGCCTACGGCTCAATCGGCCTCGTGGCGGGCGGCGTCTCCTCCGAGCTCATCCGGCAGGTCCTGCTTGGTTGCGTCACGGCCTCGGCTTTGCTGCATTTTTACTACGACGGTTTCATCTGGAAAGTGCGGGAGCGTGAGACGCGCGAGTCTCTGGGCCTCGACCAAGCGGGCGGCGTGGAAATCGCGGCCGCGAGACGATCCTTTCCGCCCTGGATGGTGCATGGCCTGCGCTGGTCGGCGCTGGGGTTTCCCTTCGCGGTCCTGTGCGCCGTCCAGCTCTCCGGGCGCACGCTGCCGCTGCTCGAACGCCGCGCGCGTGTGGCCGAGGTGCTACCGCAGGACGCGCAGGCGCAGTTGAACTACGGCAAAGCCTTGCACGAGGCGGGGCGGGTCAATGAGGCCATGACGCGTTACGAGTCCGCACAGCAACTGAACCCGAGGCTCGAGGAGACGGAGTTTTATCTCGGGCTCGCGTACTCTGATCGCGGCGAAGTAGAGGCAGCGATGGAATCTTACCGCCGGAGTCTGGAGTTGAACCCCAAGAATCCAGACGCGGAGTGTAATCTTGCCGGGCTCTACCTCGCGAAAGGCAAACCGGGCGAGGCGCGCCAGCATTACGAGCGCAGCCTCGAGCTGAAGCCCCGCCAGGTACTCGCACGCAAAGAGCTCGCCGATCTGCAATGCGACAATGGGGAATACGCCGCCGCGGTGGAGAATTACCTGGCCGCGCTCAAGCTGAAACCAGACTTCGTGCAGGCGAAAACCGGCCTGGTGCTGGCGCGGTCGATGGCGAAGAAATGAAGGG
>JANMQT010000256.1:0-1581 GCA_031370675.1 Verrucomicrobiota bacterium
CCAACACGGTCGCGGCCTTCGCCTATAACCGCCCCGGCGAGTCGCATGGCTGGATGGGCATCCGCTTCCAGACCCACCCGCGCGCGGAACCCAACAACATCGTCATCCACGTCCGGATGCTCGACCGCGAGAACATTCAGCAGCAGGAGGCGCTCGGCATCATCGGCGTAAACCTTGTCCACGGCGCGTTCTACCAGTACCAGACCCCCGAAAATCTGATCGGCGCCCTGCTCGACAATCTTTCCGTCGAGCGGATCCAAGTGGACATGATCCGGCTCACGGGACCGGATTTTCACTATGTTGATAACCGCCTCATGGTCCTCCAGCTCGTCCAGCTCGGGCTCTCCGACGCGGCGATGTTCACGGCGCAGGGCGAGGTCGTGCGGCCCGACGAGTTCATCTACAAGAAGGCGATTCTCGTCGAGCGCGGCAGCTTCCGTCCGGTGACGAACACCACGCAGGACATTCTCGATTGCGCGCTCGCGCAGTTCCTGCAGGAGGAGCGCGTGAAGGACCAGGAGACCGTCGTGCTGATGGAAATCACGATGCAGAACCTCACCGCCGCCGGCGCGGTCGATGCCGCGGACTTTCTCGATCGCGTCGATGTGCTCGGCAAGCTGGGGCGCAACGTGCTGATTTCAAAATTCGGCGAATATTTCCGGCTCGGCGCCTATTTGTCGCGCTCGACCAAGAGCATGATCGGGATCGCGGTCGGCATGCCGACGCTGCGCGATCTGTTCGACGAGAAATATTACGCGAATCTCGACGGTGGCATCCTCGAGGCGTTTGGTCGCCTCTTTAAGAATGCGGTGAAGCTCTACGTCTACCCCACGCTCGAAAATGGCGAAGTGATTACCCTGCAGAACGTGGCGGTCGCGCCGAACCTGAAACCACTATTTGACTATTTGGTGCAGAACGGATGGATCGAGGACCTGCGCGGCTACAAGCGGGATTACCTCGGCATCTTTTCGCGGGATGTGCTGAAATTGATCCAGTCCGGTGACCCCGCGTGGGAGCCGATGGTGCCCAAGCAGGTGGCCGACTTCATCAAGGAAGGCAAACTGTACGGCTACCGTCCTCCGCGCGCGGCGTTGGCGGGGTGATGCGCGAATCCCCAAACCCCTCCCCCGCACGTGATTCTCACAGCGGCAGCGCCGCGCGGTTCACGTCCTTGTAATAAATGTATGAGGCCGGCGACTTTCCTGTCGCGGCGAACCATTGCGGGCAATATGGCGCCATCCAGATCGCGTCGCCAGCCTGCACGGGATACCAGTCATCCTCCAGCCGATAAATGCCTTCGCCGGCCAGCATCAACAGCCCGTGCTCCATGATGTGCGTCTCGACGAACGGCAGCCGCGCTCCGGGCTTGTAGCGGAAAATGTTCACCGCCATGTCGAACTCTGGCCGCTCCGGCAAGAGCACCTGCAGCATCGCGTCCGGATCCCCGAGAAAAGGCGTGCCCGGCACCTCGTGCTCGCGCCAGAAAAATACGCCCGGCGGCTGCACTTCCTTCAGCGGCTCGTACCCCTTTTCGAAGACCAGAATTGTCGCCGGCAACCCGCTGGAATTGGAAATCGTGTA
>JANMQT010000321.1:0-18930 GCA_031370675.1 Verrucomicrobiota bacterium
TCGCCACGGGCGGCACGCGGGAGGAAGTGGAGCGTGAGATGCACGACGCCATCGAGTTCCATATCGAGGGACTTCGACTTGCCAGCGAGCCTGTTCCAGCGCCGCGTTCTCAGGCCGCATATTGCGAGACGGCCGCATAACTGTGGAGGCTCAACAGGTTGTCCGCAGCGAGGGGTAAGCGGGAGGTGGGCGGGAGTTGCCCACACCCTTTCATCCCCAGTCCGTGCGGACAACGTCTTGAAACACCACACCTCGCCAGGAACTGGATCGAAACGTCTCGGCGGATTGAGTAACAGCCGGAGTTCACGCTTGTTTCCGCCTCGACGCTCGCTCAGTTTGGGTCGCTAGGCCTATGAGGCGCGCCACACTTTTACTCGGTGCACTAGCAGCTCTGTTCCTGTTGTCGCTTTCGCCAGCTTTCGCAGCGAGGGGCGATTTGATCGATGTGAGTAAAATCCAGAATAGCGTCCGTATATCTCTCGGTCAGAAAGCCGTTGTGGCTTTCGACTTACACGGCGACAAGCTCGCTAATCCACGCCGCGTACAGGGCGCTCAGAAGGGCCCTGTTGTGACGCTTGAGTTCTTCGCGGACAAAGTGAACAAAGAATTGCTCGTGCTCGTGATTGGCAGTTCCTACCCGCGCGTGGTTCGCTATCGCGCCGCCGCGCGACAGAAAGGTCGCCGCGAGTTCTACGAAACCAATGTGCTTCGCCTGAATCCCAAAATTCCCGTGTTCGAAGGCTGGAGCGATCCCTTCGAGGAGCTTGTGCTCTTCGACTTTAAGCTGACAAATGAGAAGCCGATCCAATAGGCTTAACCAGGCCCTGGAGCGAATTGGTCATTGCTGTTCGACTCGATGTTTGATGACCCATCTTGCTATGCTCGATTGTACTCGGCGGTTCACGCAACGTCCGCTTTCCGGCTTTACTTTCCGCCTCGGCGGTCGCTCAGTTTGGGGCGTTGGAGGTGGAGAAGGATCATGACCGCAAAGGAAATCATTGCAGAAATCAAGCCCCTGGGCAGCGACAGCTACAAGCGGGTGATCTTCAACCACGGCGTGAAGGAGCCGTGTTTCGGCGTGAAGGTTAGCGATCTGCAAAAGATCGTGAAGCGGATCAAGAAAGATTATCAGCTCGCGCTCGATCTTTACGATACCGGCATCTACGACGCGATGTATCTCGCCGGGTTGATCGCGGACGACGCGCGGATGACGAAGAAGGATCTCCAGCACTGGGTCGCCAAGGCCAACTGCGGCGCGCTCGGTGGCACGACCGTGGCATGGGTCGCGGCGGGCAGCGCGCACGGCTGGGAGTTGGGGCAGGAGTGGATCGATTCGAAGACGCCGCTCGTCGCCGCGGCCGGTTGGGCGACGATGGGGAGCCTCGTCTCCATCAAGGACGACGCGCAACTCGATCTGGTGGCCTTAAAGCGGCTGCTGCAGCGCGTGCAGAAGACGATTCACCAGGCGCCCGACGTCGTGCGCCGGCAGATGAACTTATTTGTTATCTCGGTCGGCTCATACGCGAAGCCGCTGACCGATGCCGCCGTCCAGATCGGGAAGAAGATTGGCCCGGTCTCGGTCGACGTGGGCAACACCGCGTGTCAGGTCCCCTTTGCCCCGGACTACATCGGCAAGGTGCAAAAGCGCGGCAGCATCGGGAAGAAGCGCAAGACGGCGAAATGCTGAATGCCTGATGCGCGTGACCGCGAGCGTTGATTTGATCTTACTTCAAAATGCCGCACTGGCTGCAAGTGCTGGAAGAGGTGAACAAACATGAGTACCGCGCGTAACGCTGGTCGGTTGGTAGGCGGGCTGATCCTTGCGCAAATGGCGGGCGGGATATTGGTGAATTTTGTACTGGTGGCGCCGCTATTCGGATCTCCCGGGTTCCTGGTCGGCGCTTCGGCGCACGCCAGCCAGATTGCACTCTCCGCACTGGTCGGAGTGATCGTGGGAATGATTTCGCTCGGCATTGCGGTCACGATGTTTCTGGTGGCGCATGAGCATGCCAGGGCACTCACGCTCTGGTTGTTTGCTCTGGCCACCGCGTGCCTGGTCGCGAACGTGGTCGAGCAGATGAACGTGATGTCGATGCTGTCTTTGAGCGAGGCATATGCAAAGGCGCCGGTGACCGAACAGGCAGGTTTCCAGGGCCTCCGCGGCGTGGTCGCCGCTACCCGCAACTGGTCGCATTACTTCGGGCTGGTGGTCGCGGGAGCCATGCTGCTCGCCTTCTACGGCACGCTTTACCGCACCGCGCTGGTGCCGCGCGCTTTCGCCATGTTTGGCCTGGCGGCGGCGCTGGTGCAAATCGTCGCCGTGGCCATGCCGCTCTTTGGACACAGCGTCGTCTTTCCCATGCTGGCCCCTCTGGGTGTGAGCCAGCTGATCCTGGCGCTGTGGCTGTTTGCGAGGGGATTTCGTGAGCCAGGGACGAAGCTAGACCTCCCGACATCACGTTTATGAATCGGGCATTTTCAAGGCGCCTGTTTGGAGGGTTGCTTCTGATTTTCCTCGCGGGTTCGCCTGCCGATGCGGGCCCGACGGTCGTTCCAAAAGCGTTCGTTGCACGTATCGTCACTGCAGAAGGCGGAGACCGTTTCTACATCGAACTACTCAACGGTAAAATTAAATATTCGTCGGCGGCATTGGGGGAAAAACCGAAGGAAGAGATCATCACACCTACCCGATCGCATTGGCGCAAATTTCGAAAAGCTCTCGACGACTTGAATGTCTGGCGGTGGCAAGAGGAATATTCCGCGCCGTTCATGGATGGGACGGATTGGACTTTGCACATCGAGTATTCTGACAAGAAGACATCCGCGCGGGGGTTCAACTCTTACCCGGATTCAAATGGCAAACCAAACGAGGATGGCTACACAACGGAAACCTTTGATCGCTATATAGTCGCAGTAAGGGCCCTCCTCGGCGGCAGAGACTTTCATTAGCGGAGCGACGACGACCAAACCCAGGCACTGGGGCGAATTGACCGAGATGGTTTGATCTCATTTGGCCAGTCCATCTCGAGTGCGTGGGCTGACTCGGAGCTGGACATCATCAGCGCATTGGAACATTACATCCCGCGTCGCCGATCGCTCAGTTTGGGAGGTCAGGCCCTTTACCTACCGGTCGACCATTCCAAGAAGCGAATCATGAATCTCGGCAACTTTTCCATCAGCCTGGCCGTCAAGGACATTGCCGCCTCAAGGGCGTTTTACGAGAAGTTCGGCTTCAAAGTCTTCATGGGAGATACCGCTCAGAATTGGCTGATTCTGAAGAATGGCGATCACATCATCGGTCTCTTTCAGGGCATGTTCGAAAAGAATACGTTAACCTTCAATCCGGGATGGGACAGCCGGGCCAGCAAGCTTGAAAGCTTCACGGACATTCGAGTGCTGCAGCACGAATTGAAGGCGCAGGGTGTGAAACTAATGACCGAGGCGGACGAGACCACCACCGGACCCGCCAGTTTTGTCGCGATCGATCCGGATGGAAACCCCATCCTGGTCGATCAGCACGTATAGCCATGGTGGCAGCGGAGTTTCTGTTTGCGCACAGCGACACATGCGGAGGTGGGCACGGTGTGGAATTTCAAGACTAAGGATTTGCCATGACGGTGCTCGTGCCCATGAGTCAGGACGAATTCCTCGCGTTCGCGCGGGATGCGGTTCCCGCGTTCGCCGCGGAGAAGGTCGCATCCGACGAATGGACGCCGGAAGAATCGCTGGAACGTTCGCGTCAGTCATTCGCGGAACTTCTCCCGCAGGGACACGCGACCAGGGACAACCACTTTTTCACGATGCGCGATCCGGCGGAGGGCGTCGACGTCGGGATGATTTGGATCGCCGCCCAGCAGCGGGCGGGCAAGCGAATCGCCTACGTTTACGAGATCAGCGTCAAACGGGATTACCAGCGCAGGGGTCATGCGACCCGCGCGTTGCTCGCCCTCGAGGAGGAGGTGCGCGCGCTTGGGCTGTCAGGCATCGCGCTGCACGTCTTTGGTCACAACGCGGCCGCCCACGCCCTCTACGTCCGGCTCGGTTTTCTGCCCACCAATATCAGCATGTTCAAATCCATCCAGGGGCGGACTGACCGGCCAGCCTGATCCGACAATGCGTTTCTTTCGGTTCGCCCGATAAACTTCGCATTGCGGAACGAACGGCGGTTCGGCGCGACGCGAGAACAACCCAGAGGGGGAAGGGCGCTGCTCAAATCATCGAGACTGGCGTATGGGCGAAAGCCACGACGTTTGGATCGCGCTCGATCAGGCCGCCCGGTTGGATGAGCGCGCGGAGAACGGCCGCGGGACCAAAGACCGCCATCTCGGCGGTGGCCGGCAGCGGCTGGAGCTCGACGCCCCCGACACCCCGGAGCAACTCGCCGATCCGCAGCAATTGTTCGTCGCAGAATCTCTCCAGGGCCGCCGCCTTGGCCAGATGCCCGCGGGCTTGCAGCAGGGTGGTTTCGCGTCCGGTTGCGACCGGACGGACGATTATGGCAGCGAGGTCGCCCTCGGCCGATTGTTTGCGCAGACTCGACTCCAGATGGCGATGCGTCATGCCGGAACATCCCGGCCGGGACTCGCGGTCTCAAGCAACGGTTTCCTCACATTCGACCCGTTTCATTCGGACGCATTCGTCATGCGACCGGGCCGGAGCTGGGTTCGCTCGAGCCAGGCGGCGGCGCCAAGCAACAAGAGGTTGCGGAGTATCGCGACGACGAAATCAGTCGGGTCGTGTCCGGCCGCGCCGAAACAGCCGCAGTGGATCTGCAACCCGCGCGCCCAAGCCAGCGCGAGCATCAGCGTGAAGACCACCAGCAAGCCCAGCACGATCGCGATCGCGGATCGGCGCAACACCGGAATGAACAGCGCGCCGGCGGCCAGGATCTCCAGCCAGGGCACGTAGTAGGCAAGGGGCAGAATCAAGCCGGCCGGCAGGATTCGATACGCCTCCAAATCGAGCGCGAAAAGCTGCGGATGCCGCGCCTTTTGCGCGCCGGCCCAGATGAATACGGCCGCGAGCGCGATGCGAATCATCCAGGCGATGCGGTCGGACCAGCGATTCATGGGCGCAACGTCTGGGCCGCGTCCCAGCCGCCTTCAAGCACATGGACATCCTGGATGCCGGCGAGACGAAGGCGCAAGGCGACCCGCCGGCTCGATTCGCAACTGGCGCCGCAATACACCACGACCGGTTGGCCGGGTTGCCAGCGCCCGAGGAATTCCGGCAGGAGCGACTCCCACGCGTCTTCGTTCAACAACGTTGCAGCCGGCACGTGGCCAGATTCAAACTCGGCGCGCGTGCGGGCGTCGACCCAAAGGACCGGACGATTCCATCCCCGCACAGTTTGGAGGGTGACGCGCTCCCCGGCGCCGGCGCCGTCGGTCAGCGCGGAGCGCGGACGAAACGCCTCAGGTGGCTGCCACCAGCGCTGCGCCAGCGCCGGCACGAGGGCCGCGAGACAGATGAGGAGAATTCCCTTCACGGTCAGGCGTTCGCCAAGGAGCCTCTAGTTCGCCGGTGGACCCGGTTTGATCGTTGCGTATGCCTGCATCTTTCGCTCGGGCTTGCCGTCGCCGAGCTGGGCCGTGAGTTGAATCGTGGCCAGCAAGAATTTTTCCGTCGCACCCGGCGTGATGGCAATCTCATACCGGCGACCCTTTTCCAACTCGCGCACCTCCGGCTTGATCGCGGGATTGTTCGAAGTCGCCGTCAATTTCTGGATGGGGGTTTCCGTGTCGACCAATTCAAAAACCATCGACTTGGGGGTCGGCGCTTCGCCGCTGGCCCAATAGACAAACTGGGGTTGGACCCGCGCGAACATGGGGATGTTGGTCCGGAAGGTGAGCACATGCGGCTCCGTTTGATCGCTGGCCCGGATCCGCACCTTTTTTTCCTGCGGTCCCACGCGGTCGCCAATCGCAAAGTTCACGGTGATCACGCCGCTCTCGCCGGGTTGGAAGATCTGCTTGTCGAGCGTGGCCGTGGTGCAACCGCAGTCACTTTCGGTCGAAAGCAAAGTCACTTTTTGATCGCCGCGGTTCTGGAAGGGGAACTTGACCGTGAGCGTGCTCGCGCCGGATTCCGGTTTCGCGTCGAGGGTCGTGGCTTCAAAGAACAGCCCCGCCTGAAGCGTCAAGGGCGATGCCAGCAGCAGGAGGCAGGCAGTTAGGACGCGCATCCACGATCCTTCGGAGTGCTCGCGGGCGTGCGCAAGCGCAAACTGCCGGGCGGGCGAATGACTTGCGGCCGCCGGGGATTCGGCGACAAATGGATTCCCGGCATGAAGAACTTCTCCGTTTCCGACGCGATCATGACGTACATCGTGTTTCTCTACTCGACCGTCCTGCACGAGGCCGCACACGCCTGGACGGCCTGGCGGCTGGGTGATGACACGGCCTATCGCGGCGGGCAGGTCTCGCTCGATCCGATTCCGCACATCCGGCGGGAACCGGTCGGCATGGTGGCGGTGCCGTTGCTGTCCTTGTTCCTGGGCGGGTGGGTGATCGGTTGGGCGAGTGCGCCTTATGATCCCGCGTGGGAACGGCAATATCCGCAACGTTCCGCATTAATGGCGCTGGCGGGACCGGCGTCGAACTTGCTCCTCATGCTGCTGGCGGCCCTGGCGATTCGCATCGGGATTTCGGCCGGGGGATTTGTGCCGCCGTCTACGATCGGCTGGGCGCAAATCACCAGTCCCGTCGCGGAGGGAGGCATGTGGGCGTTCGGGGCGACCTTCTTCAGCATCGTGTTCTCGCTCAATTTGCTGCTGGCGACCTTCAACCTGTTCCCCGTGCCGCCGCTGGATGGTCGGGCCCTCCCGCTCTTTTTTCTCCGCGGCCGGGCGGCCGGGGCCTACCTCGACTTCACGCAGCAGCCCGCGTTGACGTGGCTCGGTCTTTTCCTCTCCTGGAAGTTGTTCGGGTCGGTCTATCCGCCGTTGCGCCTTGCCGCGGTGAACCTGTTGTATCCCGGGCTGAACTACGGCTGACGCGGGCCTCGCTTGGCCCCGTGACGCGACTCGGCTATGGTGCAGCGGGCCGCAAACTGGCGGTCCCGACCGAGTTCTCGCATGCCGCCGTCCGCCTCTCCCACGTTCGAGCCGTACGTCCTGCGTCCGGGGGAGAACCGCGATCTGCCCGCTCTTAAGCGGCTGCTGGCCACCGTCATCGGCGGCCTGACCACGCTGCCCAACGAGGACAGTTTTCTCGAGGCGAAGCTGCAAAAGTCGGAGGCGTCCTTTGCCCAGAAGGTCAAGTCTGCGGCGGCCGAACAATACTTCTTCGTGCTGGAGGATGCGCGCACCGGCGAGCTGGTCGGCACCTCCGGCATCATGGCGCGGGTCGGGGGATTTGATCCGTTCTATTCCTACCAAGTCAGGGACGAGAAGATCAGCCATGCACCGCTCCAGATCGAGAAGGAGATGCGCGTGCTGCACCTCAAGACCAGCCACAAGGGCCCGTCCGAAATCTGCAGCCTCTTCCTGCATCCGAAGCTGCGGGCCTCGGGCCTAGGGCGGGTGCTCTCCCTCGGCCGGTTCCTGTTCATGGCGGCGTTTCCCGAGCGTTTCGACGCGGAGGTCATCGCGGAGTTGCGTGGATTCCTCGACGCGGACAATCGCTCGCCCTTTTGGGATTCGGTGGGCCGGCACTTTTTCCAGGACGACTTCCATGCGGCCGACGTGCTCAGCGGGCTCGGCGAGAAGGATTTCATCCGGGACCTGATGCCGCGGCATCCCATCTACATTCCGTTGCTGCCGCCGGAGGTGCAGGCGGTGATCGGACGCGTCCATGACGACACGGAACCCGCCAAGCGCATGCTGCTCGCCGAGGGATTTGTCGAGACGGACGAGGTGGATATTTTCGACGCGGGCCCGCTGGTGCGCGCAAAACGCGAGCGCATCCGCACGATCAAGACGCGCAAGTTGACCAAGTTGCGCGCGCTTCATCCCAAGCCGCCGCCCGGCTCGCAGCGGGCGCTGATTGCCAGCGCGACGCTGGCGTTTCGTTGCTGCCTCGGATTGGTGCGCGTAAATGCCGACGGCTCGGTGGATCTGGACGCGGCGACGGCCAAACGCCTTCGGCTCGCGGAGGATGACGACTTGCAATTCCTCGAGCTCGGCCCGGGCCGGAAGGCAAAATCCTGATTCCATGGCCGCGACGTTTGAGGTGAATTTCGACGGTTTGGTGGGCCCGACACACAACTATGCGGGGCTCGCTGCGGGCAACGAGGCATCGCGCCGCAATCAGCACGCGGTCTCGCATCCGCGGGAAGCGGCGCTGCAGGGTCTCGCGAAAATGAAGGCGCTGTCGGATCTCGGTCTCAAGCAGGCCGTGCTGCCGCCGCTGGAAAGGCCGGCGATGCACGTATTGCGCCGGCTTGGCTTCAACTCGAGCGATGAGGCCGGCGTGCTTCGACAGGCCCAACGCGATGCGCCGGAGATCCTGTCGGCGTGCCTGTCGGCGTCGAACATGTGGGTCGCCAACGCCGCGACGATCTGTCCGAGCGCGGATGCCGCGGACGGACGCGTGCACTTCACGCCGGCGAACTTGATCGGTAATTTTCACCGATCGATTGAGGCGCCCGACACCGCGCGGGTGCTCGGGCGCATTTTTGCCGACGAAGCGCGATTCGTTCACCACGAGCCGTTGCCGGCGGTGGGGGGATTTGGCGATGAAGGCGCCGCGAACCACACCCGTTTCTGCGCGGAGCACGGTGGCCGGGGGCTGCACTTTTTCGTCTACGGGCAGACGGGACTTCGCGAGGGGCAGGCGCGACCCGCGCGGCATCCGGCACGACAGACGCGAGAGGCGGGCGAGGCCATTGCGCGGCTCCATCGGATTTCGGCGGGCCAGACGGTGTTTGCGCAGCAGACTCCCGAGGCGATCGACGCAGGCGTATTTCACAACGACGTGATCGCGACCGGCAATGAGTGGCTGCACGTTTACCACGAGCAGGCCTTCGTGGATCGCGGTGGCACCATCGCCTCGCTGGAGGGTCAGTTTCGGGAGATGACGGGCCGTGAGCTTTTTTCCGCGGTGGTTTCCCGGGATGAATTGAGCCTCGACGAAGTAGTGGGTTGTTACCTCTTCAACAGTCAGCTCATCACGCTGGCGAGCGGGGCGATGGCGTTGATCGCTCCGTCGGAATGCGGGGACCTGCCGGCGGCACGGCGGGTCGTCGAGCGCATGATCGCCGATGCTGCGAACCCGCTGGCGGAGGTGCGCTATCTGGATCTGCGACAGAGCATGCGCAATGGCGGCGGTCCAGCGTGCCTGCGGTTGCGCGTTGTCCTGACCGAGGCCGAAATCGCGGCACTGCCCGCCGGGGTTTTCATCAACGATTGCAGTTACGCGCTTCTCACGGCGTGGGTGAGCCGGCATTATCGCGAGTCGCTGGCGCCGGCTGAAATCGCGTCGCCCGGCCTGCTGGTCGAAACGAGAACAGCATTGGACGAGCTGACGAAAATTCTGGGACTGGGATCCATCTATCATTTTCAACAGGCATGAATCACGAAGCTCAACCGATGCTGGATTGGATCGACGGCCAGGGTGCGGCGATGACGGAGCGCATCACCGAATGGGCTTCGCTTTGCACCGGGAGCGAATATCCGGCAGGGCTTGACGCAATGTGTTCCAAGCTCGAGGCGGCCTTTCACGCGCTCAGCCCCGAGCCGCCGGAACGGGTGCCCCTCACACTGACAAGCCGGCCCGGGGAAAAGCGCACCGCGTTGCGCGTGGTCTGCCGGCGGCAAGCGCCGACGTTGATTCTGCTCGCCGGCCATTTCGACACGGTCTTCGGTCCGGGGCATCCCTTTCAAGACGTGGCGCGGGATGGAACGAATCTGCTGCGCGGTCCGGGTGTGGCTGACATGAAGGGCGGCCTGGTGGTCATGCTCACCGCCTTGACGGCGTTTGAGAATCTCGCGCCTGCGGAGTTGAGGGAACGACTGGGCTGGGAGGTCTTTTTGAATCCGGATGAAGAAATCGGATCGCCGTTTTCGCGACCGCACTTCGCCGAGTGCGCGCAACGAAATCATCTCGGGATTCTCTTTGAGCCGGCCCTGCCCGGCGGGCGGCTGGCGAGTGCGCGCAAGGGCTCCGGGAATTTTGCGGTGGTCGTCCGTGGTCGCGCCGCACACGCCGGTCGCGATCCGGAACGTGGCCGCAATGCCATCCGTGCCGCGGCGGATTTCGTGCAGGCGATCGACGACCTGAACGGAAAACGCGAGGGCGTCTTCATCAACGTCGGCCGGATCGAGGGCGGGGGACCCTTGAACATTGTGCCCGACGCCGCGGTGGTCCGTTACAACGTGCGCACGCTGCGGGCGGAGGACGAGGGATGGTTGAGTGGGGCGGTGACATCAATCGTTTCGACCCTGAATGAACGCGACGGAATCCAGGCGGAACTGGCGGGCGAATTCGCCTCGCCTCCCAAGCCGGAGTCTGCCGCGACCAACGCGATGCTCGGTGATCTGGCGGAGTGCGCGCGACGGCTGGGATTTTCGCTCGATTGGCAGCCAACCGGCGGCGCGTGCGACGGAAACAAGCTGGCGGCGGCCGGCCTGGCAAACGTGGATAACTTGGGTCCGCGCGGGGGCGGCCTGCATAGCGCGGACGAGCACATCGAGCTCGACAGCCTGACCGAGCGGGCCAAGCTGGCGGCGCTTTATTTGTGGCGGCTCGCGGCCGGGGAACTGCGCGCTCCGGGGCGGGAGGCCGACGGCGCATGAGCCTCCGCGACCATTTTCTCAGCGGTGGCTGGCATGCCGGCGCCGGCGAATTGTTCCACTCCGTGAACGCCGAGAGTGGCCGAGCGGAGTTCGAAACCCGCGCGGGCACCGCCGCCGAGGTGGACATGGCGTTCGACGTGGCGCGCGCGGCGCTCGAGGGCTGGAGTGATCTCAGCTTCGCGGAGCGGGCGGAACGGGCGCGGCGGTTTGCCGATGAGGTGAAAAGACGGACGGAAGAACTCGTTCACGCTATTTCGCGCGAGACGGGCAAACCGTTTTGGGAGTCGCGTACGGAAGTGGCCTCGGTGATCGCCAAGGTCGAGATCAGCATCAAGGCCCATGAGCAGAGGACGGGCGAGTCGCATGGCGAGGCCGGCGAGGCGCGGGCGGTGGTGCGGCATCGGCCGCATGGGGTGGTGGGCGTGCTCGGACCGTTCAACTTTCCCGCGCACCTGCCGAACGGCCACATCGTGCCGGCACTGCTGGCGGGTAACTGCGTGATCTTCAAGCCGAGCGAGTGTACGCCAGGGGTCGCCGCGCTGCTGGTCGAATGCTGGGCGCGCAGCGGGCTTCCGGCCGGCGTGCTCAACCTCGTGCAGGGCGCCCGCGACACCGCGGTGGCCCTGGTGGATCATCGGGACCTTGACGGATTATTTTTCACCGGCAGCGCGGAGACGGGGCTGATGCTGCACCGGAAATTTGCGGGCCGGCCCGACGTGATCCTCGCGCTCGAGATGGGCGGAAATAATCCGCTGGTGGTCTGCGATTGCGCGGAGCTGGAGGCCGCAGCGATGCTGGTGATCCTCTCCGCCTACCTATCGGCCGGCCAGCGCTGCACCTGCGCGCGGCGTCTGATCGTGGTGGAGGACGAGCACACCCCGGCCTTCCTGCAGCATCTAGCCGAGGGCATTCACCGACTGCAGGTCGGTTATCCGATCCGGACGCCCGAGCCATTTTGTGGTCCAGTCATCAACAATCGGGCCGCCGACCACCTGCTAGCGGCGGAGGCCCAATTGCTGCGGGAGGGTGCGCGATCGATTATTGCCCTGACACGACCCGATGCGTCGCGGCCGTTGTTGAGGCCGGGCTTGATCGACGTAACGCCGGTCGCGGATCCGGGAGACGGGGAGATCTTTGGTCCGCTGCTGCAGCTCATTCGCGTGGCGGATTTCGAGACAGCCTTGCAGGAGGCGAACCGCACGTGCTTCGGTCTCGCCGCGGGCTTGATCAGCGATTCACGGGATCGCTGGGAGATATTTCGGCGTCGGATCCGGGCGGGGGTGGTGAATTGGAATCGTCCGCTGACCGGGGCCAGCAGCGCCGCGCCGTTCGGCGGTGTGGGTTTCAGCGGGAACCACCGTCCGAGCGCATTCTACGCCGCTGACTACTGCGCGTATCCGGTCGCATCGTTGGAACTGGAGACTGTCCGCGCGCCCGCCCCGGTGCCTGGCTTGTGACGGACTTAACAAAATTACCAAATGTTCCAGATTTACAAAATTGAGCTGGGGACCGATCCAAGTACCCCCGAGATTCCATTTGGTTAATTTGGAAAATTTGGAAATTTAGTTCCTCTCTTTTTTGATCCACCACCGAGTTTCATGTCCCACACCACCGACCTCTACGCCAGATACGTTCTCAACACCGCGCGCCGGAGTCTGACGCTGGTGCGCGGAGAGGGGCGTCGCGTCTGGGATGATGCGGGAAAGTGTTATCTCGATTTTGGCGGCGGCATCGCGGTGAATTGCCTCGGCCACAACCACCCCGCGATGGTGAAGGCGCTGTCCGACCAGGCCGCCCGGATCATCCACACCTCGAATCTCTATTACAATGAGCTCGCGGGCCGGTTGGCTGAGCGACTGGTCAATCACCTGGGCGGATCGGGAAAGATTTTCTTCACGAACAGCGGCGCGGAATCGAACGAGTGCATTCTCAAGCTTGCCCGCAAGACCGGCCATGCGACCGGGCGCTTTGAAATCATCACGGCGTTGAATTCATTTCACGGGCGCACCTTTGGGGGGATCGCGGCGACGGGCCAGGAGAAGCTCAAGGCGGGCTTCGAGCCGATGCTGCCGGGATTCACGCACGTGCCTTACAACGATCTGGCAGCGGTCGAACAGGCCATCACCCAGCGCACCATCGCCGTCCTCATCGAGGGGATCCAGGGCGAGGGCGGGATTTGTCCGGCGACCCCCGAGTACCTGCTCGGCTTGCGCGCGCTGACGCGGGAGCGCGGCATCATGCTGATGCTCGACGCCGTGCAATGCGGGCATTTCCGCACGGGCCGCTATCAAAGTTATGAGCGGATTCTGGAAGGCACCGCCGGGGCGGAAGCCTTTCGACCCGATGCGCTCTCGATGGCGAAATCGCTGGGGGGCGGTTTCCCGATCGGCGCGGCCTGGATTTCCGCGGAATACGAAAATGTCCTTGGGCCCGGCTCCCACAACACCACCTACGGCGGGTCGCCGCTGGCGAGCGCCGCTGCGAACGCGGTGCTCGACGCGATCGAAACGGAGAAACTGGACGCCAATATTCGCGCACGGGGAGACGAGCTGCTGGTCGGTCTCAAGCCTTTGATTGGCAAAGCGGGGATCGTCGCCGTTCGTGGCCTCGGAGGATTGATCGGTGTCGCGTTTGAGCAGGAGATGGCCGCCGACGTCGTCAAGAAACTCGCGGACGCCGGCCTGCTGACGATCGCCGCTGGCACCAAGGTTGTCCGCATTCTGCCCGGCTTAAACGTGACGAAAACCGAGGCGGAGGAAGGCCTGGCAATCTTTCGAAGCGCTCTGTCGCTCTGATCGCCATTGCTCAGGCGTGACTTCGGGCCAGACTTGGAAAGGGCCCATCACAATTCTGTAAGTTTTGCAGTGTTCGTCGCAAGTCGAACGGCCTGTTTGACCGTCCCTGGTCCGTGACTCTCGCTTAGGTGGATCTGACCGCGTCGCGCCGGGATTCGTCGTCTCAGAAATTTGAAAACTGCTCCCTTTGGACGCCGCGACTCTGTGCCTCCGCGTGAGACCTTTCCGCGATGCCAGCCGGAAAAAATGCTCGGGGGGGGACTCGAACCCCCATGCCTTTCGGCATGCGCCCCTCAAACGCACGTGTCTGCCATTTCACCACCCGAGCGGGGATGGGGCGAGTTACATAGCATTAGACGCCGATGGCGCAAGGGACGTGTTTTCGCGGGGTCGATTCGCTTGCGGAGTCGTCGCACCGGAGCGGGCGGCGGCTGGAATCTCCCGGGTCGCCACCCATTTTCGCGCCGCCGACATTCACCCTTTCCCAAGCGCCGCATCTCGATCTAGAGATACGGTGTGCCATCCCATCTTCCCACCATGATTTCCACGTTCATCTCCCGCCGGCTGCTCCTGCTTGTGACCTGCACGTTCGCGCTTTCGCTCGCAAGTTGCGAGACCGAAGAGCAAAAGAAGGCGGCCCTGGCCGCCAAGATTCGCGAGAAGACGAGCATTCCGGACCAATCCGGTGATGTCAGCTTTCAGTCGTTCCTGGGCCGGCTCCGGCTGGCGGTGCGGGCCAAGGATATGGCGACGATCGCCTCCCTCATGACCCCCGACTTCGGCTATCGGCTGGAGCCGCCAGGTGAGGGCGACGGCGTTTTCGCCTTTTGGGACAAGAACAACGTGTGGCCAGAGCTGAATCTCGTGTTGAAGGAAAGGTTCATCCCGAACGGCGTCTACATGGTGGCCCCGGGTGAATTTGTCGTGGGGCAGAGCTATCGCGGATATCGGGCCGGCATGCGGCTGGAGGAAGGCGGGTGGCGGTTTGCCTATTTCGTCAACAATTGATCCCATGCGGGTTGCGAAACTTCTTGGACGCGCGGTTGTCTTCACCGTCGCCAGCGGGTTGATCAGCTGCGCGGCAATCAAGCCGCGCTCAGCGGCCTCGCGCCCGCCGGCCACGCCGGAATTCTGGTCCGGGCTGGCCGCTGCCGACGTGATATATGTGGGTGAGACCCATAGCTCCGCGAGTGACCACGAACAAGAATTTGAAATCATCCAGGGGCTGAAGGCCCGCGGCATTCCGTTTTCCATTGGCTGGGAAATGTTCGAGGTCAGCCAGCAACCGTTGCTTGATGCGTGGCAGGGCGGCGGGATCAGCCTCGCGGATTTGCTGCGTCAAACCGACTGGGCGAAGCACTGGGGCAAATACTCCCCAACCTACGAGCGGATGCTGCGCTGGAGCCGCGACGCCGGGATAGAAAACTATGCGCTCAATGCGCCCGCGTCGCTCTCGCGCAAGATTGCGCGCGGCCAGCCGCTGACGCCCGAGGAGCAGCACCTGCTGCCCGCGGGCTTCCGGCCGCTGCCCGGTGGCCGCAAGAATTTCAAGGCCCAGATGGGTTCGCATCCCGGGTCCGGATCGATCCACTACGAGCGTTATTACCAGGCGCAGACCTTGTGGGACCAGACGATGGCGGATCGGGTCGTCCAATTCCGGAAACGCGAACCGGCAAAAAAACTCGTCGTCTTTGCGGGCCGCGGTCACGTCGAGGCCGGTTACGGCATGCCGCCTTACGTCAAACAAAAGTGGCCGGCCGTGCGGCAGAGAATCCTGTTGCCCGACGTTCCGCCGCCGAACGCAGCGCCGGTTTCCGTTCGCTAAATGGAACGCCGCCATGGCCAAGGATCCTGAAGCGCTTGTCGGCCGTCTGCTCGTCGCCCACTCGACGTTGCGTGATCCGAATTTTCGCCGGGCGGTCCTGTTCGTCTGCGATCACGATCCAAAGGACGGCGCCTATGGCCTCGTGCTGAATCGACCCCTGGATCAGACCGCGGCGGATTTCCTGCCGGATGACGACGAGAGCGCGGTGCTCGCGCAGATCCCCGCGTTTCACGGCGGTCCGGTCGGGGGCGATCGGCTGGTGTTCACCGATTTCACCTGGGACGCGAAAAAGAAGCTGGCCGAGGTCCGCCATGCGCTCGGTATGGGCGAAGTGACCACTATGATCGAGGATGGCCGGTCCGAGAACCTGCGGGCTTTTGTGGGCTATGCGGGCTGGTCGGCTGGTCAGCTGGAGGACGAACTGGCCCAGGGTGCGTGGGTGCTCGCGGGTCCCGTGGCGTACAGTTTCCAGATCGAGCGCGCGGCGAAACTGTGGAATGACACACTCGCGCGCCTCGGTCCGAAATACCGGTTCATGGCGTCCCAACCGGACAATCCCTCTCTGAATTGATCGAGCCACCGCGTCCGGCCGGCCGGATCAGGTTGGAGTGCTGATGGTAAATACGCTTGTGCAACAGGGCGTGAGAGGTTAATGAGACGAGACGTCAACAGCGCGTACTTGGACGGGCGTCACTACCCTTAAGCTTTCGCGTGAAACGATTTTTGCCTGCCATCCTGATGCGTGTGCTGCCCGCGCTGCAGCCGCCGGCCTTTATGTCGGACGCGGGCGAGAGTGTGCGCAAGGCTTGGGCGGCCATGTCCGCGTCGGTGGCCGGATATCTGCCCACCGAGATGCCGCCGCTCCCACGGCTGCCTGCCTTGACGATGCCGAACTTCCGGTTGCCGCAGCGGCCGACCATTTCGCCGCCGTTGGGTCGGTTCTTCTCGTCGCTTTCGGTTTTGATTTTCGCGCCGGGCCAAATCCACGGCATGGCCATTTATTATCAGGTCGCCACCGGCGATCTGACCGGCGCAGCCGCGGCCGGACCGCGCGTTGAATGTCTGGATGTGGTGGCGGTTCCGTGGTCCGCGGGCCCCACGGCAACTGTGCAGCCTGATGCCGACGCGGCTCCGGCCCCTACCGCTGCGGTCGCCGTGGCGCGCTGCGCCGGCGATTGGCCGTCGTCGATTCCGCTGGCGGCGGATCTTTTTCTGACCGCGGTGCTGCCGCCGACGGTGCCGAAATTTGTGGAAGCCACGATGGCTTTGCGGGTCGTTGATTTGGATCGGAAACATTGGGTGGATTTGGCCGCGCAGGGAACGCGCGTCCGTGGACAACGCCCGCCGCCCCGCGGCGGCGACATTCCCGCCTAGCCTGCGCTGCGGGCTGGGTCGGGCTCGCGCGACTGCGCGGGTCCATTGCGTTAACCGGGGTCACCACACGTGGCCCGTCGTTCACTCCATATTTTTCCGCTTATTCATGAATCCATTTAGCAGACTCAAGCACGCGCTCGTCAGCGCCTTCGATTCCGATCATTTCACGGACTCACCCGAAGCTATTCGCGCGCAGCCGGAACGCATCGATCCGGCTCGCTGCATGTCGTTCGTCATCCTCCACCTCGGCTGCCTGGGCATCATCTGGGTCGGCTGGAGCTGGGCCGCGGTTTGGACCGCGGTCGCGCTCTACTTCATCCGGATGTTCTTTGTCACGGGCATCTACCACCGGTACTTCAGCCACAAGACCTACTCGACCTCCCGGCTCGTGCAGTTCTTCATGGCGCTCGCCGGCACCACCTGCGTGCAACGCGGGCCGCTCTGGTGGGCCTACATTCACCGCCATCACCACCAGCATTCCGACGAGCCACCCGACGTGCACTCGCCGGTCCAACACGGCTTCTGGTGGTCGCACATCGGCTGGATCACCAGCAACAAGAACCATCCGACCGACTACACCAAGGTGCGCGATCTCGCGAAGTTTCCGGAGTTGGTGTTCCTGAATCGCTTCGACCTGGTCGGCTCCGCGCTGCTCATCGTGATGCTGCTTGGTTTCGGTTTCGCGATGCGCGCGGCGGGTTTCGACACCTCGCCGCTGCAGATGCTGGTGTGGGGTTACTTCGTCAGCACCACCTTTCTGTTCCACGGCACGGCCTGCATCAACTCGATGGCGCATGTCTTCGGCAAGCGCCGGTTTGAGACCGATGACGACAGCCGCAACAGCTTCATTCTTTCGCTCATCACGCTGGGCGAGGGCTGGCACAACAATCACCACCGGTACATGTCGACCGTCCGCCAGGGATTCTACTGGTGGGAGCTCGACATCACCTATTACACGTTGCGCATGCTCTCGTGGACGGGATTGATCTGGGGACTCAAGGGAGTGCCGCAGAAGATCTACGATTCCGTCGGGAATGCGGCGCCGGCGGAAAAGGAAACGGCCGCGGCCGTCGCCGTGGCCATCACCGCGGAGCCGGTGGCGTAGCCGGTTCGTCGATTCAAAATTCAAGTGGGGCCCGTCATCGGAAGGTGACGGGCCTTTCTTTTCGAAAGTGGATCGATCGTCCCGTGCTCGACGGGACGATGAGACGCTGCTTCCATTCTTCCATGTCCTTCCCCCGACTGCTCGCCCCTGCGTTGGCCATTTTCCTGGTCATTCCCTTTGTCTCATCTGCCGCGGAAACCGAGTCACCGGACGTTCGTTTCTTCCGCGACCTGGCCGAGACGCGCAGCTACTCCCTGGGCTTGCCGGTCTCGCCAAAGCTCACGCCCGATGGCAAGACCGTGGTCTTCCTGCGCAGCGGTCCGCGCAATCCGGTGCTGCGACTTTATGAAGTAAACGTGGAAAGCGGCGTCGAGCGCGCACTGCTCACGCCCGAACAGATTCTGAAGTCGGGCGAGGAAAAACTCACCGCCGAGGAAAAGGCGCGGCGCGAGCGGCAGCGGCAGTCCCTGCGCGGGTTCACCACGTTCCAGCTGACCCGCGATGGCGCGCGCGTCCTCGTCGTGCTCGGCGGCAAGTTGTATGTCGTGACGCGCCCCGACGGCAGCTTCGCCGAGATGCCCGGCACCGGTTGGATTGCGCCGCAGTTATCGCCGGACGGGAAATTCATCGGGGCGGTGCGCGGGGATGAGTTGTTCGTGATCGACATCGACGCCCGCCGCGAGAGGCAGCTCACCACCGGCGCGGGCGAGTGGATCGCGCACGCGGTGGCGGAGTTTGCGGCGCAGGAGGAACTGTACCGTTTCGATGGATTCTGGTGGTCGCCGGATTCCCGTTCCCTGGCCTATCAGGAAAACGACAACACCGGGGTGGAGGTCCGCTACATCAGCGATCCGCTCCATCCAGAGGCGCCGCCGGCGAAGAATTTTTATCCCCGACCCGGAACTCCGAATACAAAAGTACGACTCGGCCTGATCGCTCGCGACGGAGGGGAAACGCGCTGGATTGCCTGGGATGGCGAGAAATTCCCTTATCTTGCGCGGGTCGATTGGGACGAGGAAAAGGCACCGCTCACGCTCTATGTGCTGGATCGCGTGCAGCAGACGGGGCTGCTGCTCGCGGTGGATGCCGCCACCGG
>JANMQT010000337.1:0-7606 GCA_031370675.1 Verrucomicrobiota bacterium
TCGTCCGGAGTTCGGTGACGAGTGGCGAGTTGAGCGCCGGAAGGTCCTTGATCTGTTCCTGCGCCGTGACGAAATCGCGCTCCAGCATCGCGAGTTGAAACCGGAATGGCTTTAACAAAGCAGCCTGAAATCCACCGGAAAGCTCGTCGATGGCACTCCTAAACGGTGTCGTGATTCCCAGCATGTTTGATTCATCGAACGCCCGCGACCAACGGGAGACGACGTAACTTGGGTCGGACTTTGGGACGCTTAGCTCGATGCGATCTCGAACCGTGAGGGCCGCCGGCCAGTCGCGAACCCAGCGCATCGTTCGAGCCAGCGCAGTGAGGACATGCGCGTTGCGAGGGTCCAGCAGGGCGCCGTGTTGGAGCGCGGCAATTCGCTCCCGCCACTTTCCCTGGCGAAGGTAGATGCTGGCCCGGGCCGCATAGACGTCAGCCGAGTTCGGCATCAACATCTCGGTCCGCTTCAATTCCTGCAGCGCGCGGTTGTAATCGCCCTCTCCCCAAAAGAAAACGTGTGCGACAGCGAGGCTGGCCTCCCCGAGGCCCGGTTGCAGACGCCTTGCCTCGTCGGCTTCCGCACGCGCGCGTGCCTTGGCCGCCCGATCGCCCTCCGGGCCCTCGGTATCCCTCCCGATCGCCATCGATAGGCGCGCCCGCGCGAGAGCAAATTTTGGGTCCAGATCCACCGCCTGCTGGTAAAGATTCTGCGCGCGGACCCACTCCTCGTCAGAAGTCAGATAGCGCGCCTCCAGTTCCCGCGCTCGAAGGTAAAGCATGTAGGCCTCCGCGTTCTCCGTTGGCTTTGTGCCGATGCTGGTTTGCTCCGCCGGCGTCAGCGTTGCACGCAATGCCTGCGCGATCTCCTTTGCAAGTTCGCCCTGCAACGTCAGCGAATCCGAAAGCGTACGATCGTAGCGCTCGCCCCAGACCTGCCGGTTGTTTCGCGTGTCGATCAATTGCACCGTGAGCAAAAGACGATCGCCCGATCGTCGGATCCGACCTTCGAGTACGTGCGAGACTCCCAGGGCCTGACCTACTTCGCGCAGTTGTCCCGCGGCAAGCGCTCCGCCGTAGGCGCGCACGGATGATCGGCTGATCACGGTCAAATCTTTAATCTTCGCCAGGCTGGTCAGCACATCGTCCTGCATGCCGTCCGCAAAAAATGCGTTGTCCTTATCCTCGCTCAGGTTTTCAAAGGGCAACACGGCGATGCTTTTCTCAGGAATTGGGGCCGGCGTAGGGCGCGATACCAACACCGCACTGGGCGCCGGAGTCGGCACCGACACGACGGATGGCGCGACCGCCGTCACCGACGGAACCTTTTCCGCGACTGGCGGACTCTGCCGCCACCAGCCTGCGATTAGCCCTGCCGCCACGACGATTGCGCCAAACGCAATGGCGCCGAGCGCTCCCATCAACCTGCGATTCCTCGGGGTTGATTCCGATGCTGCGCCGCCAGCGCGACGGGAGGTCGGCGCGGCGGTCTTCCGGGTGGACGGGGGTTCCGCCACCGCAACCACGGTTTCCAATTCAGACGGGGGACTGGATTCATCCACGCTCTCTGCGCCGCTCAAGATTCTCTCACGGCAGCGCTCCAACGCCTTGACTAGCGAGGTCGCATTTGCAAAACGCGCATCCGGATCCTTGGCCAAAAGCTCCGCAACGACGGCCCGCAAGCTCGGAGGCAGGTGCGACAGTCGCGCCAGCGGAAGCGGCCGCGAGACGTGCAACGTCAGGAGTTCGTGCAGTGAGCTTCCGCGAAACGGCGGTGCGCCGACCAACATTTCCCAGAGAATGCAGCCCAGCGAATACAAGTCGGAGCGACCGTCGATGTCCGCGCGTTCCTGACATTGCTCCGGGCTAGCATACACCGCCGTCCCGCGAAAACCCGTCGTCACCGCAGCCGCGTTGCTGCTCAAAGAATCACCGGCGAACCCTCGCGCGAGTCCGAAGTCGATGATCTTGGCCTGCCACGTCGCGGGATCCGATTCCGACGCGCCCTTTTCCCGCCCCGCGGCCGCCCGGACGATCATCACATTGCCCGGCTTCAGATCGCGATGGATCACATTTTCCGCATGAATCGCCTGGAGACCCTGCGCGATTTGCTCCCCGAGGCCAATGGCGAGCAGCGGTGCCAGCGGGCAACGCGTTTGCATCCAGTCGCGCAGAGATTCACCCGCGATGAACTCCATCGCATAAAACGGATTTGCGGCGTCCTGATTCAGAAAGACAACGCTTGCCACGTTGCCATGGTGCACGCGCGCCGCCGCGCGCGCCTCGCGCAGGAACAAGGCCTGGGTCTTGGGGTCACCCACCTGCGCCGGGTTGATGACTTTCAGGGCGACGTCCACTCGCAACTGCGTGTCGTACGCCTTGTACGTGACGCCCATCGCGCCGCGCCCCAGTTCCCACGGCGAGCCATCGGCACGCCGCTCCACGCGGTAATGCGCGCACATCATGTCGGCCGGCGTCCGGCTTGTGGAATCAGCCATCGCCGCCGAGCCTAGGCCGCACCGCGGCGATAAGAAAGGCGGCATTCTCGCCCTGGGGCCGAGATGATCAGGCGATCGAACCGGGCTGCCCCAGTCGGGTTCGAAAGCCCGCTAATCGACAATGATGTCGTTCGGCAACTCATTGCCATCGCGTCCATCGGCATCCGGCGGGAAATGCTCGGCCAGGCGCGCGCCGGCAGTAGCGACCGCGTGCAGAATCGCGTCCGTGTATTTCCCGTCGCGCAAATGACTCTTCATCACGTCCCGGACGTCCGTCCAGAATTCCGCGCCTACCTTCGCGTCGATCCCGGTGTCACCCACCACGGCGAACGAGCGCGAACGCGGTGCGAGGAAAATCAGCACGGCGTTTCGATGGCGCGTGCGATCCATCTTCAACTTTAGAAAGCGCGACGACGCGGCGTTCAGGGCGTCCGGGCGATCGCGATCGCTCACCCAGACGCGGATTTCGCCGGAGGTCGTCTTCTCCGCCGCACCGATCGCCGCAACGATGCGCGGGCCGTCGATCTGGGAAAGAAAGGATTTCGCTTTCATGTTTTACCAGTCGCCTCCCGCACCGCCGCCGCCGCTCATGCCTCCACCGCCGGAAAATCCACCGCCGCCGCCAAAGCCCCCGCCACCACCACCTCCCCCGAAGCCTCCCCCGCCCCCGCCGAATCCGCCTCCCCAGAAAATGGGACCCGTGCGCACGTTTCGACTGCCGCGGGAATCATAGACCCGCCCCGTGCCACCACCGCCCGAGAAGCCCGACAGCATGATAAAGAGCAGGACCACGATCACCACGATCACCCAAAGTGGAATCCCTTTTCGCGCGCCCGTGGCTCCGCGCTCCTCCGCCGTCGTCTTGCCGGTGCCCGTGTACTCACCCTTCGCCGCGGCCAGCAGCGCCGCAGTCCCGTCGCGCAATCCGCCGTCGAAGTCGTTCGCCCGGAATTTCGGCGTGATGATCGTGTCGATGATCTGCTTGGCCGTCCCGTCCGGAATCGCGCCCTCCAGACCGTAGCCGACCTCAATCCAGATTTTGTGGTTGTCCTTGTAGACAAACAGAACCGCGCCGTTGTTCCGGCCGGCGCGTCCGACCTTCCATTCTGTGAAGATGCGATGGCTGTAATCCTGGATCGAGGATTCCGTCTGCGCCTGGTTGAAGACGGCGACGAGGATCTGGTTCGATGTCAGCCGCTCGTAGTCCGCTAGCTTCTGGTCCAGCTCCTCGATGACCTGCGGTGAGACGGTCAGCGTGTAGTCATTGAAATACCGCGGCGGCACAGGCGGCATCACCTCTGCCGCGCGCAGCCATCCCGTCGTGGCCAGGAGCGACGACAGGAGGACAACAAGCCAACGCATCGGCATGGCGGCGGGGCACCGCGGGCGGGCAATCACTTTTTCGGCGCCGGAGTCGGCTGGCCAAACTGGAAGTTCACCGCGGGTGGATTCTCCGCGCCGGCTTTCGCCTCAAAATACGGCTTCACTTTATACCCGAAGAATCCGGCGATGATGTTCGTCGGGAAAACCAGCACCGCGGTGTTGAACGTCTTCACCACATTGTTGAAGTTACCGCGTTCCACCGAGATCCGGTTCTCCGTGCCTTCGAGCTGGGACTGCAAATTCAGAAAATTCTGGTTCGATTTCAGATCGGGATATTTTTCCACGACCACGAGCAATCTCGACAGGGCCGAGGAAAGTCCATCCTGCGCCGCTTGGAACTTGGCCAGCGCCGCGGGATCGTCGGGCGCCTTGCTTGGGTCGATCTTCACCTGACCCACGGAAGCGCGGGCGTTGACGATGTCGGTCAGGGTCGATTTCTCAAAATTCGCCGCGCCCTCCACGGTCTTGACGAGGTTTGGGATGAGGTCGGCGCGGCGTTGATAGACATTTTGCACCTGCGCCCACTGCGCATCGACCGATTGCGAGAGAGGCACGAGCGCATTGTACTTGCTCACGGCCCACGCGCCGATGATGAGCGCGCCCACGACGAGGATACCGAGACAGCCGAGGATAGATTTGTTCATGAGACCGGTACTACAAACCAAAGTTGGCGGTTGTGCATCAAGAAATCCTGTCAGAACTCAATTAGATCCGTTGTGGATTGGTTTGTCCCCAATCCGATGGGTACGAGACCCGCGCAGCCGCCTGATTTGTCGCATCGCGTTAGGGACCACTCCATCCAACTGCTTCGTCATTCGTTCGTCATTCTGGTTTCGCATTCGTCATTCGGAGTGCCGCCCGGCGGTGGTAGAACCCTTCACTGCTTCTTGGTCTTCGGTGCCATCTTTTTAAGCAGCGCCTGGAAGCGGGGCTCACCGCGGAGTGGGTCCCAATCGGGATCGGTGAGGACCCAGCCATAATGAAATTGGCCCGGGACGTCGGGCAGCAGTTCCAGCTGATCCAAGGCCAGCGCGTTTTCTCCGCTTTGGGCGTAAATCTTGGCCAGATTCTCAACCATGGACACGCCGACGACAGAATTCTTGCTGATGGGGACCATTTCACAGGCTCTCTTTCCCCATCGGATGCCGTCGTCCTTCCGTCCGACGAGCACACAGTAATAACCCGCGCGTGCGATCA
Source organism: Verrucomicrobiota bacterium (assembly GCA_031370675.1). Lineage (GTDB taxonomy): Bacteria > Verrucomicrobiota > Verrucomicrobiia > Chthoniobacterales > SZAS-18 > SZAS-18. Next base: position 5,078 of record JANMQT010000337.1, read on the forward strand.
GATTCGCAGCTTGATAGGGCAAATTCCCTGGCGTGCTTTGAATCGCCGCCTCCATTTCGGGCAGTACCGATGCCACGGTCCGGCGCAGCGCCTCCTGGTCGTTGCGTATCCGGGCGATCAAAATGTAACGAGAGGCCGCTTCCATCCGGCTGCTCAAGTCGCCGGGCGGGGCAAAAAACTTTGCCAACCGCTCCATTTCCGCGGCGTTCTTGTCGTCCGATGCCGTGGCGAAGAGATGTTCCACCAAATCTTGTTCGACCCTCGTTCCGGGGTTCTCCGCCAGGATTCGTTGGAGCACGCGATGCTCCGGTTCGTCATCTCCGGCCCGGAGGGCCTCCGTAGCCGCTCCGCGGATCTCAAAGGCCCAGCGGAGCGGCGGCACGGTCAGGGCCGCTCCCCGGTCCGTCAGCGCCTTTCTCAGATCGTAGCGGCGCATGTACGTGGCGATAAAACTGTATTCCTCAATGATCTTCACGTCATTCGGACTAAGCAGATGGGCGCGTCGATAGCAATCGAGGCTCTCGTCCCACCGACCCTCATTGCGATTCATGCGGGCCTGCAAAATCCAAGCCTCCGCATTGTTCGGGAGAATTTGCAGGGCCCGGTCCAAAAGCTCGTGCGCCGCACGAAAATCCCGCGCTCCCTGCTCCGCGTCGGTCGCCTGGCGCGCGCCGACGTAAAGATGATTCGCCTGCGCCAGAATCGTGTCACCCGCAGCGGGTGCGAGGCGGATGGCGGCGGAAAGATTCGCCTCCGCCCGCGCGCGGTACTGTTTCGCTTCCTCCCCTTTCGCAGAAAAAGACAGGGCGTCGCAGATCCGGACCGCCTGGCAGTAGGCCTGCAGGAACTTCGGATCGCGGGTCACGGCCTCTTCCAAAAGTCGCACGGCCTGGCGCGGGTTGTCCGGCGTCGCCGGGAGCATCATGCTGTTGTTCGATTGCTCCAGAGCCTTCGCCCGCAAATATAAATCGTAGGCCGCGAAGTCGGTGGTCGGCTTCTCCTCGATCGCGGCCCGCTCGGTCGGCGTCAGTTTCGCCTTGAGTTGCGCAGCGATGGCCGTGGCCACCTCGCTCTGGATGCCGAAGACGTCGGCGAGATCCCGATCGTATTTGTCCGCCCAAAGGTGCGCATCGGTTTTCGTATCGATCAGCTGTGCTGTGACCCGCACTTTATTTCCGGACCGCTGGACCGTTCCTTCCAGAATGTAGGTTACGCCCAACTCGCGAGCGATCTCGCGCAAGCGCAGGTCTCCCTTGCCGCGGTAGCGCATCACCGAGGTTCGGCTCGTGACCCGGAGATCCGCGATGCGGGATAAATCCGTCAAAATCTGATCCTGCACTCCGTCCGCGAAAAAGGCGTTCTCCTGGTCGCTGCTCAAGTTCTCGAACGGCAACACCGCAATGCTCTTCTCCGGCGCTGACGGCGCGGCGGGAACCGCGGCGGGAGTGGTCGTCGAAGAAGCAGCCACCGGTGGGCCCTTCTCGGTGCTAGAGGGAGACGCCCGCCACCAGCCCCCGATCAGCCCGGCCATCACGACGAGGCCGGTGATTGCAAGAAAGCCAAGACCGCCGAGCAATGCGCGACGCGTGAATCTTGGTTTCGCTGGCCCGCCGCTCGCAGATCCGGAAATCGGAACGACCGTTGGCTGACGGGCACGCGGAACTTCGGCCGTTAGCGCGGTTTCCAGGTGGGACTGGCGCACGAATTCATCCCCGCCCTCTGCCCCGCCCAGTATTTTCTCGCGACAGCGCTCGAGGGCCTCGACAACCGCGGCGGCATGGGCAAAGCGACCTTCTGGTTCCTTCACCAGCAACCGCGCGATGACCGCCTGCAAACTCGCCGGCAACCGCGACAACTGCGCCACCGGGGCTGGGCGGGACACGTGCAAAGTCAGGAGTTCGTGCAGCGACCCCCCCCGAAACGGCGGCGCACCCACCAGCATTTCCCACAGGATGCAGCCCAGCGAATACAAGTCTGATCGACCATCAAGATCCACGCGTTCCTGGCATTGCTCCGGACTCGCGTACACCGCGGTCCCGCGGAATCCGGTGGTCAGGGCGTCCAGGTTGCTGCTCAGCGCGTCACCCGCAAATGCCCGCGCGAGCCCGAAGTCGATGATCTTCACCTGCCACGTCGCCGCATCCGTTTCCGATGCGCCCTTCTCCCGTCCGCGTGACGCCCGCACAATCATCACGTTCCCTGGTTTGAGATCACGGTGCACGACGTTTTCCGCATGGATCGCCTCCAAACCCAACGCAATCTGCTGCGCAAGGCCGATCGCGAGCAGAGGAGCGAGCGGGCCGCGCGTGGGCAACCAGTCGCGCAGCGATTCGCCGGCGATGAACTCCATCGCGTAAAATGGATTGGCGGGATCCTGATTCAGATAAACTACGTTCGCGACGTTTCCATGGTGCACGCGCGCCGCCGCGCGCGCCTCGCGCAGAAAGAGCGCCTGCGTCTTCGCGTCACCCACCTGCCCGGGGTTGATCACCTTCAGCGCCACCTCGACCCGCAACTGCGCATCATACG
>JANMQT010000346.1:0-4179 GCA_031370675.1 Verrucomicrobiota bacterium
GGCGGCGGAGCTTCCGCCTCCGGCGGCGGCGCCTCGGCGGACACAGTCCGCGATGCTAACTAGGTACATGCCCAAGACAACGGTGCGCGTCGCGATGACGCGCACCGTGGAAGGGTAGTCCGCAAAGCCATAGCCTCGACAATTTAATTCAAGGAGTAATACCGAAGAGGTAAATCATCATGAAGAAATCAAACAAGGCCAAGAAGCCAGCCGTAAAAATTGCCGACTTGAAACCGACAAAGGATCCCAAGGGTGGTAACCCGCGCAAGAAACGTGACAGTGGTGAGTAGATCAAAGTGAAGGACCACCAACCAAACGATGGACGTCCGTGCGGTCGGACGTCGACGTCCGCGCGAATCAGCAGCAGGCTGATCGCGTTTGCTTCGCCCAAAACATCGCCTCCTCCTAGGGGGCATCATCTCGGCGGACGGCACGATTCGCACCAACAAGTTACCGGGCCCTGACCAAAACGGTGTGCGTCACGAGGGCGCGCACCGTAGGGGAGCGAGGCGTCGCGCCGGGTTGCGACGCTTCGAATGGCGAATCCCGCAGGACGAATGAAATCCAAAAGACGAAAGACCCGAAAGGGGTGAATAACGATGAATAAAATAAACAAAGACAACAAGGCCACCGAAGCCAACAAAGCGAAGAAACAGTCGATCAAACTGTCCGACCTGGAACCGAAAAAAGACCCAAAGGGCGGACCGATTAACCCGCCGAACCGCCCGCTGCAGGGAAACTGACTTATCAACCGTCGCAGTCCAGTTGCGACGCAGTGTCTCCAAGGTCAAGGGGGGAATCCGTTTCGAATCAGTTCAACATGCGAAGTCAAAAATTAAGATGGAGGAATTGAAATGAAAAAAACAATCCAAGCAAACCAGGCTAAGAAATCGAAGAAACCAGCGATTAAATTGTCCGACTTGGAACCCAAGAAAGACCCGAAGGGCGGACCAATATCCTGGCCTGGGCGAAATTAGCTCCACGACGGACCCTATTTCGTCCAGCCTGACTGCCCGTGCCACGATGGCGCGAATCGTCGAAGTACGGACGAGCACCAAAATTATTTCAGCAAACGAAAATCAGAAACAGAACAAGGAGGTGAATGAATATGAAGAAAGCAAACAAATCGAAGAAGCCAGCGATTAAAGTTCGTGATCTAAAGCCCAAGAAAGACGCGAAGGGCGGGGCGGTTGTGAAGATCAAGTTGACCTGAGCGCGAAACATCTTGAACTTTAGACGCACCCGATGCGGTGACGCCTCGGCGGCGCTGGTGGCGTCAAAGTGCGAGTAAGCCTCGAGGAGACGGCGTTCGTGATGGCCTCACGAACGCCGACGCCGCTGGCCGGATGCCAAGCCGAGCGGACCGAGTGAACGATCGGGCATGGGCAGCAGGAGGTTCAGAATCCCGAATTGATGGAGAACATAGATTTGGGACCGAAGAGTCCTCGCCGGCGGTGGGGCCGGCAGGGAGGCGAGAATCTGGCGTAGCGAGCAGATCCCGTTGCTTCGTCTCAAGATTTCCAATTCCCACCCGGGCACGCGCATTTTCACGAGCGCGTTTGTGGATCGACTCCGAAACTCCACCCTTTGCAATTGGTTGGATGCGCTCGCTCGCTTGGGCCAGCGATGGGTGTAGAGCGGGGTCAGTTCAGGACGCCAATCGCGGATCTTATCCACGTCATGCCAGGGCGGCGCGGGTGGCGCGGCGCGGGTGTAAATGAGCCAGTGAAACGCCGCCGGTTGGATCCAATCGAGCAACTCTGCGATCTCGGCCCGGGAACGCGGCATCAACAGTCCGTACAGGTCCTCGTTGAGGGCGGGTCGCAGCGCGGCGAGCGCGGCGAAGCTGCCCCGGCAATGCAACCCGGCCCGGCGCGCGATCCGATTCCATTGGGCGAGCGGAAAAGCTTGGTTCAGCGCGCCAAAAAGGTCTCCCGCGAGTAATACCGAGTCCTGTTTGGAGATTGCGCCCGGCCGGTGGCCAGCCAGCGCGTCACAAAGTGTCAGCAGCTGGCGGAGATGGTTGCCGTCTTGGAACTTGTTCAGGTCGTAGCCAAAGCTGGGAAGGACCCGCCGCCAGGCGACACTAAAGTGCTTGGCGCCGTTGACACCGAGGTAGAGCGCCCCGTCCTGCGCCAGGCAGCCTGCCAGGTTGGCGAGCGCCCGCCCGGGATTCTGGATATAGGAAAGCACGCCATGGCAGGTGATGAAATCGAAGCGACGTCCAACCTGTGTTGCGAAATCGCGACCGGTCAAGTCGCCGACCAAAAAGCGAATCTTCCGACTGGGTCCCGTGCGCCGTTGCAATGCCCGCGCGACCTTGATCGAGTGCCGACTGAAATCCACGGCCATGATATCCGCGTTGGGAAATTTACGCCGGAGGGCAAAGGCCTCGGCCCCCGTGCCGCAGCCGGCGACGAGAATGCGGCCGGGCGCGGGCTTCGCCGGTTGCCACATCGTGGTGATCCAATCCATCGGTGCGAGCTGCCAGCGCCGGGCGCGCCTGGTCCTGTCCTTCACCTGCGGATACGGCAGCTTTTCGTAAATTTGGCGGATTTTACCCGCGACGTCCATTCGCGAGTAAGCGCGCCCGTGCGGTTCCCGGTCAATCGGAAAAGGAATGCCGAATGGCGAAATCGAAATGCGGAAGTCGGAAGGCGGAAGTGGGCATGCGGTCAGGTAGGGACGACCGTCCCCGGTTGTCCCAAATGTTTGCGGGAGTGATCGTGGAATTCGGGTGAGGTCTGACCACCCTGAAAATAAACTGCGTCAATCTGCGGTTAGTTGATGGAATCGTCCTGGTGCATTCGGCCTAAACCGCGGGCGGGGCAGTTCGCGATGTTTGGGAAGAGCGGGGACGCTCGTCCCTACCCTTTTTCCATCGGCCGGGGACCAGCCGAACCACCTCGCCTCGGCCTTTCGTGACGCTTCGTGTGAATTCGTGGTTCCGGGCCTCTGGCTCGGTCGCCCCGCCGGGGCTCTGAAATGTTTCCCGTCGATCCGGTGGCTTGCACCACCGGCTAATGTCGGACGCGCCTCCGGCGCTCTGGCTCTCGACCCTCGACTCCCCCTTGGTGTCCTTGGATTGCTTGGTGGTTCAATTTCGTGTCCCGTCCTGAATATTTCCCCGCCAAGCTTGCGAATTGGGCCGGGTCTGCAGGGTGCGGACACGGGACGGTTGCTTTCCGCGGTCTGCCGCGTTACCCCTCGCAGTCCCAATCCCGCCAGTAGATGGAATGTCCGAACTACGTTTCGCCTCCCACTCCTGAAATGCTACTTTGGCCGGATTCTGCTCAGCGCCGATTTTCCACCCCGGTTCCGGTCCTTTCCCACATGAAAACCTCCCCCCTCATTCGCCCGCTTTCCACCGCTCTCGCTTGTGCCACGCTCATCCTGTCCGCGACCGGCGCGCGCGCGCAGGAGAAGTTCACTTTTCCGGCCCCGAGCCCGCACGCCACGCTCAAGGCCCGGGCCGGCCTCACCGACATCGAAATCGAGTACTCGCGCCCGAGCCTCAGGGGCCGGGAGGTTTTCGGCAGCGTCGTACCGTGGGGCCAGGTCTGGCGCACCGGCGCAAATGAATCGACCAAGATCAGCTTCAGCACGCCGGTAAGATTTGGCGACAAGGACGTGCCGGCCGGAAAGTACGCACTCTACACGATTCCAAACCTGAGCGAGTGGACGGTCATTCTGTCCGGCGACACGACGCTCTGGGGCTCCAACAATTACCAGGAGGACAAGGACGCGATTCGGGTGACCGTCAAGCCGACCGCGCTCACCCAAAAGGTGGAGACCTTCACGATCGACCTGGGCGACATCTCGACCGATGCGGCCATGCTCCGCATTCTCTGGGACAAGACCGTCGTGCCAGTGCCGCTTGCGCTAAACACGACGCAGAACGTGCTCGCGGGCATTCAAAAGGCCGTGGCTGACGGCAAGCCGATGGCGCCGCAATTCTATTCCGGCGCGGCCATGTTCTATCTCGCGCAAAACAAGGATTTGCCGGCGGCGCTGAAATTCATCAATCAGGCGATTGAGCTGAATGCGAAGAATTTCCGGGCGATGCGCATCAAGGCGGAGATTCAAACCAAGATCGGCGACAAGGCCGGCGCGATCGCGAGCTATGAAAAAGCGAACGAGGTGAACAAGGCCTCCGCCGAGCCCGATCAGGAGGAGATT
>JANMQT010000382.1:0-31139 GCA_031370675.1 Verrucomicrobiota bacterium
CCAGAAGTTTTCCGGCTTGTTCGGATTGCCGAAATTCAAATTGTCGGTCACGGCGAGCGGCCGCGCGCCGCTGCAAACCAGATTCCGCGCCGCCTCGGCCACGGCCATCATCGCGCCCTGGCGCGGCTGGATGCGGCAGAAGGTCGCGTTGCAATCGCTCGTGGCGGCGAGAAATTTGTCCGCCTCGCGCACGTGGAAGACGGCCGCGTCCGACCCCGGCGGCACCACGCAGCCGCCGCGCACGCTGTAATCGTACTGCTGGTAGACCCAGCGACGTGACGCCAGGTTCGGATGCGCGAGCAGGCGCGGCAACGCCTCCTGCGGGCTGATGAAATCAAGCTTCGCGAGATCCAGCCGCGGCACGGCCGGCGGCTCTTTTGCCTCCGGATGATAGAGCGGCGCCTCTTCCGCGAGCTGGCGCGCGGGAATTTCCACGACCACGCCAAGCTCGCCGTGCTTCACGCGCATCATGCCGTCATCCGTCACGCGGCCAATCTCAGCGTAGGGCAGTTCCCACTTCTCGAAAATACGCCGGACGTCGGCCTCGCGACCCTTGTTCGCGATGATCAGCATGCGCTCCTGGCTTTCGCTGAGCAGAATTTCGTACGCGCTCATGCCGGTTTCGCGTTGCGGGACGAGCGCGAGATCGATCTCCACGCCGGTGCCGCCGCGACTGGCGGTCTCGCACGTCGAGCACGTCAGGCCCGCCGCGCCCATGTCCTGGATGCCGGCCACCGCACCCTCGAGCGCGAGCAACTCGAGGCAGGCCTCGAGCAGGAGCTTCTCCTTGAAGGGGTCGCCCACCTGCACCGCGGGCCGATCCTCCTTCGATTCCTCGGTCAGCTCGCGCGAGGCGAACGCCGCGCCCGCCAGGCCGTCGCGTCCCGTTTCCGCGCCGACGTAAAACACGGGATTCCCGGGACCCTTGGCCGCGCCGCGCGCGATTTCCTCGTGTTTGAGCACGCCCGCGCAAAACACATTCACCAACGGATTGCCGCTGTAGGATTCGTCAAAATAGATTTCCCCGCCGATCGTCGGCACGCCGATGCAATTGCCGTAGTGCGCGATGCCGCTGACCACGCCGCCGAACAAGCGACGATTGAGTTTCACATCGGGCGAGTCGCCCGTGATGGGGCCGAAGCGCAGCGAGTCGAGCAGGAAGACGGGTCGCGCGCCCATCGTGAAGATGTCGCGGATGATTCCGCCGACGCCGGTGGCGGCGCCCTGGAAAGGCTCGACCGCGCTCGGGTGATTGTGGCTCTCCATCTTGAACGCCACGCCCCAGCCGTCGCCGATGTCGATCACGCCCGCGTTTTCCTCGCCCGCCTTCACCAGCACCGTCGGACCGGTGGTGGGAAATTTTCGCAGCTCGGCGCGCGAGCTCTTGTAGGAGCAATGCTCGCTCCACATCACCGAAAACACGCCCAGCTCGGTGACATTCGGCTCACGGCCGAGGATTTTCTGGATGCGCTCGTATTCGTCGGGCGTCACGCCGTGGCGCGCGATAAGTTCGGGGGTGATGGGCGTGGGGGAGAGCAACGTCGGCACTCATTACCCTTAGCGCGACTCGGCCAAGGGCGAAAGTGGGGTCCCTGAGGCAGGGATGACCGTCCCCAGTCGTCCCAAACTTCCCGCGGGAAATCTTTCGCGCATTCGATCGTCGCGTCCGCAAAGGCGCCACGCTCGTCATTTTCGGACGACCGGGGACGGTCGTCCCTACCCCTTGGCCAACGCGCCTGGAGGTCGCCTTCCACCAACCATGCCCACCACCTGCTCGGCCATCGCCGCGAAGATCAATTTTCCATCCTCGCTGCCCAGACGCGCGTGCGCCGCCCGATCCGGATGCGGCATCAGCCCAAACACATTTCGCCCTGCGTTGCAGAGGCCCGCGATGTTCGCGGCCGAACCGTTCGGATTCGACGCCTCCGTCGGCTCGCCCGTGAGCGGATCGACGTAACGCAGCAGGACCTGGTGATTCTCCTCGAGCACGCGCAACGTCTCCGGTTCCGCATGAAAGCAGCCCTCGCCGTGCGCGACGGGCAGGGTGAGCAACTGCCCCGGATAGCACTGAGAGGTGAACGGCGAATCGACGGACTCGACCCGCAGCGTGACCGGCGCGCAGACAAAATGCAGCGAGCGATTGCGGATCAGGGCGCCCGGCAGCAGGCCGGCCTCGCACAGGATCTGGAAGCCATTGCAGATGCCGATGACCGGCACGCCGGCCGCCGCGGCCGCACTCACACTCCGCATCACGGGCGAGTGGCGGGCCATCGCGCCGCAACGCAAATAGTCACCGTAGGAAAAGCCACCAGGCACCACAATCGCATCGAATCCCGCCAGCGAAGACTCCTGGTGCCAGACGTATTCCGCCGCGTAACCGCAGTCATCCCGCAGCGATCGGAGGCAATCCTGGTCGCAATTCGACCCCGGAAACTGAATCACCGCAAAGCGCGGCAGCCGGCGGCCGGCCAGCTGGGGGAGCGACAATTCGAGCTGCGTGGGGAAATCGGGGGGGCTCACGGCGGCGGTGGGGTCAGTCCACGATTTCGAGCTGAAAGTCCTCGATCACGGGGTTGGAAAGGAAGTCGCGGCACAATTCGCGCAGCTTCGCTTCCAAGGCGGAGCGGTCGTCCGAGGCGGGTTCGAGCTCGATTTCCAGCACCTTTCCGGCCCGAACGGCGCTGGCGCCCGGGAGGCCCAAATGGTGCAGGGTGTTGCGAATGGCCACGCCCTGCGGGTCCAGCACGGCGGCTTTGGGCATGACGGTGACGCGGGCTTTCATGGGAGCCGCATTATCCCGTCCCCGGACCGACACGCAAATTCTTGTTGGTGACATCCCCCCGATGCCGTTATTTTAGGTCCAATGAGTTTCGACCGGCGCGTATTCGCTCTCGCCGCCCTTTGCTGGGCGTGCACCACCCTGCTTGGCGCCGGCCCCGCCGTCACCACCACGCCGCCACCCCCCGCCCCGGGCGCGCCTGCCACTCCCGTCGTCCCGGCCGCGCCCGACGCCGCCATGCTTTCCACGGCCGAGATCGCGGCCGCCCTCACGAGCGACTCGATGACCGTGCCGCTGCCCGGCGAGTTGCTCGCGGCGCTGAGCAAGCAGTGCAAACCGAATTGGGCCGCCGAGTTTCGCGGGCCCGTTAACACCGCGCTCACCAGCCGCGCGCAGATCGCGCTGAACCTCGGCGCGTTGATCGCCGACGGCTACGTCGCGGTCGAGGCGCAGGACAGCCAGCAGGTGAAGAACATCGGGCGCGACATTCTCGCGCTCGGCAAGGCGCTGGGCATCGGCAACGAAGTCATCGCGCGCGGCAGCAGCATCGCGCAGTTCGCGGAGAACAATGAATGGAACGCGCTGAAGGAGGAGCTCGAGGCCACCCAGAACGAGGTGAAGAACGCGATGGAGAAAATCCGCGACACGGATCTGGTCATCATGATCAGTCTCGGCGGCTGGATTCGCGGCACCGAGATTGTCTGCGACATCATCCTGCGAAATTTTTCCGACGCAACCGCGAGCCTGATTCGCCAGCCCCAGCTGGCCGGGTACCTGCGCGGGAAAATCGCCAATCTTTCCCCGAAACTGCGCGAGGATCCGCTCATCGTCTCGCTCGACCGCCAGCTCGTGGAGGTGGAGAAACTTGTTTCGTTCCCGCTCGGGTCGACCGCCTCCCGCGAGGAGGTGCAGAAATTGAAGGACGCCGTATCCGCCATGATCAAGGAAATCTCCGCCAAGAACTGACCCCATGAAGTTTTTCCCCCTTGCCCTGCTCGGTGCGTGTGTCCTTGCGCTCGCCGCCCCGCGCTTGTGCGCCATCGACGATTCCGATGCCGAGACAAACGCCCGCATCAGCGCGCTCGACATCGCCGGAGCGTTTTCCAACGATGGCTTCAAGATCCGCGACGGCCACTGGGCCGGTCCGCTCAAGGCGAAGGACAAGGCGCAGTTGATGACCGTGAATCTCTACGCCGGGAACCAGTACTATTTCGCGCTGGGCACGGAAAAGGACGCGCACATCGTGCTCTCGGTGTACGACGAGACCGGGAAAAAAGTGAGCACGGACACCTGGGCGGACGGCAACAAATTTGCCACCTCGGTGGCCCCCGCCGCGAGCGGGCCGCACTATATCAGTGTTCGTCTGGCCGACGGGGAGCCGGCCACGTTCTGCCTGCTTTACACCTACAAGTAACGGCCCCGCGAGGCCCGAAGGAAACCATGGCATCCGACGTCGTCGAACCGCTCACGGACAAGAAGTTCGATGGGCCCAAGGTCACGCAGTTCTCCGTCTTCGTGAAGAACCGCGCGGGCGCGTTGATGAACATCGTGCGCCTGTTGCAGAAAGGCGACATCGAGGTCGTCGCGCTCAGCGTGCTCGATGCCACCGACTCCGCCGTGGTGCGCATGCTGGTGAGCGATCCGGAACGCGTCGACGAGCTATTCCGCAAGAACGACATCGCGTTCAGCACCACCGACATGGTCGTGGTGGAAATGACGGAGGTCGGCCGCGATCTCGCGCGCGTGCTCACCGCACTGCTGCAGGCCGAGGTGAATATTTTCTTCAGTTATCCTCTGCTGACGCGCCCGCACGGCCGCTCCGCCCTGGCATTGCATGTGGATGATGACGAATGCGCGACGTCGGTCCTGCTCGGCGAGCGCTTTCGGCTGCTCAGTCAGATGGATATTTCGCGGTGACGGTGGGCACGCGGAGCGCATCCCTCGTAGTTGGCCTCGCTGAGGCCGGCCACAATTTGCCCCGGCCGAAAACTGCGTGGAACGCGGTTCGCATTTGTTCTCACCAACGCGCTCGGAGATCCCGTTCCACCTTCGTCACGCCCTCGGCGTCGGGGTGGGCGTGGGCGTCGTCACGGGGGCGAGACCCGGAGTCGTCACGGGCAACGGCGTCGGCGTGATGGTCGGCTTCGGTGTCGGGGTCGGCGGGGGCGTGGGAGTCGGGGTGGGCGTCGGGATAATGTTCGCCCAGAGCTGGACCGCCGTGCCGTCGGTGCCGCCCATCTCGCCCAGCAGCCTGGTCACGCGCTCCTGCATCTTCGCGTAATCAGGCGGACCAAACGGCTGCTCCGCCGTGTTCGGAAACACGAGGTATGTAATGCGCAGATCCTCCGCCGCCGCGGTCGTGCCGCTGGCCACGGCGTTTACCTCGCGCGCGATTCGCCACGAGGCCTCGCCTATTTTCGCGTTCGGTCCGAAGTCGCCCACGATGGCGGGATAGAGATTCCTGCCGGCGATCACGACGACGTAATCGCCAATCTTGGGCTGGTATCCGGCGCCTCCCTGCTTCGCGAAGAATTGCGGAAGCACGACATACGGATCGGCCTTTCCGATCAGGAAGCTGAACGATTTGAGCGTCTGGATCTCATCGCGCAGGGCGGCGATCGACTGGCGGATTTCCCCAAGGCGTCCCGCGGCGGCCTTCGTGCCGAGTTCCGACTGCAGCTTGCGGACGCGCTCCTCGCGCGACGCGACGTACGGGCTCGTCTTGTTCGTCAAGCGCGGCCACTTGTAGCTCGTGAACGGCTGGAATGATGCGGATCCGCCGGTATCAACATCGTTCCAGCGATCCGGATCGGAGCCGTCGGTGTCCGTGTCCATGTTTGCCTGCACGAGCAGTGCCTTGCGGCCGCTCTGCGGGTCCTGCAGCTCGAGCACGGTCTGGCAGTCGAAGAAATTTCCGCGCGTCATGATCTGATCCAGCCGCTTGAGATGCTGCTGCATCTGCTGGGTCTTGCGCGCATAAAGCCCGTGGTAGTAGCCAGAGACTTTGGCCGTCGAAAGCAGCGTCGGGAGCTTCGGCAGCAGCTTGAGCATTTCCGGGTTGTCCGCCGCCACTTCCTCAGGCTTGCGCGCGGGCGCGGGCACTTTCACCGTCAGCGTGATGTCCGCCTCGAACGCGTCGGGCGCCTCGCGCTCGACGGACGCGATGCCGCCCGGCTTGGTCTCAAACCGGGTCTCGACCTGCAAGCCGTTGAAGAGCTTCCCCGTGTCGACCGTCCGGCGCGGAATGAAATTTTCCGGCAACGGCACCGGCGTCGGCGTGGGGGTGGGTGTGACGGTCGGAGCCGGGCTCGGCGTGGGGGTCGCCGTCGGTCGCGGGGTCGGGGTCGGCGTGGGTATGCGGGTCGGCGTGGGTGTGGGCATCAGCCGGGCCGGCAGCAGCGCCTTGCGCACGCCAACGCGGCCCAGGTAGAAACCGACCAGGAGTCCGAGAAACGCGCAGATCAAGCCCGCGGCGATGGCATGCAGGGCGCGGCGCATTTCCAGAAGAGCAATGCGGGAGGTCGCTTCGGGAGATTTACTTGGCCGGCCCGAAGAGCGCGAAGCCCGCGAGGGCGAGGCCGACGACCGACAGGACCGCCATGATCCCGGCGGGCATGATCTTGCCGGTGCTCGCGAACGCCGGCACGAAGCGGATGGCCAGCACCAAGGAGATCAGCGCGAGACCCACCAGCACCGGGCGCACGTGGGAGGCCATCATCAGGGCCCCGACGAGAAGCAGGATTCCTGAAATGCCGCCCGCGAGCAGGGATGGCATGCTGCCGGCCTTGACGTAGCCGATGATGCCCCCGACCAGCGTGAAGAGCCCGAAGACGATGAAATAAATTTTGGCGATGGCGATCATGGTGGGGGAAAAGTGCGATCGGAATTCAGGGTAAATCGTATTCCGGATCAAAATCGCAGACCGGCGACTCGGCGCGCGGCCGCATGGCCTGCACGCGACGATTGAGGAAAAAGCGGAGAATAAAGAGCGGCGCGAGCGCGATGCCGACCGCGGCCAGCTTGACGAGCGCGCCCGGGATCACGCGCGCCTGATCGTTCGCGATCGCCCGCAGGCCCTCGCGCACGACCTGTTGAACGGACACTTCGAGCGCGTCGGGCGTGGCGTTGCCGCCGACATGATGACCGTTGTTGCGCTTGGCGCTGCGCGCAAATTCCGTCTCCACGGGTCCGGGGCAGAGATGCGTGACGCCGATGCCGGTGCCCGACAGTTCCGCGCGCAGCGACTCGGAAAAACTACTCACGTAGGCCTTGGTGGCCGCGTAAACACCGAGGCCGGGAATCGGCAGCAGGCTCGCCATCGAGCTGACATTGAGAATCGCGCCCGGACGATGGTGCCGCAAGCTTGGCACGAGCCGGTGGCAGAGATACGTCAGGGAAACCACGTTCACTTGGAGCATCTCGTTGACGCGCGACCAATCTGCGCTTTCAAACGGGCCGTGGTCGCCAAGGCCGGCGTTATTGATCAGCAAATCGAGTTCGAAGCCCTCGGTCTCCATCCAGTCACAAAGGAGCTGGGTGTCCGACATGTTGGTCAGGTCGGTGGGCCGGACCGCCACGCGCAACGCCGGGTTGGCGCGGCGCAATTCCTCGGCTAGTTCCTCGAGCCGGTCCTCGCGCCGGGCGACCAGGATGAGTTGCGCGGCGAGCGGCGCGAGTTGGCGGGCAAATTCAGCGCCGATTCCCGACGAGGCTCCCGTGATGAGGGCGGTGCAGGCAAGCAGGTCTTTCATGTCCAAAGGAGGCGGTGAATTGGTTCCCCACTGAATGAATCGCAGGTCGCCCCGAGAGTGGTTCCGGAAATACTAGATTGCCGCCCGTCGAGGGCAACCGTTATCGTCCGCAGCGATGTACATCTGCGCGCTCCAGGACCAGAAACCCTTCACGACCAAGGACGGCTCGACCATCCGCGTCATCCTCGATCGCGCCAACGCCTTCGCCCAAAACCAGAGCCTGGCGGAGGCGACCCTGCGGGCCGGCCTCTCGGCCGAGCGCCACTACCATCGCGCCAGTGAGGAATTCTACTTCATTCTGGAAGGCGAGGGTGAGATGCACCTCGGCGACGAAACCAGAAACGTCGGACCGGGCGACGCCATCGTCATTCCACCCGGCGCGTGGCATTTCATCGCGGCCCGCACGGACTTGCGACTGCTCTGCTGTTGCTCGCCGCCCTATTCGCACGAGGACACATTTCTTTCGTGAGGAAACAACTGAAAAAGACTTTCGGTTTCCGAGCATTCCTTCATTCCTTCATTCCGTTCATTCGTTCTTCCCTCCTTTGCTTCGCCCCTACGCGTCTCCTTTCGTGCTTCACCGCTTGCTGGCCGCCGATCTTCGATTGTAACCCACACACCCCAGGACTTTTCGCTTCGCTCAAATCTCGACCCTCGACTTCTGCTTCGTGGTAAATCCCTGATTTATGAGCAAAGGCTGGTTCATCACCGGGACGGATACAGGCGTCGGCAAGACCTACTTCTCGACCGCCTTGCTCCGACATCTGCGCGCGCAGGGAAACGACGCGGTTGGTTTCAAGCCGATTTGTTGCGGGACGCGCGAAGACTCCGAGGCGATTTGCGCGGCTTCCGGCGGCGTGGCCACGATCGATGAAGTCAACCCCGTCTGGTTGCATCCGCCCGCGGCGCCGTACAGCGCGTCCATCATTGAGGAGCGCCCGATCGATCTCACGCTCATCCGCGACGCGTTCGCGAAACTCAGCGCGCGGCACGCCGCCGTGATCGTCGAGGGCGCCGGCGGCTGGCTCGTGCCGATTCACCGCGATTTCTCGGTGGCGGATCTTGCGACAGAATTTGCCTTGCCGGTGGTTGTGGTCGTGCAAAACCGGCTGGGCTGCCTGAATCATTCGCTGCTCACCGCGGAATCGATTCGCGCGCGCGGACTCGTTTGCGCGGGCTTCGTGCTCAACCACGGTCTGAGCGCGCCCACCCGCGATCCGGTGGCCGCCGCGATGCAGGCCGTGGCCACCACAACAAACCGCGCCGTGCTGGAGGAAGTCAGCGGCCTCCCCGTCCTGTGCGAACTCGACGCCGATGGCGACCTGCCGGCGGAGATCCTCGAAAGCTTTTCCGGTCAGACGCCGTCACCGACCGATCGGGCATAAGTTTACGGAATTATTCCTCCGCGAAGAACGCAGAGATCTCAAAGATTCACTGGGATTCGGAGTCCGTTTTCGATCTTGCAGAAACCGAACTACAACTTGCGGAATTCGCCGTCCCCCGCGACCCTGCCCGTCAACGCCGCATGACCGAAACACCGCCTCCCCAGCACCAGCCGCATCCTCCGCTGAGTCCGCATTACGAATCGCTGGACGAGAAACAACGCTTCCTGCGGGACGTGTTCGATAAGTCGGCGCCCTTCTACGAGGGCATCGCGGGCTGGGGCTTTTTCGGCACCGGGGGTTGGTACCGCCGGCGGGCGCTACAGAACGCGGGATTGAAACCCGGCATGAAGGTGCTCGATGTTGCCACCGGCACTGGGCCCACCGCGCGCGCCATCGCCACGGTGACCAAAGCGCCGGCGGATCTGGTTTGCGTGGAACCGAGCCGCGGGATGCTTCTCGAATCACGCAAGCTTCTGCCCGAGGCGACGTATCTGCAGGCGGGGGCCGATGATCTACCCCTGGCGGACGAGACGTTTGATTTTCTCACGATGGGCTTTGCCCTGCGTCATGTGAATTCGCTCGACGGCACATTTCACGAGTATCACCGTGTCCTGAAGCGCGGCGGCAAGGTGCTCGTGCTCGATGTCACCAAGCCGGAAAACGCCTTTGGCATCGCCCTGTGGAAATTCTATTTCCGCGACGTGATGCCAAGGGTGACAAGACTGTTCACGCGCAGCCAGGACGCGTCCTACCTGATGAGTTATTACTGGGAAACCATGGAAAAAATGATTCCGCCGGGCGAAGTGATTGCCTCCATGGAGGGCGCCGGCTTCCAGAATGTCACGCGCAATCTCGTGCTGGGTTGCTTTAGCGAATACCAAGGGATCAAGTCGTAGCGCATGCTCCGTCTAGCCCGTCGATTTCCTCGTTTCCAATGATCGATTCAATTCTTCCAATACTTCAGTGCCCAAAGTCGCGGCAGCCCCTCACCCTCGCAACGCGCGCGGAGGTGGAGGCGTTGAATGCGGCGATTTCCGCGGGCAGCCTGACCAACTCCGGCGGTCGCGCCGTCACGGAACCCGTCGAAGCGATCCTCGTGGCCGCCGATCGCGGCTGCGCCTATCTCGTGCGCGACGGAATTCCGATTCTGCTCCCCGAGGAGGCCGTCCCGGCACCCGTGGGGTAAACCGCTTCCGTATGGCATTTCTCTCCCCGAGCTCCATCTCACCGCGCGCTGCCGCCGAACCCTGGTTGCGCGCAGCCGGATCGCGGCAGGAGGAGTTGTTCGCCCTCGCCCTTGCCGAGCGCGAGCGCGTCTTTGGCCTCGAGGTTTTCGTGCGTGGCGTCGTCGAGGTTTCCAATTTCTGCCGCCAGAACTGCTCGTATTGCGGGATGCGGCGCGACAACCGCGCGCTCGAGCGCTACCGCATCGAGGTCGACAAGTTGGTGGAGTTGCTCGTGAACCAGCGTCCGGCGTCGATCACTGACATTAACATCCAGGCCGGCGAGGATCCCGTGGCGGTACGTGAGATTGTCCTGCCGCTGGTGCGCGCGATTCGCGCCCACACGCCCCTGGGCGTGAGCGTCTGCCTCGGCACCCTGTCGACCCGTGAATATGAGGAGCTCCACGAAGCGGGCGCATCCTTTTACATCATCAAGCTGGAAACCGGCGACGCAGAACACTATCGCGAGATGCATTCACCCGGGCGTGACCTCGCAAAGCGCCTCGAGGCGATCCGCAATCTCGCGGCGACCGGCTGGGCGGTATCCTCCGGATTGATCGCCGGATTGCCGGGCCAGACCGATGCCATGCTGGCGGCCACGCTCGATCTGCTTGCGGGGCTTCCGCTCGCAGGCAACAGCGTGAGTCCCTTCATCCCCGGCACGGAGACGCCCCTCGCGCACGAAGCGGCAGCCGCCCCGGAGTTGACGCTGAATTGCGTCGCGCTCATGCGACTGCGCAATCCAGAGCGCATCATTCCCGCCGTCAGCGCGATGAATCTCGTGGGCAAGGGCACCTATGCGCAAGCCATCCGGGCCGGCGCGAATCTCGCGACGATCAATCTTACACCCGTCGAATGGCGCGAGAACTATCTGCTCTACACGCGCGATCGATTCATCATGGACGAACACCGCGTGCTCGACGCGATCGGTGCCGCCGGATGCCGCCCCGCCGCCCGGCAGCTCATGGCGACCGGGTAGGACGGATTCCGAATGCGCATGAACGCGCCGCGCACCCGCCTCCGCCCCGCCGCCCCCAGCCTGCTCTGGAAAAACTGGGACGCCGTGGCCCGCAAGAAACCGCACGCGGTCGCGGTGATCGAAGCGGAGACCGGCCGAGTCTGGAATCGCGCCGAGCTCGCCGCCTGGGCGGACTCGCTGGCCGCCGGTCCGCTCGCACGCGCGGCGGGCGAATGTGTGGGTTTTTCGCTGCCCAACAGCGCGGAATGGATCGCCGTTTTCATCGCCTTGCAGCGCGTCGGCGCCGCTGCGGTGCCGCTCGATCCAGCACTCACGGCCCGGCAGCAGGATGACCTCGCCGATGCGCTCAAACTGAAATTTGTCTGGCGCGACCGCCAATTGCACACGATCTGCGCCGCGCCCCGGGCTGCGCGAACGATGCGGGTCGGCAAGCTCACGTCCGGCAGCACCGGCACACCCCGCATCGTCCGCTGCACGGCCGCGCATCTCATCGCGGACGGCGCCAACATCGTGCGCACGATGCGCCTCCGACCGTCGGATCGAAATCTCGCCCTCATCCCTCTCGGCCATTCGTACGGCCTCGGCAATCTGGTGGCCCCGCTGCTTGGGCAGGGCACGCCGCTGATTTGCGCGCGCGCCTTTGTGCCGCGCCAGATTCCCGGCTGGATCAAGAAACATGGCGCCACCGTGCTGCCCACCGTGCCGGCCGTGTTGCGACTGCTCGCCGCCTTGCCTGGGCGCGCGCGCCTCGTTCCACTGCGCCTCGTCATTTCCGCCGGCGCGCGACTGCCCGCGGAAACAGCCCGCGATTTCACCGGTCGGTTCGGTTTGCGGGTGCACAATTTTTACGGCTCCTCCGAAACGGGCGGCATTTGCTACGACCGTTCCGGCGGCAGGTCCGCCTGCCGGGAAACCGTTGGGACGGCCCTTGAGGGGGTGACGGTTGCGTTGACCCCACGCGGTCGAATCCGCGTGCGCAGCGGAGCCGTCGCGGCGGGCCGGGCTGGCGCGTTTACTTTGCCGGATTTTGGAAGATTCCATCCACGCGGCGAACTCGAAATCATCGGGCGCGCCGGCAGGGTCGCGAATATCGGGGGTCGCAACCTTCATCCGCGCGAGATCGAAACGCAGCTCGCGCGCGTGCCCGGCGTGTCCGACGCGTGGGTGCAGGTGCTGGTGAAATCTGGACGCGATTATCTCGTCGCCGCGGTCGAGTCGGCGGAACCGCGGGGAGAAATCATCGCGGCCTTCAGTCGGCTCGTCGCCCCGTGGCAGCGTCCCCGTTTCTGGCTCGTGCTCCCCCGATTGCCCCGCAACGAACGCGGCAAACTGGATGCGCCCGCCCTGCGCGCCCGGCTCGCCGCGGCCGACTTCACGGCGACGGACGCGCCAGCGTAATTTTGCCCCGGGCAACCAGTTCGTCGCTTCCGGCCCGCGTGACCGTGGCGACAAATTGCGCGAGCGCCCCGAACTCACGTTCCAGTTCGACTTCGCAGATCAATGTGTCGCCGGGTGCCGCCGGGTGGCGCAATCGAAAGTCCTGCACCTGGGCGAGCGAGAACGCGATCGGCGGTGCCGTCCCGGTGCCGGAGAGCCGACCCCACAGCGCGCCGGCCGCTTGCGCTGCCATCTCGATGATGAGCACGCCGGGCATCACCGGGCGCTCCGGAAAGTGATCCGCAAAAAAGGACATCGCCGGATCCAGGCGCTTGGTGGCGCGCAAGCGCTGCGTTTCACCGGCAAGCGGTTCGATCGCGTCGATGAACGAGAATCCGGGTCCGTGCGGGGTGAGGCTCATGGCGGGAGCGGCGGGGTAAACGCATCAGCGGTGAGGGTCGCGTTCCGTTCCGTGCGACCAAAGTCGTAGCGCATGCCCGCCCCCCCGGCCAGACGGATGCTGACCGCTAGCGGATCGAGGAGCGGCCACGCCAGCGTGGTATCGACCCGTTCCGCGGCGTCTGCTGTCGCCGATCCGTTTGCCGGCTCGCGGGTCATCGTCACCACGACCCGATCGTCGCCCTCGCGGCGTGCTTCGAGTCGTGCCGCGGCGAAACCGGCGGGCAGCTTTCCCTCGAAGAGCGAGAGCAGCAGCGTGAGATTGCGTCGCGTGCGTTCGTCCAGGCGGTCGAGCGCGCGCACCGCGCTCGCGCGACCGGCTTTGCGTGTCACGAGCGTGCCATCGCCGGGCAACAGCAGCAGCTCGCCGGCGGGTCGCTCATATTCAATGCGCAGACGCCCGGGCGTCGCGTAGAAAATGCGCCCGCGGCTCACCGCCGGATTTCGCAGCCCGGCGAGCGAGAGCGTCTGCGAGAATTCCACCGTCGCCGAGCGCAGCGACGCCTGGCGCTTCTCAAAACGCTCCTGCAGCGCGCGCGTCTCGGACGCGGAAAGGCGGGCGTCGTCCGCCCGCACTACGCCCGTTCCACCGACGCCAGCGGCGGCGAGACTGAGGGCGGCGGCGAGGGCGCGGAGGCGGAAGCGTCGGGCGAAAGCGGGACGAATTGGTACCATTGTTCGGGATGGCGGGTGATGACGGGCACGAAGACGTCGGCCAGTCGCTGGGCGTAATATGCCAGCGTCTCTTCGGTGGACCCGTGGCGCTCAATGTAAAACGGCTCGAAGGCTTCCACGCGATACAATAGATCGTCCCGCCGCGTGACCGTCACGGGCACCACGGGGCAACGCTGCGCGAGCGCGATGAGCAGGATGCTGCTGGCAAAGCGCGCCGGCCCGTGGGGAAGTTGCACCAACGAGGTCTGGCCACCGTGGGCGCGGTCCACCAGCGCCGCGACAAATTTGCCCGCCGCGAGGTGGCGTTGAATTTCCAGGAACGAAAACTGGTCGCTCCCGCCCACCTCGAGAGTCTCCACGCCCCAACGCCGGCGGTAGGCGGCGCGCCACTCGCTGAGTCCGCGGCTGCCTTCCGGCAAGGTCAGCGCGACAATCGGAAAACCAATGTCGCGCATCACCACGCCACCCAGTTCGAACAAACCAAGGTGCGCGGTAAGCAGGAGCGCGCCCCGGCCGGCCTCGTGCGCGGCCTTCATGTGCTCGAAGCCAAGCCGCTCTGCCACCAGCGCAATCGCGTCCTCCTTCGCCCGCGAGCCAAGGTGATAATAATCGGCCAGCGAGACGGCAAAGCTCGTGTAGGTCCTGGCGATTTCCCCCGGCGCCGGCCGCCGCCCCAGGACCAGCGAGAGATTGTCCGCGAGAATCTCATTAAATTGCGGGGCACCCCGCACGTAAAGCCACGCCATCGTGCGCGCGAAACCCTGGATGAACCAGCGCGGCACAACCCGGGCGCAATGCGAGGCCAGTTCGTACGTCCAGCGCCGGTGGAAAAACGGATAACGCTCGGGCGCGGCGCTGGAGGTCACCGCCTCAAACGCCGTGCGTGTCTTCCCGCGCAGGAGCGGATAGCAGGCCGGCAACAGGACCAGCGCCGCCGTGACCGCGGAAAGCGTGCCGAGATCCATCACGAAGCCGAAATTCGAAAGGATGGGCAGCCCGCTGAGCATGGGCGCACTGAATCCTACCATCGCGGTCAGCGCCGTCAGCGTGACGGGCGCCGCGAGATGGTCGCACACCGCGCGCAGGTCGCCGTCGAACTCCTCCAGCGCGAGCAACAGGTGCAGCGAATAATCAATCACCAGGCCGATGAGCAACGGCAGGCAAAGCAGCGAGACGAGCGTGAGCGGGGTCTCCGTCACCGCCAGGCCGGCGAAGAGCAACGCAAAGGCCGCCGCCAGCGCGCCCAGGTTCATCAAGACGAGCCGCAGCGAGCGTTGCGCGAAGAAGCAGAGCGCCATGATGCACGCGAGCATGATCCCGGAGAGCCGCCGGAAATCACGGCCCGCCACGGTCGCAAGTTCCTCCGAGAGCCGCACCCAGACGCCTTCCCCGCCCGCCAGCGCCACGAGCCCGTCAGGCGCGGCCCTGGCGCGGTCGAGTTCCTCCAGCACGGCCAGCGTGGGAGCGGCCCATTCGCGATCAAATCCGGCGGCATCGAATGCTCGCGCGACCGCCGGTCCGCGACCCGCATTCCACGCCCGCAGATTTGCCGTCATGCGTTCCGGGTCCGCATGCTCGCGCGCGGGACCACGAAATCCGGCGGTGTAAATCCGCGTCAGTTGCTCCTGGCCACGAAAGGCCTCGAGCTGTAACGGTCGCAGCGAGCGGAGATCGGTCTGGAAAAAGGGCGTGGCGGAAAGGAGCCACGGACCCGCGATAAGAATCGCCGCGATCAGGAGCGCGCCGCACGTGCCGATGACGCGGCGCCAGCGGTTCAGTCCGCCCGCGGCCACCGCCGCGCCGCGCGCGAGCCACGCCGGCAGTGCCGGTGGACGCCCATCCAGCCAGCGCGCGAGCAGCGTCGTCGCAAAAAACGCCGTGGCCAGCAAGCCCACCGCGACGAGCACCGCGAGTTGGCGCAACGCCGGGAAGCTCGCGAAGTAGAGCACCCCAAAGGCGGAGGCCGTGGTCCAGGCGCTCAACCAGATCCCGCGCCGCAACATCGGCCAGTGCGCCGACGCGAGGCGTTCACCGCGCGCAAAGTGATGATAGACGAGGATGCAGTAATCCATGCCCACCCCCAGGAGAATCGCGGCAAAGGCGAGCCCGATCACGTTCAGCTCCGCGAAGAGAACGCGCGCCGCAATCAACGCCGCCAGCACCGACAAGCCCTGCAGCGCCAGAATCCAGAGCAGCGGCACCACCGACCGGTAGAAAAGCCAGAAGGCCGCGGCGATCAGCGCGACGGCGACCAGCGTCATCAACGTCAGGTCGCGACGCATCTGCCCGGCAATCTGCGCCGCGAAGGCGGGCCGACCCGTCACGAGAAATGCGCCCGGTGCCGTCTCGGCGATCGCCCGCTGGACCGCGGCGACAAAAATTTCGCACTGCGCGAAATCATCCAGCGCCGCGTCGGTCGAAGCGCGCAGCAGCAGCGGCAGGCCACCCGCATCCAGGTTGCCCAGCACCGAAGGGCCGGGCAGCAGGTCGAGCATTTGCAGGGGATCGATCCGGCGGGTTGCCAGCAACGCCGGATCCGGCGCGCCCAGAAAATCCGCCTGGGTTTGCTGCAATCGCGCCGCGAGCGCGCTTGGATCACCCAACAGATGATCCAACATGGCGAATCGATCCGCCGGCAGGGTGGCCAGCCTGGCCGCCACCAACCGCGCCGCATCCACCGGCGGCGCGGCCGAAAGCTCCACCCGGGCGATGCCGGGCTGGCGGCGCAGGCTCTCCGCCACCGTCTCGAGCAGCGCGGGCGAAGGCGCGTCACCCGTCGCGGGGACAATGAAGACTGCGTTTTCCGCCACGTTGGACTCGAGCGCCCGCAACGCGCGGACCGACGGTAGTCCCGGCGGAAAAAGCGGGATGAGTTCGGTCTGGAAGCGAGTGGTCAGGGCGCTCCACAGCCCCAGCAAGAGCACCGCGACCGCCACCAGACCGGGCCAGCGCGAACCGGCGGAAGGCGTGCTCACACGCCCGGCGCCGTGGCAGGCGCCGCATCCTGCATGGGCTTACGCGCGAGTGGACGGGGCGTTTCCTCGGCGTGGAAATCAATCCGCGGCGCAATCCCAAAGCGCCGCTGCAGCCGGCAGAAAAAATAAAACACCTTCATCCGCCACCACAAGCGGAAGGGCAGCTCCGTCGCGCCCCCCACGATCGCCACAATCGCGCTCGGGATTTTCATCACGGGAGCGGGATGCATGAAGATTTCAAACGACGGGTTGTCGTAGAACGCCGTGATCATCTTGACGTAAACGGTCATCATCCGGTGCACGTCGCGCGTGTAAAATCTCCGCTGGGCCGGGCTCAGTCCGGCCGCCCCGGCGGCGTCTGCTTCACCCATGAGCCGCGCCGCCACCCGCGCGGATTTCAGCGCCATCATCACCCCCGATGAAAAAATCGGATCGGTGAAACCCGCGGCATCGCCGACAAAAAACACGCGGGGATGCGGCGCAAACGTCTCAAAGCGGTAGCTGTAATCCGCCGTGGTATGGATCCCACCGATGCGTTCGGCGTCGCGCAGCCGGTCATGGAGCTCCTTGTAGCTCTGCGTCACGAAATCAAAGCTCTCCTCCGGCTTCCGGCCGCTCTCCTGCAAATCATCGACCCGCTGCACGTAGCCGACCGACGTCTTTTCCGCGTCGAGCGGAATAAACCAGAACCAGCCGCCGGGCAGACGCACGATCGTGATGTGCCCCGCCGCATCGCCCTCGTTGCGAAATACGCCGCGGAAATGCGCGTAGGTCGCGATCCGTCGATCCGCCTGGGTCGGCACGCGAGACAGTCCCAGGCGCTTGCCGACAAAAGTGTCGCGGCCCGTCGCGTCCAGCAGCCACCGGCAGCGCACCGTGTGCGTCGTTCCCTGCCATTCGTAGGTCACCTCCTGATCGGAGTCGCCGAGCACCAGTCCGGTGGCGCGGGCTTCCTCGCGCACGGTGCAGCCCAGGCTTGCGGCGTGGTCGAGCAGCACCTGATCAAAGCGCGCGCGTTCGACCTGAAAAGTCTGGCCGTATTCCGGCCCGATGCCGCGCGCGAACCAAAACCGCTGAAAACGCGTGCCGTTCGCCGTGCAAAATTCCGCGCCCTTTTTCGGCATGAAGCCGCCGTCGACCAGCTTTGGCCAGACGCCCGTTTCCTTGAACAGGTCGTTGCTGAAGGGGAGCATCGACTCGCCGATGTGGAAGCGCGGAAACTTCTCCCGCTCGAGAATGAGGACTTTGCGTCCCGCCTTTGCGAGGTAGGCGCCGGCGGTGCTGCCTCCCGGACCGCCCCCGATGATCACCGTATCGAAGGACTCGACGGTGGACGGCTCAAGCATGATGGAACGTTCCATGAAGCGGCGAAAATGGAAAGCCAATCCGGACCGGACTGGCCTCCGCAAGAAATCAGACGTTTCGCCTCAGCCAATCCCGCAGCGTCCCCAGACTCTGCAAGGCTTCGCGCGCGGTCGCGGGATCCTTGATCGGCACCTTGTAAAACTGTTCCACCGCGAGGGTCATCTGCATGGCATCGATCGAATCAAGCCCCAGGCCGCCGGGGCCAAACAACGGCATGTCCTCCGCGATCTCCGTGGGTTCCACCTTGAGCATGCAGTTCTCCACCAGCAAATTCCTGAGATCCTCGAGTCTGATTTCCATGCAATAAGGCTTCGGCGCGCGTGGGCCAGTCGGTCGGATGAAATTCTCCCCGGCTGGTCGCGTGGCGACACCCGCGATGTTTCCTTACGTCCGCGATACTTTCAAGGCCGAGATCTGGTGGTTCTGCCCCCAGATCGGCACCACGCACGCATTTGCCCCGGACAGATGCACCCCGCCGTGCAACACCCGCAGCGTGTTCCAACCCGCCGTGGCGGTGAATGCCTCGCCGAGATAACTGGCATCCACCACCTCAGGGCGCGTACCCGACGCGTCGTGGGCAATACCCTCCAACCACGAGTGACCCGCCGTTGGAAAAATCGGGAGCTCGGGAAAGAAATTGGCCAGAGTTGCGCGCGCCGCGACCCGCGCCGCCGCGGGATTGCGGTAGGAGTGGCCCGGTGAGATCGCATCGATGCGACCAAGATCTTTCGCTGCGTTCGGCCGGCGCAGGAGCACCGCCGACGCACCTTCGGCGGGCCGGAAGGCGCGGCCGGGACGCAACCATCCGGCCGCGGCGTACGCCTCGACGGAAATGATGTCGAGTTCCTCCGCCGCGACGACCAACACGGCATCCACCTCATCCAGCGCAAGCCAGGTCGCACCCACTCGGACGGCTTCGCCCCACGCGGCGTCGTCGCCCACCACGGCGTACGCGGCCCCCCCGATTCCAAGGATGGAAGCCGCGTGCGAAAGCGGCGAATTGTAAACCGTCTCTGGAAACAACGCGGGGCTTGCGGCCGACGGGCCAAGCCGGATGGTTTGTTCAAAGAAACGGCGCGAGTACGCGGGGCAGCCGCAAAAAAATGCGCCCACGATGCCCAACCGGGCGTCCTCCGGCCCCTGCCATTCCGCCAGCGCCTGCGCGGCCGCCTCGACCAGAAAGGTCGCGACCGGACTTGCGCGGCGCAGCCGCGGTTCGCGCACCCAGCGATCCAACGCCGGCTGCTTGGGGTCCACGCGCAGCACGGGATACCGCTTGGTATCCGGCGCGCGCAACGACACCAGTTCCGACTCGGGAATCGGATCGCGCTTGAGCAGCGCCGCGACCCCCGCGCCCGCCGGGCTGATCGCGCCGCAGCCCGCCACGGCCACGGGAAACAACGGATGGTGTAACGCGGACACACTCACGGGACGGCGGCAAAGATGAGCGCGGCATTCGATCCGCCGAAACCAAGATTGACGCTGGCCGCGGAGCGAAGATCGGGGGCGGCGGAATCCGCCACGTTCACGAGCGACGACGCGATTTCGGGCATCGGCTCCCGTGTGGCGATCTGCGGCGGGAGACGTCGGTGGCGAAGCGCCTGCACGGTGAACACCGCCTCCAGTGCCCCGGCGGCGCCCAGCGTGTGGCCGATGGCCGCCTTGGTGGAGCTCACGCGGACGTGTTCGCCCGGCGTTCGGCCAAAGAACGCCGCGTACGCCGCCACTTCGGCCGTGTCGTTCAGCGGAGTCGCGGTGCCGTGCGCATTGATGTAGCCAATCGCGTTGGGATCGATCCGCGCGCGCCGCGCGGCCATGCGCAGCGCCGATGCGAGCGCCATTCCGTCGGGCGAGGGCTGGGTCAGATGATTCAAATCGGTCGCGTGACCGTAACCGCAGAAGCGTGCCATCGCCGGCGCGCCACGCCGCGTCGCATGCGCCATGGTCTCCAGCACCAGGAAGGCGGCCCCCTCCCCCAGCATCAAGCCATCGCGGGCACGATCGAACGGCCGGCAACTGGTGATGCTGGTGGCTTGCAGGCAATCGAAACCGAGGAAGACCAGTTCCGACAGCGCTTCGTAGCCGCCGCACAGGACGATTTCCGCCTGCCCCGTGAGCAACAGGTCGGCGGCATGGCCCACCGCGTTGGCCCCGCTCGCGCAGGCGTTGCCGATGATGTGGGTGATTCCGGCGCGAAAGCCCAGGGCATCCTGCAGATCCAGCAGTTGCTGTTGTGGTTGCTGCCTGGCGATCGGACCGAGCAATCCGCCGGGGCGTCGCGCGATCAGCCCGCGCAGAAATTCCTCGCCCCATTCCATCGCACCTGCCGTCGTGGCAACACTCAACGCGATCCTCTCCAAGGCGGGCGATCCCAGGACGCCGGCCTGCGCGAGCGCCTCGCGGGCGGGCGGAAGCATCAGGCGCGACGCCCGCGAAAGCCGCGGTGCGTGACCGTGGCACGGCGCCAGCCATTCCGGCTTCACCTCGGCCGCCTGCTGGCACCGACACGACGAAACATCAAAGACCGTGACCGGCCCCGAGCCATCTTCCCCGGCGAGCAACCGGCGCCAGATTTCGTCCACGTTCCCGCCCAGCGCGCAGACCGCGCCCAGGCCGGTGATGACGACCCCATCCGTATCGGCGGCGACGGCCGGAGTCATGCGGAAGATCGGCTGATCGTCGCCTTCGCTCGCCGCCAAGCCCGGCTGTACCACCAGAATGAAAAACCGAAGAACGCGGCGCCGCAGAGATTCACACCGAGGGTGTAACCGAGGTGATAGGTGCGCCCCGTGTTGTGCAGCGCGTAGATCGCGACATCGCCGCCCGTCGCCAGCCGGGGGAGCGCCAGCGGCATGAGCGCGCCATGGACGAGCCCGAGACCAAACCCCGCCGGATCACTTCCGTTGAGCCCGGTGCGCGCCGTGCGATCGAGGATCATTCCCACCCCGAACATGACAAGCGTCCAGATGGCAAAAGTGACAAGAAGGTTGCGCCACTTGGCTGGCGCACTCGTGGGGCTGGACATCGCCGCACTATCGGATGCAATGGCGGACGATGCCAACCATAACCTCGAAATCGGTGCGGGCCGCTCGCATCGAGCAGATCGCCGCGCGCTTTGGTTCGCGCTGGCACCAGGGCTATGCGCGGGGAAAATTGAAACACGATCCGGTGTTCGACGACGCGGTGATCTGGGCGCGCCTTGCGGCGCTCGCGGCCGGCGACGCCCTCCTGCTGGACGCCGGCTGCGGCCTCGGCCTGCTCATCCACTGGCTGCGCGCCCATTACGTCGCCATCCCCTTGCGGGGGATCGATCCCGACGCCAAAAAAATTGCAGCCGCCCGCGCCGCGGCGGAACAGGGCGGACTTCGCGACGTGAGTTTTGAAACCGGCGACGCGTGCGATGCGGTCGCGGCATTTTCCGGCAGCGTCTTCCTGCTCGACGTCCTGCACTATCTCTCCCTGGCGGACCGCGATCGACTTCTCGAAGGCGCGGCCGCCGCGGCGCCGCCCGGCGCCGTCGTTTACGTTCGAAACGGATTGCGCGAACACAGCTGGCGCCACCACATCACCCGGATGGAGGAATGGTTCGTCCGCTTTTCCGGCTGGATTCCCTCCCGCGGATTTCGACTCCCGGACGCGGCGGAAATCACGCGCCATTTTCCGCCGGAGAGGTTCGAGCACGACATGCGCCCGCTCTGGGGTCGCACGCCTTTCAACAGCCACCGGCTCGCGTTTGTGCGGAGGCGTTGACGCTAGCCGCCAGCGGGCGTCCACCCGACAACCATGAGGCGCGTGGCGGGATCACCGCGGTCCAGCCGCCCTCCCGCAGTTGCTCGAGCACGGCCGCCACGACGGCGGGATGATGCGAGTGGCCGAGCTGGTCCCGGTGGCCCTCGTGCAACATGACAATGCGACCAGGCGCGAGTTGCGCGGACACGCGGGCCGCGACTTCGGCGCCCGACGTGGCGCGTGTGTCGAGGCTCCGAATCGACCAGCCCACGACTTGGAGACCGAGTTGCCGCGCGGCCCGGTGCACAAAAACATTCGCCATGCCCGCAGGCGCGCGCACGATTTCCGTCGCAAGGCCGATTTCCTTCTGCGCGCATTCCATTTCGCGGCGCGCTGCCCACGGTCCACTCGCCCAGAATCTCGCCACGGGGTGCGTTTGCGTGTGATTGCCGAGCCCATGCCCGCGACGCACGATTTCGTCCCGCAGTGCAGGGTGCCGGCGCACTTTTTCCCCGATGACAAAAAACGTCGCGCGCGCGCCCGCGGCGTCGAGCAGGTCCAGCAACCTCGGCGTGTCCTCCGGATCCGGGCCATCATCGATCGTCAGCCAGACTTCGCGTCGCGGGGTCACAAAGTGGGTGACGACCGGGCCAAACCATGCGCAATTCGCCAGCGTCGCGGAAACGACGAAAGCCGCGAGCGCCGGATGAAAGAGGGCATGCGCCACCCCCGGCGCGCCCGCCAGCACGGTGACCGGGGCCGTCGCCGCCATGCCCGGCAGCACCCACCACGGCAGGTAACCCCGCGGTGCCAGGGGCTTGTCTGGGTTCACGTCGCGACCACCTTTCGCCGGCGGGACAATATTTTCGGCAGCCGTGCGAGCATGCCGAAAAAGAGCCGCGCGTGCGTGCGAATCAAGAGCGCGTTGTCGCGGACGTACCGGAAATAGGACGAGCCGCCTTCCGCGGAACTGAAATATTGGACCGGGACCGGCACATTGATCGGCCGAAATCCCGCCCAGCACAATCGCACCACGATTTCCGTGTCGAAATCGTAGCGCCGCGCGCTCCGGATTCCGTCCAGGATCGCGACGGTCTCGGCGACGGGATAAACGCGAAAGCCAAAGAGCGAATCGGCGACGTCGGCCCAGCCGGTGTTGAGGCGCGTGAAGAAATTTCCGAAGATCCGGCCATGCACGCGCAGCGCGGGCGCATCCTTGCCGAACACGGGCCGGCCGAGAATCAGGGCATCCGGGTTTTCCCGCGCCAGCCGGAAAAATTCGGCGATCGCAGCGGCCGGATGCTGGCCGTCCGCATCCATGACCAGCGCGCGGGAAATGCCCGCCTCGCGCGCGCGCCGGAGCGCATCGAGCACCGCCGCGCCCTTGCCCCCGTTGCTTGCGCGCTGCAACACCTCAATACCCCGCCCCGACCGCGCGAGGTCCTGCACCCCACGTTCGCTCCCGTCGGTGCTGCCATCGATCACCACCCAGACGGGTTCCCACACGCCGGCCGCCGCCGTGACCGTCTCGAGGAGTTTGGGGCCGCTGTTATACGAGGGCAGCACCACCACGCCAAAGGGAACCGGAACCGGGGCTGGCGGCACAGAGGGCATTCAGCGGGTGAGGACGGTGCGGAAATACGCGTCTATCACCGCGCACATTTCCCGGGCCTTTCGAAAGGAGGCTGGGTCGAATCGTTCACCCATCTCGAATTCGTAGCCAATCGGAAAGGAGAGATCGAGATTGAAGAACCGGACGCGCTTGCCCAGAAATTGGCGGCGCGATCGGATGAGCACCGTTTGCACCGGGGCGCCGGTCCGCCGCGCCAGCAGGGCGAAACCCGGCTGCAGGGGATTGATCGGCTCCTCCACGGTGCGCGTACCCTCGGGGAAAATGATCAGCGTCTCGCCGCGCCGCAGCCGCGTCAGACACTCCTCCACAATTCCGGCTGGCTGCTCGTTGCTCACGAAGCCCGCCGCGCGCGCCAGCAGCGCCAGCAGCGGATTGCGCCACACCTCGCCCTTCACCAGGCAGAAAGTCTGCGGGAGCTCGGAGAAAAGCATGATCGCATCGAGCAGGGTGGGATGATTCACGGCGACGATCACGCCGCGAGCCTCGCGCAACGGCGCCAGTGGACGCAGATCCCCCCGGACCACGCCGCTAGCGGCCAGATACCGCGTGTGGATGCGCGACACCGCGAAAACAATCCACCGGCCCCAGCGTTCCCGAGTCCGGCTGGCCGGCAATGCCAGCAACGCGAGCGCGGGCACGCTTCCCACCACGCAGAGAACGAATGCCAGCACATAGCCCCCGCAGAGGGCGCCCTGCCGCAGGCGGTGTTGGAAAGCGTTCATGGTGGCTTGAGGCCGCGCTGCCGGGCCCCCACAAACCATTCCCCAGCCCATCACCAAAAACCAATCACCAAAAACTCCTAGCCCATCGCTCCTGTCCCTTGCCCATCCGCCAGCCGCGCGATCGTCTGCGCGTCTACCTCGCCGGCGAAGTACTTTCGAAGGACTCGCTCGAAGACCGAGCCAGGGTCGGCGACCGACGCAAACAGGGTCATGGACGACCGCAGTTTCAACTCGTCCGTTGGACCAAAAATCTCGGAAGCCGTCCGCCCTTGAATCGCGAGCGCCGCCTCGGCGCATTCCATCAGCCTCGATCCAAGCACCGGATGGCCCAGGTACGCCCGGGCTTCGTCTGCGCCGCTGATGGCGTAACGAACCGCCCTCGCGCTGCTGCCCAGCCCCGCCATCTGCGGGAAGATGAACCACATCCAGTGCGTCGCTTTTTTTCCCGCCCGCAGCTCCGCGCGGACCGTCTCAAAAACGGGTTCCTGCGCGTGAACAAATCGCTCCAGGTCAAACCGATCGTGCTGAATCATAACCCATAACCCTTAACCATTAACTCTTTCCCCTCCCGCCCCCAACATCGTCTTCGCCAACGCGAGCGATGATTCATTCGCGCCGCCGAGCATCCGCGCAATCTCCTTCACGCGTGCCGGGCCGCTGACCTCGAACAGGCGCGAGTGCGTGCGCTCGCCCTCGAATTGTTTCTCGACCACGAAATGCGTGGCGGCCTGCGACGCCACCTGTGGCAGATGTGTGATGCAAAGCACCTGATGGCTGCGGCCCAGTTCGCGCATGCGCGCCCCGACTTTCACCGCAATCTCACCGCCGACGTTCGCGTCGATCTCGTCAAACACCAGCAGCGGCACGGCGTCGTGTTTGGCCAGCACACTTTTCACCGCGAGCATGACGCGCGAGATTTCCCCGCTCGACGCGATCGAGCGCAAGGGCTTGGCCGGCTCGCCGGGATTGGGCGCGAAGAGAAACTCCACCGCCTCCAGCCCGCTCGAGCGCGGCGCAAAGACGAACTCCGCCGACTCGAGACCCTTCGCGCCCGGCTCGGCCAGCGGGGCCAGCCGGATTTCAAATTCCGATTTCTTGAAGCCCAGTTCGCGGAGCTGCGCACGAACGTCGGCCGACAACTCGGGCGCCGCCTTGACGCGCAACGCGCTGAGCCGGCCGCCGGTTTTTTGAAGTTCCCCGTTCGCCTCCGCGATCGCCGCCTGCAACCGCGCCAGTTCCTCGCCGCGATGCTCGATCCGATTCAACCGCTTCTCCGCTTCGTCCGCATGCGCGATCACCGCGACCAAATCGCCGCCGTATTTCCGCTTGAGCGTCTCTAGCTGGGTCACACGCTCCTCCAGCGCCGCGAGCCGCTTGGGATCCAAATCAAGTCCCCCGGCATAGCGCGCCAGCGCACGGGCCAGCTCCTCGAGTTCGACCACCGCGGATTCGTGCGCCTCGAGAAACGCGGCCGCGCCCGTCCCGTCGAGCCGCGCCAAGTCGCGCAGCATCCGGCCTGTCTCGGCCAGGCGCGAAAGGATCGACGGCTCGTTCTCACTCAGTTCCGCGGCCGCGCCGTTCGACAGCTCGATCAACCGCTTGCTGTTCGTAGCCAGCCGGTAGCGCCCGGAAATTTCGACGTCCTCGGCGGGCTTCGGATCGGCGTCGCGAATCTCGCGCACCCGGTGGCGCAGCAGTTCCAGCTCGCGCTCCGCGGAGTTTTCCGCCGAGCCCAGTTCCTTGGCCTCGGCCTGCAGCGCGTGCAACCGCCGGAAGACCGCTTCGTACGACGACCGCGTGGCCCCGGCGTGCGCGAACGCATCCAGCAAATCGAGCTGCTTGTCGGCCGACAACAGCGACTGGTGGTCGTGCGGCCCGTGCAAATCGACGAGTTCCGATCCGATTTGCTTGAGCACGGCGAGCGTGGTGGCGGAGCCGTTGACGAACTGCCGGTTCGCGCCGCCCTGCGCAAAGCTGCGCTTCAACAACAGGCCACCGTCCTCGCACGACTCGAGCCCCAGGTCAGCCAGCTGTGCGTTCAGCCCGGTCGGATCATCGACGCGAAAGACCGCCTCCACCGTGCACGCGTCGGCGCCGGTGCGGATCAGCGTCTTGTCCGCCCGCTCGCCCAGCAGCAGCTTCAACGCGCCGAGGATCACGGATTTGCCGGCGCCGGTCTCGCCCGTCACCGCGACGAAGCCCGGTTCCAGCTCCCACGTGAGGTCGTCCACCAATGCGAGATTCTTGATTCGCAGGGACGCGAGCGTTGCGAGCATGGGTCTACTATGTAAACTCGATGGTTCGTCCGCAATCCTGCGCAACAGGAACCGGCGAACCCATCGATCGCCCGTTTTTCCACCTGTCGCAATGCCCGGTCTCGATCTCACGTTCCTCGGCACGGGCACCTCCCTCGGCATTCCCGTCATCGGCTGCCGTTGCGCAGTCTGCACGTCGCCCGACCCCCGCGACCGCCGGAGCCGCGCTTCGGTCTACGTCCGCACGCCGGAATGCGCGTTCGTCATCGACACCGGCCCGGACTTCCGCACCCAATGCCTGCGCGAGGACATCTCCGAGGTCGACGCCGTGGTCTACACGCACTCGCACACCGATCACATCATGGGCTTCGACGACCTCCGGCCGTTTTGCTTCCTGCATCCGAGCGGCACCGTGGCAATCTACGCCCCGCCGGAAACGATGCGCGATTTCGAGCGCGTGTTCCGCTTCGCGTTTGACGGCATGCATCGCTTCGCGGGCTACCTCATCCCGGAGCCGCACGTGGTGGAATCGCCGTTTCAACTTGGGGCAACCACGCTCACGCCGCTGCCGGTGCCGCACGGGAAGATGACCGTGACCGGCTACCTCCTTTCGCGCGACGACCGTCCGCTCTTCGCCTACCTGAGCGATTGCAACGGCGTGCCCGGGGCCGTGCGCGACTTGATCCGCGGCGTGGACACGCTCGTGATCGACGCGCTGCGCCGCGCGCCGCATCCGACGCATTTGAACGTCGAGGAGGCGCTCGAGATCTCGGCGGATCTCGCCCCGCGCGACACGCTGCTCACGCATCTCTCGCACGATCTCGGGCACGCCGAGACCGAGGCCAGCCTGCCCCGCGGCGTGCGCATCGCCTACGACGGCCTCAAGCTTTCCCTTTAGGAGCCTGTCGAAATACTGACATGACCCGCGTTGCAGTCGATTTTTGGCTTGGACAAGGAGCACGCGAAGCGGCTGGATCCACGGCGATCCTGCCCGAGCGCGGCGACACCGCCCAAGCCAAAAAGCGGCGCAACCCGGAGGGCGAACATGGCTTGGGCCGTCTGACAGAGTTGCTCGTGGGTCACGGGGTTGATGGAACCCGCTCCCTCCTCGCGCCACCGCCAGCCGGCCCAAGCGACGCTCGCGCGGGCCATGCCAGTATTTCAACAGGCTCCTGACCGCCGCGGGAAGAAATGAACCGACGTTTTCTCGCGCAGTTGCTGTTGTGCGTCGCGGGCGCGCTGGCCCGGCATCCCGCCACGGCCCAGGACGTCCCGGGCGGGCGCGCGACCCCGGGCCTGCCGGACCCCGGCAACGCCGCGAATTTCGCGGTGGTGGTCTACAACGCGAACGATCCCCTCGCCGGGCCGCTCGCGAAATTTTACGCGGAGAAACGCGGCATTCCGGCGGATCGAATCGTCGCGCTAAAATGCCCGCTGACCGAGGAAATCAGCCGCGAGCAGTACGATCGCGAAATCGCCGAGCCGCTGCGGCGCGCATTCGACGCTCACCAGTGGTGGGATCGCACCAGGGAACGTCCCGAGGGAAATCCCACGAGCACGGTCACGCTGAACCGCATTCGCTATCTCGCGCTGATGCGCGGCCTTCCACTGAAGATTCAACAACGCACCACGCCGCATCCCGGCGACGAGGCGCCGAGACAGCCCGATGCGATCAAGGCGACCAACGGCGCGGCGGTCGACTCGGAGCTGGCCGCGCTCGGCGTCTTCACGCGCACGATTTCCGGGTTCCTGCCGAATCCGTATTTTCGCGGCTACAGTCGGATCCTGGAGACCAGCTTTCCCGCGATGATGCTCGTCGGCCGGCTCGACGGGCCCAGCGATGCGATCGTGCGGCGGATGATCGAGGACGCGCTTGCCGTGGAGAAAAATGGCTTGTGGGGCCGCGTCTACATCGACGCGCGCGGGATCGGCGCCGAGGCCGGCGCGCTCTACGAAGGCGACGCGTGGCTGGAGAAAGTGGCCAAGGAATCCGATTTGCCGGTGGTCATCGACCGGCGGGCCGAGCTGTTTGAGGCCGGCTATCCGATGCGCGAGGTCGCGTTGTATTTCGGCTGGTACAGCGCGGGCGTGGCCGGACCGTTTACGCGGCCGGATTTTCGTTTTGAACCGGGAGCGGTGGCGGTGCACATCCATTCGTTCAGCGCCTCCAGCCTTCGCGACGCGGAACAAGGCTGGGCTGGACCGCTGCTGGCGAAGGGCGCGGCGGCCACCTGCGGCAATGTCTATGAACCGTACCTGCACCTCACCGTGCACCTCGATATTTTTGCGGACCGTTTGCGGGCTGGCTTCACGCTCGCGGAATCGGCCTACATGGCGATGCCGGGGCTCTCGTGGATGGGCACCGTGGTGGGCGACCCGCTTTACCGGCCGTTCAAGGCGGCGCAGGAACTCCGCTTGAAGGCGGACCTCGGTCTGATTGAACCCGAGGTGGATTTCAAGTCGGACCAGCCGGGCGCGGAGGAATTTCGCGCGTTTGCCACCGTCATGCACCAGCGACGCAGCAAGCCGGCGAACGTGATTGAATCGGAATTGATCAGGTATGGCCGCAAGTATCGCAGCGGCCGCATCTATGAGGGGTTGGGCGCCTGGCAATTTGCGACGGGCGACGCCAACGCGGCGGCGCGGACGTTCGGCACGGCCCGCGAGCTGTACGTGAACGCCGAGGACGCGGTGCGCGTCACGCTCCAGGAGGCCCGCGCGCTCGCGAAAAGTGGACGCCAGCCGCAGGCGCTGGCGCTCGTCACCGCCGCGCTCGCGAAGCACGCCGCCTCACCCGCCGCGGAATGCCTCCGGGCCCTGAGGCAAGAGCTCGCTCCCGCGCCCACCGCGGCCACACCGACACCGGCGAAGTAGCGCGCCCCCTTTCTTGTCATCCCGAGCGGAGTCGAGGGACCTCAAACTTCTTTCGGGCTGGTTCGATCCGCCGCTGAGCCTAGCCAGCGAAAAGGCAGCATCGGGTCCTCCGACTCGCTTCGGTCGCTCAGGATGACAATTTTTTCGAGAGGCTCCCGACGCACTCCTACGATTTCGCGTGGGATTTCGCCCAGAATCCGCTACAAACAGTGCGACGCGTATGACTTCCGTAGCGATCGCCAAACCCGCCGCCTGCTACGCCGCGCTGCGCGCCGGACGCGCGCTCCGCGAGATGCCGCCGCGCTCGGCGATGCCGGAAATTGAATGGCAGGCTCGCTGGTTCGCGGGTGATTTTGGCACCCGATTCACCTCCACCGATAGTCGCGCGGTCGAGATCGTGCAGTTCGGCGTCTGGAACCGCGGCGCGGGTCCCGACTTCCTCGATGCGGCCGTGCGCTTCGACGACGGACCCCCGCAGCGTGGCGCGATCGAACTCGATCTCGAGGCCGAA
This sequence comes from Verrucomicrobiota bacterium, assembly GCA_031370675.1. Lineage (GTDB taxonomy): Bacteria > Verrucomicrobiota > Verrucomicrobiia > Chthoniobacterales > SZAS-18 > SZAS-18. Next base: position 29,693 of record JANMQT010000382.1, read on the forward strand.
GACTGGGAGCGCCACGGCCACGGCAGCAATCCCGACTTCGAAAATGTCGTCCTGCATTTGTTCGCCACCGCGGGCAGCACGCGCGAATCGTTCACGCGCACGGCGGCGCACCGCCTCGTGCCCCGCGTGCGACTCGACGCCGCGCGCCTGGACGACGGCGTGGCGGTGTATCCGGTGCTGGCGCGAGCGGGCCGTTGTTCCGCGCCCCTGCGCGACTTCGGCCCGGAGCGCGCGGAGTCGCTGCTGCTCGCCGCGGCGCGCCATCGAATGCAACGCAAATCGCAGCGCTGGCTGCGTCTCGCGGCCGCGCATGGGACCGACGAAGCACTCTTCCAGATGCTCGCAATGGCGCTCGGCTACCGCGAAAACCAGCTGCCGTTTCAACTCATCGCGCAGCGCCTGCCACTCCGGCTTCTGCGCGCGAACGCCGACAGCGCGGCGGCGTGGTTGCTGGGGCTCGGCGGATTTCTGCATGGTCGAGAATTTGGACCCGAGGCAAAGCTGACACGGCGGTATCTGCGCAGCACGTGGGAAGCTTGGTGGCCGAAACGGGGCGAATGGACTCGATTGATCCTGCTGCGCGGCGCCTGGCGGCTGGGCGGCAGCCGCCCGGCGAATCATCCGCAGCGCCGGCTCGCCGCGCTGGCCACCCTCGTGCGCGCCTGGCCCAAGGTCCGCGCCATTCTCACGGCCAAAGATCCGACGGCCGCCGCGCAAAAGGTCTTCGGCGGATTGACCGATCCATTCTGGGCGCATCATTTCACGCTAACCTCCGCGCGGCAGGCCCGGGCGATCGCGCTGCTGGGATCGAGCCGGATCGCTGAAATTCTCGCGAACGTAATTTTTCCCGCGGTCGTTCCGCGACGGGTGGACGCCTGGCCACAATACATCCGGCTTCCGGCGGAATTGACCAACCGGCGCGTCGAGACCGCCGCCGCACGGTTGTTTGGGGGCAATGCGGTTTTCCGTCGCGCCGTCCCGGCCACGGTCGCAGTGCAGCAGGGACTCCTCGAAATCTACGAGGATTTCTGCCTGCGCGACGCCTCGGACTGCGCGCGCTGCAGCTTTCCCGAACGAGTCCGTGCGTGGAAATGATGCGAACCCGGTGGTGAATCGTTCGCGGGATCGGCACGGCAGTTTTCCTAAAAAAAATGTCTCAATTTACTAATCACCTAATTAAGAAGCCGGGTCGAAACGATGTGGCCGGCCTCGCTGAGGCCGCCTGGGCAAACTCGAAACTCGAAGCTCGAAGAAAACATCGCCAAGACTGAAGTTCAGAAACGCCTGAAAAATAGATCGTCCCGCAGTTCGACCTTCGACTCCCCATTCCGCATTCCGCATTCCCACCTCCCCATTCGGCATTCCGCATTCGGCATTCGCCATTCGGCATTTCCCTCCCCCTGCCGGCTGTCGAGCGTCGACCGTCGACTTTGAACTCCCTGCTGGA
>JANMQT010000394.1:0-3686 GCA_031370675.1 Verrucomicrobiota bacterium
GACGCGGATGGTGGCGCCTTCGCCGAGCCGCATGAAATCGACATGCAACGGAAAATCGCGCACCGGATCGAGATGGAAGTCGCGCGGAATCACGCGGTGTTTTTTGCCTTCCAGATCGATGTCGTAAATCGTGGTGAGGAACCGGCCGGCGAGGATGCGCGCGCGCAGTTCGGTATCATCGACCGAAATGGTCACCGGGGGCTGGTTGTTGCCGTAGATCACTCCGGGCACTCTGCCCGCGCGACGCTCTGCCCGTGCGGCCCCCTTGCCGCCTGCCGGACGTGCGGTCGCCTTCAATTCCTTGACGGTCGCCATCTTGCTAAGTCCTTGTTTTCTAAAAGTTAAAGGCCGCATCGCGGCCCGGTTGCCGCCGCAGCAAGCCTCCAGGGGTGCGGGGGCTGCGGACGTGGCGGGGTTCTAGCCCCAAAGGGGCGAAATGACAAGGAAATGCATGGATTTTTCTGCGGTTTTGGGGGGCACAGGCCTCCCCCGCTCGTCATGGCCGGCTTGACCCGGCCATCCATCCCTTTGCCAAGACTCTTGTGCAGATTGATGGAAGGACGGGCAACCCGACACCAGTTGGATGATTTAGAGAAATCTCAGAAAACCGCGAGGTGTGGCAAGCCATTGCGCTGTTCCCCGCCGGTCCGCGCCGTGTTCGTATTGCTCACCCATATGGCGCCGTCGCCGATCGATCCACAACAGCCGCGCCGTTCCTCAACTCGATCTTCTACGGCAGCGACCCGTTCTTTTCGGCCACACCGGCCTGCCGCTGCTCGCCGCCCTCGCCTTCTGCCACATCCCGCCATGGCGGATGTTCTACCTCGCGCTGACCGCGTTCTTCGGCGCGGTCGTGCTGCTCGGCCATTATCACTATTCGATCGACGTGTTCGCCGCGTTGTTCATCACGCCATAGCGTCTTTCAGATGTCGTGCTGGCTGTTCAGCCGCGACTACGCGCTGTTTCGGTCTTCGGAGAGCCAGGCTGCGGCGTGGGCGAAGCGGAAGGCGTTGGTTCGGGTCGGCGAACCTCGGCGTGCGGCTAAGCCGTTCGCGCTGCATGTTGTCGGTGACGATCCGGTGCCCGGGCGGTTAACGGACGATCGGGTTGTGAATCATCTGAAAGACTGGCGACAGTTGGGTGGGAACTGCCGTTGCAGGGTCCAATACGCCGCCTTCTATTGGCCTACAATTCTCATTCCCGAGGATTGGAGGCAAACCGCTCGCCAAGCCGAGCTAAATCAAGGTTGTAAAGGAAACCTTTGAGCGCCATTTGCCCACATAGTCTCGTAAGTGGCACTGACAGCCGCAAAAGCGTCAGTAATTTGAGTTATTGTCGTTGGGGCGTTCCTAGCGCCGTCTCTGAACGAAGCTCCTGACTGGTAACACACCTTACCATCTACGAAGATGTATCGGTCATGGAAGTTCGGAGACGTTCGGACGGTGATACTTAATTTAGCTTGTTGGACTAGCGCCTGCACCGCCGGAAGTAGGCTCGACAGTCGCTCTCGCGCGAGAAGCCGCACCGAAACGCCGCTCCGCACATCTGGCAGATAGCGAGAAACGAAGTCTGCATCGAGATACGGATCAACAATCAAAAGGTCCGCCCCGCCTGCCCCAATCAGCTTCCTTATTTCATCAAAGTAATCGAATACAAGCCCATGCCCAATTGCTGTGCTGACGGGGCCGACTGTCAACAACCTGAGCGAACTGTTTGCCTCGTATAGCAGACCTAGCAGACCCTCTAGCGCCTCGTTCGCTCCTCGGGCCATAACGCCACGCATGGCCACGGCATAATTGCGCGCTTGCGTTCCAGATAATAAATCCCACTGAGAGATCGCGGCAACCGCTCTACCAGTCCACGCTCGGTTTTCGGGCACGTTTTGTAGAATGGTGGCGTATGGCGGCTGGTTACGAATTATATCTTCAAGTTCGCCCAGCAACTGCTCATTTGTAACGGGCATAGATGCCTCCCCCCAGGTGAGCGCCAACATCACGTTGTTTCGTGACCGCGCCCGAACGAAGTCCACTTTACTTCTTAGCCACGCGTCTTCTCTTCTTCGTTTTCGTTTGCGGACGTCGGCGCTTTAGAGCGGGTTCAAAGACCGGAGCGTCCTCGATTCGCAATACTTTCTCGGACAAGGTGTTTGGTTCTGCGCGTTCAGCATCCTGCCACATAAAGGACGGGAGTGATTCTGCCAGTGTGGTGAGATAATCGGTAAATGCTCTTATTACGGCTTGGTCGCCGGGTAAGAAGCTATGTCCGACGAAGGCGCGAATCGGATTCATCAAGTATTTCCTTCCCGTCCGCCAGATCGTTTATTTTTGCAAAGTATACGATGAGTGCTAAGAGGTTAAGCCGCTGATGGGACCAGCGCCCAAAAGATTGGCAGCCTAATTGTCTGAGCGTAGTACCGTTCTGCAGATCGATAGCTTCGATCATTAGGATTATCACCTCTCCTCATCCGGATGCCCCCACTGATACGGCGTGATCTCGCGCGTCGCCGTCAGCTTGATCATGTGCACCGGCGGCGCGGTGCGGCCCTTGCGGCAGGAGCGGCATTTCAGCGAGGCTTCCAGTTTCCACAGCGGCGTGTCGCGCGGGCGGCGGATGGCGGACAGCGGCAGGCTCGCGCGTGTCTTGCAGCGGTTGCACTCCACCTCCAGCCAGCCGAGGCCGCCATTGAGGCATTGCGCGATCGTCGGCGCGGGCTGCGCCGGTCCGCCACAGCCTTCCATCCGCACCGACCAGGCTACCGCCTCGGCGCGGTCGGCCTCGCGAACGGCCTTGATCGCGGCTTCCCGCGCGTGCTCGGCGTGCATCTTCGCGCCCCGGATGCGGCTGCCCCAGATGACCTCGCGTGACTTGGTGCCCATGATCGGCGTACTACAGCGGCGTTTGCTGCGGCGGGCAATGCCACTAGCGCTTGCGCATGGGAACGCGCCGATGGCGCTACAATTCGGTCGAGGCGATTCCGGACCCGCCGAAGCTTCCATCGGAGTCAGAAAAAAATTTGGCGAACGAGTCCGCGCCCAGAACGCAAATTGTCGAGCCGATTCAACACATCTACCCGACGGGCAAATCACTTCGGTTTATCAGAAATGATGTCAAGCCCTCGAAATAAAAATATTTCTGTTTTTCAGAAATGCAAGACAGGCTATATGTTTTGCCATCCCGTCCCACTCAGGGGGGCGTTTCGCGAACGTCACGGACGTAGGGCGGGGAGCGGTGGACGCTAAGGCGCGCGAGACGGGCGCGACCTGCGGCGTAAGGCGAAATCGTGTGGGCCTGACACCCCGACGCTGGTGTCAAGTTGGCGGCTAAAGGCGCCGCGGATGACGGTGGCAAGAAAGCCCGGTCACCGGGGTGAGCTCGTATAAGCCGTAAAGCCACCGCGCAGGGAAAGTCGGATGTCTCCGCTGGACCTGTATGCTCGTGTGCGTTTTCCACCACTTCATTGCACACGAGACCGCGGCTGCCAGCGCGCATCCGGCTTTCCCTGCGCCCTCTGATTGGAGAGGGCGTGACGTTGAAAAGCAAACCTCGGGCGAATGCCGCCGCGAGATCGCGAAGTTATGTTTGATGTACTGAAGCGGAATCTATCATCCGTCGTCCCTGCGAACGCAGGGACCCATAATCCCGGTCATCTCATGCAATGACTAACCGGTTCAACAGGCCCGCTAACA
>JANMQT010000262.1:0-1556 GCA_031370675.1 Verrucomicrobiota bacterium
CTGCCCGAACGAATCGCCCCAATACGGGAGAGATCGGGTCCCCCGACACCCCCACGCTCGCCGATGCGATGGCAGCCGACGCACGTTGCCGTGGAGAACCATTCACGACCGCGTTCGGAATCGCCGCCCGTGAGCAGCGGCTTGAACTCGGTTAACCGCCGCAACCGGGCGCCGTGGTTTTGTTCCCACGCGGCCAGCAGAGAAGCGCGGATCGACGCTTCTTCGGAGAAAATGCTGAGCACCTGGTCAAGGGTGGCTCGCGCCGGCGACCAACCGTCCTGGAGCCGCGCCGCGAAAAATTTCGCCAGGACAGGCCGCGTCTCCTCGTCCGCGGCACGCGTGAAAGCGGGCAGCAACGGATCCGGAGCCACAGGACCGCCACCTGGCAATTTTTCCAACAGACGGCGCAATTGAGTGGGAGATAAACGAGCGCGCGCCAGCAGATCGACCGAGACCAATCGGTCTGTCGGGGCGGCTCTGGGGTCCAGAGAGTTTAGCGCGAGCGCAAACACGCTCTCACTTAACGCCGGTTGCCGGGCCGAGATGCGGGCAGCGAGCAACCTCTGCGAAGCGGGGATGGCCGAATCCTCTGCCAACGTCGCGAGCAAAGATTGGAATTCCGGTTTCGGATAAGCCATGGCCGCGCGCAAGGCGGCAACACGGAAAGTCGCGTTGGTGAGCGCAGGCGGAATGGCGTTCAACCAGGCGGCTTCGGGTCGACGGGTCGTGAGCGATGGCAGAAGGTCCAGCAAAAAAGCGCGCGCCCATTCGGGGGTGGATGCGGAGGGTTCAAGCAGTTCGGAAATCAATTTACGAACACCCGTTTCCGACTGAAAAGCGATGAAAAGATTGGCGAGAGCGGAGGTCCGGCCGGACACCGCCACTTCTGCCGCCATTTGGCTGCGCAACCACGGCAGCGCCTCACCAGCCCAGTTATGATGCCCCCCCAACAAATGGCGCGCCGCTTCGCTCATACTGGCATTTTCCTCACCCAGAGGCGCAACAAGATCCGTGAAGCGCAGGGTGCCGAACGGAGGTTGATCTAACAGATGCAACGCGGCGCGCCGGACGCGGGAGGCCTCGTGTTTCAACAAGCCGCGCACGAATGGTTCATCGGCCAGCGCGAGCACCGCAGCGATGCACGCATGTTGCTCAAAATCGTCCCCGGCGCTCGCCAGCGCGGCAATCAGTTTTGGTGCCTGCGCACGCGAACCACACACCGCCAGCGCCTCGGCAGCAGCGCGACGCACCGGCGCGTTCGTGGAATCAAGCAGCGCGGCCAGCGCCTTTCCCGCAGTTTTATCTTCGCGGAGGACCAACACTCTCGCGACGGCGCAAAGAATTATGGGATCAGTCGCTGTGAGTTGTGCACGAACCCCCGCCAATGAGTCCGAGTCGGACAATCGGCCCAGTGCCCAAAGTGCACGCACACGCACCTCAATCGTTTTCCGGGGGCCGAGCACCGAGAGATCGAGCGTCTTCTGCAGGGAGTTGACGCGTGCGGCGGCGCCATCATACTTGGCTTGCGCGTCTTCGAGCGACTGCGAGATGACCGG
>JANMQT010000003.1:0-2119 GCA_031370675.1 Verrucomicrobiota bacterium
GGCAGCGCGGTCGCGTAGCTGCAGCGGATGTGGCCTTCGCCGCCCGGACCAAAGGCGTCGCCCGGCACCGCCGCCACGCGCTTCTCCTGCAACAACCGGTGGGCGAAATCGCGGCTGGTGAGGCCGGTCGATCGAATGTCCGGGAACACGTAAAACGAGCCGCTCGGCCGCAGGCACGGCAGGCCCAGTTCCTCGAATCCGCGCGCGATGAAATTGCGGCGGAGTTCGTATTCGCGGCGCATTTGCTCGACGTCCGGTTCGCCGTGGCGAATCGCCTCCAAGGCCGCCTCCTGGCTTGTGATCGGGGCGCAGAGAATGCCGTATTGGTGGATTTTCATCATCGCCTCGATGAGTTCGACCGGCGCGCACGCGTAGCCGATCCGGAATCCGGTCATGGCAAACGCCTTGGAGAATCCATGCAGGAACACGGTGCGCTCGCGCATGCCCGGCAGCGCCGCGATGGAAAGGTGCTCATGGCCGTCGTAGGTCAGTTCGCTGTAGATTTCGTCGGTCAGTACCGCGAGCCGGTGCTCGCGGCAGAGTGCGGCAATCGCCTCCAGCTCGGCGCGGGCCATGGTCGCACCCGTCGGGTTGGTCGGAAAATTCAGCATCAGCGCGCGCGTGCGGGGCGTGATCTTCGCGGCGAGGGCCGAAGCCTTGAGGGCGAAACCATCTTCGCGATGCGTGCGCACCGGCACCGGCACGCCGTGCGCCAGCGCGATGCTCGGTGCGTACGAGACGTAGCAGGGCTCGTGGAAGAGCACTTCGTCGCCGGGGTTCAGCAGCGCCCGCAGCGCGAGATCGATGGCCTCGGAAACCCCGACCGTGACCAGCACCTCCGTTAGGGGGGCGTAGGCGATTTGGAAACGGCGCTCGACGTATTCGGCAATGGCCTCGCGCAGCCTGGGCAGGCCCAGGTTGGACGTGTAGCCGGTCCGGCCGCGTTCGAGCGAATAGATGGCTGCCTCGCGAATGTGCCACGGCGTGACGAAGTCCGGCTCGCCGATGCCCAGCGAGATGACGTCGCGCATGGTCTGGACGACCTCAAAGAAATCGCGAATCCCCGAGCGGGGAATGGCTTGCACATGGCGCGCGATGGGGACGGGGGATTCCATGGGATCCAGAGATATTGGGCAAAAGTCCGCCCGGCGAAAGGGGCAATCCCAAATCTTCTGCCGGTGGCGCCATGGCGGGCCGGCCCTGGCCGCGCATTGTGGCAATGATTTCACTGCGTTTTTCGGCCGCGCGTGCTATCAGAAAGTGCCGCCCGCATGAGCAATCCCGCCCAGCCTCCATCCGCCGTTGGAATTGATTTCGGCGGCACCACCGTCAAGATCGGCCTGATCGTCGAGGGGCGCATCATCGAGAAGCGACCGCCGCTCCAGACGCAATCCTATGCGGGCGCACCACCGCTCATCAACGCGATGGTGCGCGAGGTTGAGGCGGTCCGCGCCGCGCACCCAGAGTTGCCCGCGGTCGCCCTCGGCGTCGGCATGCCCGGGTTCGTCGACAGCGACAGCGGCATCGTGCATTCCCTGACGAACGTGCGCGGCTGGAAGTCAGTGCCCCTGCGGGACATTTTGCAGGAGCGGACCGGCCTGCCGTCGGCGCTCGAGAACGACGCGAAGTCGATGTCGTACGCGGAATGGCGGCATGGCGCGGCGAAGGGCAAGCGCAACGTCGTCTGCATCACGCTGGGCACAGGCGTGGGAGGAGGGCTCATCCTTAACGGCCGGCTTTATCGGGGCAGCACGTTTGGGGCAGGCGAGGTCGGCCAGATGAGCCTCGATCCCGAGGGGAACGCCGCCCACTACGGCAACCACGGTGCGCTGGAGAAATACGTGGGCAATGCGCAAATCGTGGAGCGCGCGATGGAGATGTACGCCGCCGGACTGCAGGGCGCGCCCGACGGGGAGATGTCACCCTTCACGCTGCAGCAGGCGGCGCAGCGCGGCGATCCGGTGGCCATCGCGTTGTGGCAGGAAATCGGGGGCCGCATTGGTTTCATGTTATCGAACATTGTCTGGCTGCTTAATCCGGACACCATTGTGATTGGCGGCGGCGTGGCCAAGGCGGGCGAGTGGATTTTTGGACCGGTGCGCGCCGAGATCAAAAGCCG
>JANMQT010000039.1:0-16464 GCA_031370675.1 Verrucomicrobiota bacterium
GGGCAAAAGCGGACAGATTGACGGGCAGCCGAACGTTGCCGGCCTCGAGATTTGGCGTCGCACCCATGGATCACCCCACTCCCATTTATCGGCACTCCCGCTTCTCCCGGCGATTCCTGGCGGCTTTTGGCGCGCTTACGCTGGGCCTGGCGACGCTGCGCGCGCAGGAGGCAACCCAGCCCAATGCCGCGGATCCCCTCGCGCCGGCGGCGAGCGCCGATGTCCCGCTCGTCATCAGTTCATCGCCGGCGGACGTTGCAACAATTAGTTCGCTTCTGACGCCCGTCACGACGACCGGCGGCTCCGCGGGCGTGGGATTTCCCGGCCTCGGCGGATTTGGACCGACCAATCTGCTCGGACTAGGCCAAGGCAGCACACTCACGCTCATCAATGGCCGGCGTACAATGAGTCTCCCTTCGCTCAACGCCATCCCGCTGGCGGCCATCAGCCGCGTCGAAACCACCAGATTCGGCCCGTCGATTGCAAACGGCTCCGACGCGCTCGGCGGCACGCAGAATTTCGTGCTGCTCGACGGACCCGGCGCGCCCAAGTACAGCGGGACGGAGATCGATTTATTCTATGGGACCACCGGCAAGGGCGGCTCGGCTCGGGGGGCATCGTTCACGACGGGCTACACGTCGGACAAACTTTCGATGGTTTTTGGCGCGAGTTATTTCCAGCAGGACGGGATCGCGCTGACCTCCGGCCGGTATTCGCCCTATGCCAACGCGTCGTTTCAGAACACGCAGTATTTCGGTGCGTTTGACTACAAGCTCTCCGGAAGGGCGATGCAGCTATACGGCGACGTGCTGATTTCGGACAGCAAGGCGGACGGTATCGCCCGTCCCTTTTCGCGCACGGCGCGGGCGGCAGTGGCGGGGACCACCGACGCGTACGACCGCGGGTTCAGCTCGCGCTACTACCGCGCAACGGCCGGCTTGAGGGGCCAGATACCCACCCCGGGCGGCATCCTCTCCGGCGTCACGTATGATGTCGGCGTGGTTTACGACGAGGGCAAGCAAACGGGATTTGAAGACGGCGAAGCTCGCCGGGCGCTGCAGCGCCGCAGCCGCTAATCGGCGCAGGGATGCGGCGTCCCACCGGCCGCGTCCCGAATTATGGCGGGTTGAGGCTCCTCCGCGCGCAGTCGCGCTCGCGCAGTTTCCAGACGCCAAGGCATCGCCACGACCGGGGAATTGCCCCCGGCCGTGAACGACAAATCAGGCGCGCCGGGATCAAAGCCCCGGCGGAAGTTCCGCAGCTTGCCGCGCTCGTGGGGAGCGGCGGAAAAATCGCGAAACCGAATCAGGCGGTGACGTGCTTGCTGACGAGCTTCGTCATCTCAAACATCGAGACCTGGGACTTACCATTGAAGACAGCTTTCAGATTCGCGTCGGCGTTGATGTTCCGGCGGTTCTTCGAGTCTTGAAGCTTGTTCTTCTTGATGTAGTCCCAAAGCTTTTTCGTCAACTCCGTGCGCGGAAGCGGCGCGGCGCCGACGACCAAAGCCAGCTTGTCATCAGGCTTCACGGGTTTGGCGAACGCGGCGTTCATTTTCCGTTTCTTGGGGGCGGGTTTTTTTGCAGTAGGCATAAGGCCGTATACTGCACTTCCTGCGTAATACCAGCAAGACCTTCTCGCGACCGATCATTCGGAATTTTTTGCACGATCTGAAACGCTGCCGCGCCGGACCAACCCGGCAGGCGAATTTGACGCGCCAACCAGCGGTTGTTCCGTCGCCCCGCCGGGGCTCGGAATTCTTGCCGCCACTAATCCGGTGGCTGACACCGCCGGCTACCGTCGGTCGCGCCTCCGATGGTCCATTGTCCTTGATTCTCGATCTTCCGTGCACTTTCCTCCGCCATCTGGCTGGCACCCCCGGCACGGCGCCAGGCGCACCGCGGGCACTCGATGGTCCCCACCCATCCCACGACTTTTCGCTGCGCTCAAGTCTCGACTCTCGGCCGTCGACTCTTCATATTCGTGGTTCCCGCGCCGCCAGCCGCCCTTCTTATATGCAAACGTATTCCATCGCATCCGTTCCCGCCGATGGCATCGGTCTGGAGGTCGTGCCGGCTGCACTCGAGGTCCTCGAGGTCTTGCAGCAACGGGACGGCGGCTTCCGCCTGCGCGTCGAGACCTTCCCGTGGGGCAGCGAATATTACCGTCAGCACGGCCTGATGATGCCGACCAGTGGGCTGGACACGCTGCGGGCCTTCGACGCGATCCTCTTTGGCGCCGTCGGGGCGCCGGACATTGCCGACGACATCACGCTCTGGGGTCTGCGACTGCGCATTTGCCAGAATTTTGATCAATACGCGAACATTCGTCCGACGCGGATCCTGCCCGGGATTCGCTCGCCGCTCAGCGGCCGAGGTCCGGGCGATCTCGACATGATGATCGTGCGGGAAAACAGCGAGGGCGAATACGCCGGGCAGGGCGGGCGCTCGCACCGCGGGCTGCCCGAGGAGGTCGGCACCGAGACCGCCATCTACACGCGGGCGGGTTGCGAGAGGATCATGCGTTTTGCCTACGAACTCGCGCGCTCACGCCCGCGCAAAAAACTGACGGTCGTCACAAAAAGCAACGCCCAGCGTCACGGCATGGTCATGTGGGATGAAATCTCCGCCGAGATCGGCGCGGGTTTTCCGGATATCGAAAGCGACAAGATGCTGGTGGACGCGATGACCGCGCGGATGGTGAACAACCCCGGGAGCCTGGACACGGTGGTCGCCACGAACCTGCACGCGGACATCCTCAGCGATCTCGCGGCCGCGCTCGCCGGCAGCCTGGGCATTGCGCCGACCGCGAATCTCAATCCCCCGCGAAAATTTCCGTCCATGTTTGAGCCGATTCACGGATCCGCCTTCGACATCACCGGCAAAGGCATCGCGAATCCAATCGGGACGTTCTGGACGGCGGTGCTCATGCTGGATCACCTCGGTGAAGAGTCCGCGGCGGCGCGACTGATGGCCGCGATCGAGCAGACCACCGCGGCCGCCGTCTTTACCCCCGACCTCGGCGGCAAGGCTACCACGAAAGACGTGACCCAAGCCGTCATCGATTCCCTCTAACAGGCGTTCAACCCAGCACCCATCGCATATCACTCCTCCCTTCCCCCGCCTCCCTACCGCGCAACTCGTGGGCTGCTGCTGGCTGCCGCGCTTCGCGGACAAAACGCGGCAGTTGCTCGCCGGCCAGCTGCCCCTGGCCTACCGCCTGGCCTTCGGCAGTCCGCTGGGCATCGACGGATATTTTCTGAAGCACTTTGGACTGGTGCGCCGGGATTTCATTCGCGCCGTCCGCTCCGCTCCGGATGACGCCGCGCTGGCCACCTGGTTTCTCGCCTGCCCGGCCGTCACCTCCCACGCCATCGAAGCGTGGAATGAATTCGCGCCGAAGCTGGGAGCCAGGGGCCAGCCCGGCCATTTCATCTTCCAGATTGTGAAGCCGTTCCTTTACGCCAAGACCAAGGGGACGGGCAGCATCTTCGAGGCGATCGCGCGCGACGAGATGATCTAGGAGACTGTTGAAAGACGGGCTCCTAACGTGCCGTGCTCAGCACAAACTGGTTGCCCTCGCTGTCTTTAAACATCGCGTAAGTCCCCCAGGGCTCCTTCTTCGGCGGACCCTCGAATTCGACGCCGCGCTTCATCAACTCCGCGTAGGTTTCCTCCACGTCGTTGCAGGCAAATGAGACTCCGCTGAATTGGCCAATTCGGTCCTTGTGCCCTTCGGGCGTGAACAACGCCACGCGCGTCTCCGCCTTGGGAATGCGCAGCTCGATCCAGCGCTGGTGCTGGTCGAACGGCTGGTCCGTCAGGATTGTGAACCCCAACTTGTCGGTGTAAAAGGCCAGCGCGCGATTCTGGTCGCGCACCGGGATGCCGATGAATTTGATTTGCGTGATCATGATGACCACAGCGTAGGACGACCCGTCCGCGCGTCCAGCGCGCGGCGCGCCCCGGGGGCCGAAAGTCTTGTCCTTTTATCGGTAAAGCAGAGAATGGAGCATGCTCTTTGCGCGCTCCGTGCTTGAGATCGATGCCTATGTGCTGGACGTGCTGCTGGGGGATCTGGTGGGACACGACAAGCAGCCGTCGGCTTTTATCGTCTACGTCTTCCTCTACGGCTGCGCCGAAAGGGCGGGCTGGCGGCCGGTCGCGGCCAGTCTGCGCGACCTCGCGGCGCGGACCGCCCTCTCCAAGAGCACCATTCAAGAGGCGCTGGAAAATCTCCGGCGGCGAGAGCTCATCCGCACCAAGCAGGTGCATCCCACGGCCACACCGCTGCATTCCGTACTGCGTCCCTGGCGGGCGCGGTGGCGGCCTCGCAAAAACTTGAAACTCGAAATTCGAAACCCGAAGAAAGTCTGAAGCTTTTGAATCGGAGCAAAAGCGATGAGGCGACGGGCCTTGCCAGAACTCCTCCGACCATTCGAATCACAACGAGATAAGCCTATCGCCTGCTGCCTCCACGGCGGGCAAAGTGGCGGAAAATTAATGGCGGCCCGTCGCCGGTGAAGTGGGCCACGGAGCTCGTGCGCCCGTCACCGGCCTCGCTCCTGGGAGAACACCACGATCTGAAGCATTCGCCGACTCCAGCCTGCATAAGCTGGGTCATGGACCGGGTCATGGTGGGACCGGTGCGCGCGGTAAAGCACCAGGCGTTTGCCTAGCCGGCCGACGTCTGCCGGACTCTCGGATTTCTTGGTGGCCATCGCGATCGCCTCGGACTGCCAGTGGACTGCCAGATCCCACTGTCGGTTCTCCGCAGACGCGGCCGCATACGTATCGACGACCTGCCAATCCTTCCAGCGTGTCTCCTCACACGCCCGCATGGCCAAGCCCATTGCCTCGGCGCCATTGCGCACTCGTGAATCCGGTAATGTCGCCAGATCCCAGGCCAGTTGGTTTAACAGATGGCGATCGCGCGGGTGCTGCTGGACGGTGCGACGCAGCAAGTTTAACCCGGCTGCGTGATCGCCCAGGTCGGAGTAAACCGCGTAAAGCATCCGGCAGACGGCTGGGTCAATAAACTGCGACCTCCGCTCCACCAGCATCGTTTCCGCCAGCACGCAATCCGCTTGCGCCTCGGCCTTGCGCTGGGCAACCATCAGTCCCAGCGCGTGCAGGGCGAGATGCGGAATCGAGCGCCGATAATCCTGGCTCAACCGCGATAACATCGCCAGCAACTCAGACGGATCGCCGGCGCCCGCCCGCCGGCACGCGTCCTCCAACGTCTGGCCGGTACCGGCCCGCGGGCCAAGCGGCTCGGCCGCCACTCCGATTGCCGTATCGATGCCTTTCGCCGAATCGAAGCAGAGTGAACTGGCCAGGCAGGCGATCGCCACGGCGATCCCATTCGGACGCGCCCGGGCCCCCACGACAAGTCGCTCCCGGCGAGATTTCAACATGATTCCAATGATAAGCACCGGAGGCTCGATTGCCAGTCGTCCCGGATTGCTCGGGCGGGTCGTGAGGCGTTCGGATCGCAAGAATGGCTTGAAGACCGAGGCTGCGACGCGTTCCCCAACCTGACAGACTGTCCGCATGAAAACGTGCGTGCTTTCCTGTCTCGTCCTCGTCTTGGGTTGCGCTGTGGCCACCGTCTCCGCCTCGGAATGGCAGACCAATTATGAAAAAGCCCTCGCCACCGCGAAGGCGGAAAACAAATTGGTGCTCCTTGACTTCACCGGGTCCGACTGGTGCGGTCCGTGCATTGCCCTCAAGAAGAACGTATTCAGCCAGCCGAAGTTCCTCGAGTACACCGCAAAACATTTCGTGCTCGTGGAAATCGACTATCCACGGAAAGCGGTCCTCTCCGACGAACTGAAAGCGCAGAACAAGAAACTGGAAATCCAATATGGGATTGAAGAAAAAGGGTTTCCCACAGTCATCGTGGTGAACCCGGATGGGAAAATCATGGGCGAGTTCACCGGTTACGACGGCGAGGAGCCGGCAGATATCATCGCCCGGTTGGAAAAATGGCGGAGTTAAGGCGGGGCGGGTCCGTGACAGCATTTCGCCTTTCCGTTTGTGCCAATCCGGCGGAGGAGTGACGCATGGTACCGACACGATTCTGGCTGGCGGCGGGCGTAAACGGCGATCTGCTGACGCCGCCCAGCCCCGTCGCGGTCTATGAATGGACCTATCCCCTCCGGCTCAACGTGGGGGAAGCCCGCGCCCGCAACCCTGCGGACGCGGCGGTCAACCCGGATCCCGAGCCGAAAAAGTTCACGGATCCCCGCGGTAGCGAGTGGCAATGGATCCGCGTGGTCGCAAATCAGGATGGCACCGGCGAAACCGTCTGGGTGTGCCGTCACATGACGATGGCCTAGGTGCGGAAACCAGCTCTAGCCCCCCGGAACGCGGCGGGAAACCTCCCGCACAGCGTTGCTTTGGGGATCGCGACCGATTATGCGGCGCCGGTGGCGGGGGCGGCCGGCTTGGGATCTGCCACAATCGTGAAGGCCTCGTTCGGCTTCATCCAAAACGCAACGATTGCGCCGACGAACAGCAGCGCCATCGAACCGTAAAACGGATAGTTCCAATTCCCGGTTTTATCGATGATGTAACCACCGATGAGCGGGGAAAGAATGGCCGCGAGCGCGCTGCCCGTGTTCATGATTCCGCTCGCCGAGCCGGAATAGCGCGGGGCGATGTCCATGGGGATGGACCACATCGGCCCGATCGTCATCTCTGCGAAGAAGAAGGCCCCGGCGAGCGCGACGGCAAGAATATTGACGTCGTTGGTCAGGCGCAGCGGCACGAGGCAAAGGAGCGAGCAAAGGAAAAAAATCGTAACCAGGTAGCTGCGCGCCTTCAGTCGATTACCTGTCCGGTGCAAAACCCGGTCGCTCAAAATCCCACCCGCCGTGTCGCCCACGACGCCCGCGAAGAAAACCCCCATTGAGAATAGCGCCGAACTCTTTAAATCAAGGTGATGTTGATTTTTGAAGTATTGCGGAATCCAACTCAGGAAGAGCCATAGGATCCAGCCGTAGCAAAAATAGACGAAGATGACCGGCAGCATGCGAACAAATAGCGGGCCCCACGGCACCGGGTTACGCAACCGCGTTGCCTTGTCGACGTAGGGGGTCAACTCTGCGAGCTCAGCCTGGGTAATGCCGGGATGTTCCGCCGGGTTGTCGCGAAAATAGAAATACCAGAGGAACACCCAAAAGCAGCTGACGATGCCCATCACGACAAACGAGCCGCGCCAGCCGGTCCAGACCATCAGCGCGACGATGAGCGGTGGCGCGATAGAATTGCCGACGCGGGCAAAGGCATGCGTAAATCCCTGCGCAAAACCTCGATCGGCCGGCCGCACCCAGTTGCTCATCGCGGAGGTCGCCGTCGGGAACGTCGCACCTTCGCCGATGCCCAGAAGCACCCGCGCCGCAAGCATCGTGGCCAGCCCACCGACAAACCCGGTGAGGATCGTCGCCACTGCCCAAATCAAGGAGCAAATCGTCAGCACCCGGCGCGGACCAAATCGATCGCCGAGATAACCGCCCACAATCTGAAAGATCAGATACGGGTAGGCAAACGCGGAAAAAATCAGCCCGACCTCGGTCTTGCTGAGGTTGAGCTCCTTTTCAAAAACGTTCGATGCGGTCGATACGTTAACGCGGTCGATGTACGTCAGCAGATACATCAGACCGAGAAGGAACAGGACGATGTTCGACGCCGACAGCAGACCGGGACGCTTCGCAACGGTGGGAGGAGTGTAGGTCATTGTTTCAAGGGAGGTAGCCGCGATGGAGTTTGCCGGGGAAGAAGCGCCTGGTCATGCGTAATTAGTTCATCGGCCCTGCCACTGCGGAGGATTCTTCGCGAAGAAGGCCTCGACGCCCTCGCGGAAATCTTCGCCGCCGTAACAGAACTCGATCAGATCATTCGCCTTCGCGCGCGGGTCGGTCGCGAGGCGGCGCAGCATTTCCCGCGTGACCCGCATCGTCACCGGCGCATGGGTCAGCAGCCTCTGGCAGACGTCTGCCACCCGCGCGTCAAGCTCCCCGGCCGGGACCACGTCCGCGAGATAACCCACCGGCTGCAACTCCTCCGCCGTGGGCATTTCGGCCAGCAGCACCATTCTCTTCACCCAGCTCACCCCGAGCGTGTCGCACAGGCGTCGCAGGTTTACGGGTGACAGGCAATTCCCCAAGGTGCGCGCGATCGGGACGCCGAAACGCGCACCCGCGGCCGCGATCCGCAAATCGCAGGCGTTCGCGATCGCCAGTCCGCCACCCACGGCCCAGCCCTCGTCGACGGCAAGCGTTGGCACCCGCAATGCCTCGAGCGCGGAGACGTAGCCGTCAATCTTCTCCTCGTACGCAACGCCTTCCCGCCCCGAGGCAAAGTTGCGAAACTGTTCAATGTCGGTACCGGCCACGAAGGATTTTCCTCCCGCGCCGCGCAGGACCGCGAGTCGAATCCCCGGATTCGCGTCGATGGCCTGGCAGCCTTCCGTCAGGTCATCGTACATGCGCCAGGTCATCGCGTTGCGTGACTGTGGGCGATCAAAGGTCAGCCGCGCGATGGCGCCATCGACGCGGAGTTGCACCCGGCCCGGCTCGGTGGTCATCGCGCTCATGGATCGAAGGCGCCTTTCGCGCGTAGCTCCTCTTGCCCGCGGGCATCGATGCCCACCTCGGCGAGGACCTCAACGTTGTGTTCACCCAGCAGCGGCGGATGACGGCGCACTTGTTGCGGCGTGTCGGACATTTTCACCGGGAATCCGATGTTCGGGACCGTGCCCTCGACCGGATGCTTTATCTCGAGCCGCATCTGCCGGAATTTCGCGTGCTCGCTCTCGAACGCCTCCGGATAGGTGTTCAGCCGGCCCGCCGGAATTCCCGCGGCGAGCATGGCGGTCACCCATTCAGCCGCCGGCTTGGTGACAAAGCACTTTTCCAACTCGGCAATCAAGACTTCGCGATGCGCCAGCCGCGACGAGATGTCCGCGAATCGCGGATCCTGCGGGAGATCCTTGCGGTCGACCAAATCGCACAACAGAAGCCACAGTTTTTGGTTCGTGGCGCCCATCACGAAGTAGCCATCCGACGCGCGCACCGCTTGATACGGCGCGCTCATGCGATTCGCCGTCCCCAGCGGGCCGGGAACAATGCCCGTGCCCCAGTACTCGGAGGTGTCCCAAATCGAGAAGGCCATTGCCGCTTCGAAGAGTGAGGCATCGACATACTGGCCGCGGCCGGTGATTTGCGTGCCGATGTAGGCACTGAGGATTCCATAAACCGCGAAGAGCGCGCAACCGATGTCGGAAACCGGGACGCCCGCCTTCACCGGCGGACCGCCCGGGTGACCCGTCACGCTCATCACCCCGGCCATCGCCTGCGCGATCAGATCGAAACCCGGCCGATCCGACCACGGACCGGTTTGCCCGAAACCGGAAATGCTCGCGTAGATCAGGCGCGGATTGATTTTGGACAGCGTGTCGTAATCGCACTTCAGTTTCTTCATCACGCCGGGACGATAGTTCTCCACGAGCACGTCTGCGGTTTCGACCAGCTTATAGAGCGCTTCGCGACCGCCGGGCCGCTTGAGATTCAGCGTCACGCTGCGCTTGTTCCGGTTCAGGTTGATGAAACCCATGCTGTCGCTCCCTTTCATCTTGAAACCCATGGACCCGCGCGTCTGGTCCCCCGTGCCCGGCGGCTCAATCTTCACAACGTCCGCCCCCATGTCAGCGAGCATCATCGTGCAAAACGGGCCGGCCATGACCTGGCTCACGTCCAGCACCCGCAGACGCCCCAGCGGCAGCGGGAGGCTTGGGCCGTCTTGGTTTTCGGGAACCGGGGACATTTCCAATCAGTGGTTAGAAACAAGGAGCCAGGCGATGCGTTCTTGGGCTTCTCGATCGACGCCGCAAAGGCGCTCGCCATCCTCCTGGCCGCGGAGAAACAAGCAACTCCCGGGAGATTGAGCGGCGGCCCCCGGAATGTCGAACCTGATTTTCTCCCTGCGACCAGCCACGCCATCCGAGGCCGTACCGCGACGCCACTCTTCTCCTTTTCCTTTTCCCGAGGTAATGTCGCCCGATGTTCCCAAGCCATCGACACAATCGGGCCGACCTCGCCGAGATCGCAAAGCTCGCCATGATCGACCGCGGTCTCGAACCGGAATTCCCACCCGCGATTAAGCAACAACTTGCGTCGATCGACGGTCCGGCGCGCGAATCGAGTTCCGAAATCCGCGATCAGACTTCGCTGCTCTGGTGCTCGATCGACAATGACGACTCGCGCGACCTTGATCAACTCTCCGTCTCCGAGGTACTGCCGGACGGCGCCATCAAGGTCCTGGTCGCCATCGCCGACGTCGATGCGCTGGTGCGCAAGGGGACGCCCATCGACGATCACGCCCGGCGGAACACGACCTCGGTCTACACGGCCGCCCGCATTTTTTCGATGCTGCCGGAGCGATTGTCGACGGACCTGACCTCGCTCAACGCCGACGAAGATCGCCTGGCCATGGTGACAGAAATGGTCTTCGACCGGGCTGGTGCCCTGACCACTTCCGCGACCTATCGCGCGCGGGTGAGAAACAAGTCCAAGCTCGCGTACGACGCGGTGGCCGCCTGGCTCGACGGGAAGGGGGAGGAGCCGGCGGCGGCCCGGGCGGTGGCTGGCATGAACGAACAGCTCCGCACGCAGGATGCGCTGGCGCAGAAACTTCGCGCCCGCCGCCATGAGCAGGGCGCGCTCGAATTGGAAACGATTCAACCCAAGGCGATTTTCGAGGGCGACGAGGTGGTCGATGTTCGCCAGCAGCCGCACAACCGCGCCCGGCAGATCATCGAGGATTTCATGATCGCCACCAACGGCGTCACCGCGCGGTTCCTCGCGGCCAGGGGCATGGCGGCGTTTCGACGCGTGGTTCGTTCCCCCGAGCGCTGGCAGCGCATCGTCGACGTGGCCCTCGAGCTGGGCGAGTCCCTCCCGCCGGCGCCGGATGCGAAGGCGCTGGAGGATTTCCTCGTGCGACGCCGCCAGGCCGACCCGCTGCGCTTCCCGGATCTGTCGCTCGTGATCGTGAAATTGATGGGCTCGGGCGAGTACGTCGTCGAGCGCCCGGGCGCCGCCGCCGTCGGCCACTTCGGTCTCGCCGTGCGCGACTACACGCATTCGACCGCGCCCAACCGGCGCTTTCCTGACTTGATCACGTTGCGCCTCGTGAAGGCGGCGCTCGCCGGGCAGGCGTCGCCGTATGCCAACGACGAACTCGAGGAGCTGGCCAAGCACTGCACCGAACAGGAGGACAACGCCAACAAGGTGGAGCGGCAGGTGCGCAAATCGGCGGCCGCCCTGCTGCTCGAATCCCGCATCGGCCAGCGCTTCGATGCGATTGTCACTGGCGCGACGGACAAGGGCGTCTGGGTGCGCATCCTCGCGCCACCCGTCGAGGGCAAGCTGATCCGCGGCGAGGAGCGACTCAAGGTGGGCCAGAAGGTCTTCGTCGAGCTGGTCGGCACCAACGTGGAACGCGGCTTCATAGATTTTGCCCGCGCCGGCTGAACTCCGATCCCACCGCGTCGATATTTGATCGAGGCCAGCACATTGGGCTGGCATGGGCGAGCCGGTTTTTGGCAACCTGCGCGGTTGTCCCAGCGCGCCCACTGACCATTTCCATGACTTCCCATTCCGACGGCCCCGTCTTCGCCACCATATCCATCCCGCTTCCGCGCCCGCTCTTCGCCACCTGCGTCCTGGGCTTTTTGCTCCTCGCGCCGCTGCCCCTTCCGGCCATGGACCTGGTGCGCGTCGAAACGCGCATCGACGATGCCGTGTCGCGCTTCGGGGTGACCGGCCAGGGCGTGATCGTCGCGCTGCTCGATCGCGGCATCGATTGGAAAAATAATGATTTCCGAAACGCCGATGGCACGACGCGGATCAAGTACATCTTTGATCTCACCGACGACACGGGTGCGGCCAGCAGTGGTTACGGCATGGGCACCCTTTACACTGAGGCCCAAATCAACAACGCGCTCACCGTCGGTCCGGATCTGGTCACGCGGGATGCCGTCGGCCACGGCACGGACACCGCCTCGATTCCCGCCG
This sequence comes from Verrucomicrobiota bacterium, assembly GCA_031370675.1. Lineage (GTDB taxonomy): Bacteria > Verrucomicrobiota > Verrucomicrobiia > Chthoniobacterales > SZAS-18 > SZAS-18. Next base: position 12,080 of record JANMQT010000039.1, read on the forward strand.
GTAATGGTCGCAACGTGGCGAAGTACCGCGGCGTCGCGACCAAGGCGACGATCATCGCCGTGAAAGTCACTTCCGACGGCGCGCCCGCGCACGATGACCAGCCTGCCGAGGCGGCATATTACGTGCCAGCACGGCTGCCGACTGCCATCAACTTTGTCGTGGCCAAGGCAGCCGAACTCGGCCTGCCCGTCGTCATGCTGCTCAATCTTGGATCGGTGGGAGGCCCCACTGACGGCACGAGTTTATTGGCGCGCACCATCGATAGCGTCACCGGTCCCGCGCATCCCGGGATTATTTTCGTCACCGGCCCGGGCGATGACGGCGGCGCGCCGAATCGGGCCGGGGGGACGATTCCCGCAGGTGGCAGCGTTACGATCAACGTGACCAAGTTCGCCGGGACGTTTCCAGTCATGGACCTCTGGTATCCTGTCGACGCCGACGCCGGGCTGTCCGTGACGATCACCCCACCTTCACCGGCGTTAACCTACGGGCCGTACGCGCCGCCGGTCAATGAAAGCGGGCGAGTGCAAATAAATCCGGCGACGAACGCGAATAATTTTCTGCTTTATCACAACGGCCGGGACAACGATTTTTCGTTTTCAACCAGCCCCAAGCGGCAAATTTATCTGCGGCTCGACGGTTTGGGGGGCACCTATTCAATCACGCTGACGCAGTCGGCTGGCGCCCCAGCCAAACACTTCGATGCCACGCTCAATCCATCGAATAACCACACCGCGAACGCGTTCACGAATTTCCTCGCGCCCGGTTCCATTTGGGATGGGGCGACCGCCTTCAACAATATTTGCCCGGGCGATTATGTGATTCGCACTGCTTGGACCGATATCGATAGCATCGCGCGCACCAACGACACCCAGGGTAGTCCGGGTCAAATTTGGACGGGCAGTAGCATCGGTCCGACGTTCGACGGCAGGCAGGGCATCGACGTTGTCGCGCCCGGCGACAGCCTCTTTACGGCGTACAATCCGAAGTCATACTTCGCCACGTTCCGCTTCAACCTGATCCAGGACGGCCTCGGTTTCTACGGTCGCGCCAGCGCCGTCAGCGCCGCCGCCCCAATCGTCACGGGCACCATCGCGCTGATGCTGCAGATGAACCCGAAGCTCAATTCGACGGCCGTGAAATCGGTCCTGCAAAGTTCCGCCCGCGCGGACGCCTTCACGGGTGCGGTGCCAAACACGACCTGGGGATACGGCAAGCTCGATGCGTACGCTGCGCTCAGCCGGGTGGAACATCGCGTCACTTCAGCCGATCGGGTCGGGAGCGACATCCGCTTCAGCTTCCAATCCGTCGTGGGACTCAGCTATCGCGCGGAGTACCGCGCGGATCTGGTAGCCGGAACCTGGCAGACTTTGAGCAGCGGCATTGCCGGCACCGGCAGCGATATCATGGTCACGGATGCGGGAGCCGTCGCGCAGGGCCGGCGGTTTTATCGCGTGGTCGTCGAGTAACCGATGAAGATTCCGAGTTCCGAATTCGGCATTCACTTCGCCGTGACCGGCACGGGAATCACGAGCTTGTCGCCGATTTCGGCCACGTAGTTCTCGGTGTTGCTGGTTGACGTGCTCTCGCCGCTCCGTTTCAGAATCGAAATCTTGAGTTTCTTCACGGGTTTCAGCGGCAGCCTCATCTTGAGGCCGCCGGGACCGGGCATGATAGCCGTCGCCTTTTTCAAATCATCGGACGTGAGATCGACCAATTCGATCTTGAGAATTTTCCCTCCGGCCCCATCGGCCTGCAACATGATGTAAAATTGCAGCGCCATCGGATTGGCGCCCTGCGAATAGAGAAAAGACTGCAGGGATTTCGTGTCGCCGGCCTCGAACGCTTTCTGGTACTTCTCCAAAAACGCCTTTTCCTGCGCCGGCGTCGCCGCGCACAACGTCAAGGCACCAAGCTGGGCCGCAGCCAGTAGGGCAACGAACGGGAGTTTCACGATTCGATATCAGTCAAGGCAGCGACCCACGAGCCGCCATCATTTCGCGTCAGAAGCGAGGACGACGCGAAAACCGGTCTGGTTGTCGCGGAAGGTGGCGGGCAGCCGGCCGCGATACGAAGACCGCATCATCAGCGGCAGGCGCGTGGCCCAGGAGCCGCCGCGCACCACCCGCAGCGGCGTGCCGTCGATCGCGCGCTCGTCGAGCAACGACGCGACTTCCTTGCGCGCTTCTTCATCGTTCAGGGCCGGACGGTACTCGTCCTCGCAGAATTCCCACGCGTTACCGCCGACGTCGTGCAGCCCGAAGGCATTCGCCTCAAAATCATCAACGGGCGAAGTAAAGGCGAAGCCATCATCGCTCGGGGCAGGCGAGCCGAGGCCTGGCGTGGACTCCGCCCCCGACTTGTCGAAATAATTGCCGGCGCGTTTCGATGGCGGCCATTCGTCGCCCCACGGGAATTTCCCGGTCCCCACGATGACGCTCCACTCCGCGTCCGTCGGCAAGCGGTAGGATTGCGTTGGCTTGATCTTCCCGTCGCGACGCTCCCGCTCGGTCAGCCAGTCACAGAAGGCGCGCGCCTCCTTCCAGCTCACGCCCACCACGGGGTGATCCGAGCCCTGCTTGAAGCCGGGCGCCTTCCAGCTGGCGGAGAGGTCGAGCTTGTCGACCACCGTGAAACCGCCCTTGTCCATCGGCTCGGCGCGACGCAGATGCACCCCGCCGACCTGCTCGTACGGCGCGCCGGTGGCATAGGCTTGAAAATCCGCGACGCGCGTCTTCCAAACGCTGACGGCGCCATTGACGCCGGGCACCGGGACAAATTCCATCCCGAGGCCGTTCACGAATGGCTCGGTCACGGTCGCAACGGCACCCGTGGCCGCGGGCGGCTCCGGCGGCGCGGGCGCAGCAGGCGCCGCGGGAGAAGTCGGCGAAGAGGGCGCGACCGGCAAACTTCCTTCCTTGTGAAATTCGTCGGTGATCTGTTTGGCGAATTCCCGCGCGGCACGCACCTGGCCGACCACCTCCTTGGCGATCACTTCCTTCTTGTCTTTCCCGATCGCCACCGCGGCGGCGACCTTATCGGCCACGGCTTTCTTTCGGTCGGTGCGGTCTCCGGTTTTGAAAATCGCAAAGAATGCGACCACGCCGAGGACGACGAGCAGCCACGTGGGAATGCCCATTTTCTTGCCGCCCTTTGGATTGGCGGGACCAGCGGTCGCCCCCGGTTTGGTCGGCTTCCCGGGCGGGATCTTTGCCCCAGCCGCGGCGGGAGCTCCGGCCCCGGCAGACCCTGATCCGACCGGGGTGGGAGGCACAACCTTCGCCGCGAGCTCCGCGAGCGTGCCCCACAATTTTTGCGCACCCTCGGCGAGGACTTCCGCCGGCGTTCCGGCCGGCGAGGCCGCCGCCGCGGCCGCCTGGCCGGCGAGATTTTCCGGTGGGTTGAGCAACGCGTCCCAAAGTTTCCGGGCGCTGCCGAACAGGATCGTGCCGCCCCCGGGAGCGAGGGCGCGCGCCAGAATCAAACCGACGGGCCCCACCAAACCCGTGGCGGAGCCCAGGAGGCCCCGCCCGCCACCCAACAGCACGCGCACCAGCACGCTCAACGCCGCTGCCGGATCTTCGCTCGCACTGATCGAGCGCGCGCTCGTCGGCGAGACCGTCGAGATTTGCGCGGTCGGCGGCGGGACGCTCACCGCATTCCAGCGGAGCCGAAAGTCCGGCCAGGACTCCACCGGCTGCGAGCGCAGCGCCATCCAGGCGTCGTCGGCCACCGCGCCCGCGGGCGGAGTGACGAAAATTTTGCGGAGCAACGGCTCGGCGAGCGTGAGCTGATGGGCCGCGGCGTGATCGAGGGCGTCCGGCAACTCGCGCAACAGGCGCCAGACCTCGGGTGCCTTCAGTTCGCCGCGCGCCTTGACCAGTTCGAGCAGCGAAAATCCCTCGGCCCATTCGCGCGTGAAGAACACGCCCGTCCCGGACCGCATGACGTCGCTGGCCGGACCGAGGACCACCGCGTGCGGGTGCTCCCGCATCTGCGCCAGTTGCCGCTCGATTTGCGGCATCACGGTGGGATCGAACACGCGCGGATCCGGCAGCAGCTTGAGCGCGACCGGTCGACCGTCCGCGATGTTGTCGGCCGCCTTGTACAAGCGGCTGCCATCCGCGGAGGACACCTCGGAGCCGAGCCGAAACCGCTGGGCCAGCGTGCTGCCAAGCTGAATCGTCTCGGTTGCGATGAGCGTCGGCGCATCGTCGCCCGCGATCTCAGCGCCCGAGCGCGGACGGCTGCGGGGATCGTAAACCGTCTCCATGGTGCCCGCGCACTGCGCGAAGGCGTCGCGCAATTCCTTCGGGGTCTGGAAGCGATCCTTGCGGTCCTTGGCGAGCAGCTTGTGCAGGATGGCGACGACCGCTTCCGGCAGG
>JANMQT010000079.1:0-5435 GCA_031370675.1 Verrucomicrobiota bacterium
GAAAAGCCGCTCTCGATGGACGCCAAGAACTGCAAAATCATCGTCGCGAACGGGATGGTGACCCTGCGCGGGCCGGTGGACTCCGACGCGGAGAAGAAGTCGATCACCGATATCGCCACCCGCCTCGCCGGCAACGGCAAGGTCAAGGACGAGCTCGAGGTGAAGGCGCCGAAGAAATAATCCCACCCTCGAGAACCAAAACCAATCAGTCAGTTAACCCGATAATCCTCCAACTTATGAAAAACACCTCAGCATTTTGCATCGCCACCTCCGAGTCGCAGGCCGGCATCATCGTGGATCGTCTGAACGCCGCCGGTTTCTCAACCGACGACATTTCGGTCCTCTTCCCCGACAAGGGGAGCTCGCGTGACTTCGCGCACGCAAAGGAAACCAAGATGCCCGAAGGCGCAACCATCGGAGCCGGTTCCGGCGGCGTCGTGGGGGCCGGCATCGGCCTGCTCGCCGGCATCGGCGCTCTGGCCATTCCGGGCCTTGGGCCATTTATTGCCGCCGGTCCGATCATGGCCGCACTCAGCGGCGGCGCCATCGGCGCGGGCGTCGGCGGCATCGCCGGCGCGCTCATCGGGCTCGGCATTCCCGAGTACGAGGCGAAGCGCTATGAAGGCAAGGTCAAGGAGGGCGGCATCTTGATCTCCGTGCATTGCGACGACTCCGAGGAAGTCACCCAGGCGAAGGCGATCTACAAGGACGCCGGCGCCCATGACATCACCTCGACCGGCGAGGCCTCGGCCGACCTGCGGAAAGCTTCCTGAGTCACCTTGACTCTGCCAAGCGGCGCTCCCGGCAACGGGGGCGCCGTTTTTTTATGCCCCTGGAATCCGAGCTCGCGAATCTTCTCCCTCGGCCAAACTTTCGATTGCGCCAGGGCAAACCATTCGGAAACTTTCTGCAAACCGATGCGTGTGCAGCTGCGATATATTTTAGAAACATCGCGCCCGCGTCGGCCGCACGCGGTGAAGCTCGGTTCTTCTATCAACCGGCAGCGGCCACCGCACATGAACTGGAACCACGAATCAACGTTTTGGCCTGCTTGGCTGCGGTATTCGATGCTCTCCACGGCGATATTCTACCTGGCCCTGATGGTCTGGATGCTCGTCCGAGGCTGATGTCCAAAGCCTAGGCAACGGAGTCTGCTCGGTCGCCCTCCCGGCGAGTCTCATACGCCCGACTTCAATATCTGCGGACTTTGTCTCCCGCACCCCCCGCCGCTCGGCATTCTGCTCTCCGTATTCGATCTCTGGCCTTCAAACTTCGGCCTTCGACGTTTTACGTCCGCTCCGCGTCGGCGCACTCGTCTCCCTTGTAGCGTGCACGATCTCGGGTATGGGTAACGCGTTGTTCGCGGGGTCTGCCATCCGGCCGGCCGGTCCGAATGCCAACAGGATGGGTGACAGAGCGGTCGATTGTGCACGCCTGGAAAGCGTGTGTGCCCAAAAGGTACCGGGGGTTCGAATCCCCCCCCATCCGCGCCGGCCGGGCCGGTGCGGAAGCCCCGCCTCCGGCTCTGCGTCTGGGAATTTCTGCATCAGAAACATCATCCAAAATCAGCCGACCTATCAAATCTGCCCTGCGGATTTCGCGGGTGGACTCGCTCAAGTCGAAGCGCGTCTTTCTGTCACGCGGCGGATGGCGGCGATGAGTTCGGGGAGGCTGACGGGCTTCACAAGGTGTTCCGCGAAACCGGCCTCGGTGCTACGCCGGATATCTTCTTCCATGCCGTAGCCGCTCATCGCAATGCCGGGCACGATTCCGCGAGCGCGGACCGCCCGCATTATTGCGTAGCCGTCGCCATCGGGCAGGCCGAGGTCGCTGACCAGCACATCAAAAGGATTCCGCTCGGCTGCCGCGATCGCGCCAGCAACGTCAGCGGCGGCGATGACCGAGAAGCCTGCCGCGCCAAGCACTCGAGCGAGCGTGCGCGCAGTGTCGGCATGATCCTCGACGAGGAGCAGCCGGATTGGCGACGCTTCCCTGTACTCCGCGGTGACCGCGGGCGGGCCTCGGTAAGGCGCGGCGACGTGTCCCGGGAGTTCAACGATGAAAGTCGCCCCGCAGCCCTGGCCTTCACTCTCAGCGCGAATGACACCCCCATGCAATTCAACCAGCGCGCGCGAAATCGCGAGTCCGAGACCGAGACCGCCGAACTGCCGTGTGATGTGAGCGTCCCCTTGTTCAAAGGCGTTGAAGATTTTCGGAAGCGCGGCTCGCAGAATGCCGACCCCGCTGTCTTTGACCCGAATCTCGCAGCGATCGAGGCCACGTCGCGCCGTGCTCACGCGAACAGTGCCTTGTGCAGGCGTGAATTTCACCGCGTTCTTCAGCACGTTCCATAGCACCTGCCGCAGGCGCACGGGATCGGCGGAGATGTGACCAGCTACGGGACTGAGGTCCGTTTGCAGGCGTATATCTTTCTCCTTCATTTGCGGACGGCAAATCTCACAGACTTGGCGCACGATTTCGTTCAAGTCGACGGCATCGCACTTCAACTCGACTTTTCCGCTGGTGATGCAGCTAAGATCCAGCAGGTCGTCGATGAGCTTTGTCTCCAGCTCGATGTTCCGTTTGATCATCGCCAGATCCGCGCGCACTTCGGGTCGCAAATCGGGATCCTGCTCGAGCGCACCCACGGCAATGACCACCGGCATAAGCGGCGTGCGCAACTCGTGGCTCAGGATCGCGAGGAAGCGATCCTTACTCTGATTGGCGGTCTCCGCGGCTTCCTTGGCGTCACGCAAAGCGCTCTCCATCGCATACCGCTCCGTAACATCCGTGAAATAACAGACCACGCCGTGTTTGCCGTTGGGCAAAGTGAGCCTCTGCGCTTCCCAATCGTACGATTTATCCACGTCGAGGTCCGACCGATGTTCGCTAAAGCGCGGCGACACATACCGCTCGCCCGTTTCAAGGGTGTGACGGAAAATGTCCGCGAGCCGCACGCCGATGTCGGGACCCCACAAAATCCGCATGACTTCCGTAAAGTCGCGCCCAATGATCGGCTCCGCGGCAGCGAAGGTCGGCCGGGCCAGCGTGTTTACTTGGAGCACGCGAAATTGATCGTCCACGACGTACACCCCGCCCGGTGCCTGCTCGATGATCGCGGAAAACAGCGCCTCGTTCTCTTGCCGGGCCACTTCCATTTCCTTGCGCGCGGTGACGTCGTGGAAATAAACCGACAAACCTTCCACTGAAGGGTAGCAGTGGCACTCGAGCCATTTGTTGATTGGCTCCGGGTAATACTCTTCGAATTCCACCTTCTCACCGGTAGCGACGGCGCGATGTTGTTCGTCGTAAAATTTTGTCCCTTTTGCCGCGGGAAAAAGATCCCACACACACCCGCCTAACATTTCTCCCGCGTTCCGACCGACGATGCGCGCGGCCTGTTCGCTGACGTACGTGTAGCGCCAGTTGTGATCCATCACGACCAGTCCGTCGGTAATGCTCGCGAGCACCGTCTCCAGGCGGTGATGAGCTTGTCGCAACAATTCTTCCGCACTCCTCCTCTCGGTAATATCCGTATGCACTCCCACCCATTCGCGGATCGCGCCGTCGATTCCGAGCAGTGGCACCGCGCGAATGGAACAAAGGCGCCACGCGCCGTCGTACCGGCGTACGCGGTGTTCAAACTCAAACAATCTCTTTTCCGACACGGCGCGCTCCCACGCCGCGATGGTGGGTTGCGCGTCGTCTGGATGGACGGCGTTCGACCAGCCGTAACCTTGATATTCCTCCCGCGTTTGGCCCGTAAAATTCCCCCAGCCGGCCTGTTCGCCTTCCATCATGCCCTGCGCATTGTTCGTCCAGATGAGGCTGCTGACGATGGCGACGGCGGCGCGGAAGCGCGCTTCGCTAGCGCGCAGCGCTTCTTCTTTCTGCGCGACGGAGATACTTTTATTTTTCGATCTCGGCACGGGGGGCAGTGTATTTGCGCGTAAGCGCTACACCAGCATTCTCGGTTGTCCGCGGTGACCCCAAGCGAGAACCCGAATCAAAAATTCTTGCGGTCCGCGTGAGTTTAAGCCCTCTGTTCCCCGTCTTCCGCCCTCTGCCCCTCTGTCCTCCGATCCCCCCGCTCATTGCCCATCACGCCGCGCCCGGCGCCGACCCCTCCACCACCGCCTTCGCCGCGGCCAGCTCCTGCTCTATGCTGGTGCCCCGCTCCCGCAGTTTTTGCAATTTCAACTGCAGGCGATTCATCTCGATCACCGCCCGGTTCAAATGACCCCGCATCTCCGTGGTCTGCGATTGATGCTCCTTCAACTGCAATTTCAAATCGTCAATCCGCTGCGCCACTTCCTCCTTCGTCAGGGTCGCGAAATCAACCGACTTCACCTCCAGTTGCTTGCCGGAAAGCCGCGCCGCGCCAGGCAGACCGCCCATCGACGACGAGCTCGACGGCCCCGGATCAGGCCGGCTGCCGCCCATCTGGCTATCGGTCGCACCGGGCCCGCGATAAAACGGCACCGCGATCCGACCCCCGCAATGCGGGCAGTTGAAAGTCATCCCCGCGCCATCCCGATCCACCACCAGCTCGCCCTCGCAATGCGGACAGTTGAAGACAATGTCGCGTTCCTGGACCTGCACGATTGCGGAATCAGACGCTTGATTGGCTACAATTTGTTCGGACTCCGGCGTGGACATAGGCGCAGGGCGGAATAAGAGCGAGAACCGGGCCGTTTGCGAAGCAATTTTTGCGAAGCAATTTTTGCGACCCGCCGTCTGTGTAGCGTCTCTTGGAGGGCTCGATGCCCCAAAAGTGAGCGTGAATGGCCTGCGCGACCCACTTTTCTGATTACACTTCCAGATTTGCCAGATTTCTCTGGCGCTCTGGAGACACTTCCATGTCTTCAGTACTCCGTTCTCCGTTCCTCTGCCCGCTGGTCACTAATTCCCCACTCCCTTCTGGCTTTCGACTTTCGACCCTAGACTTTAGAGCCCCAATAGCGCCTTCCTGTCGCTATCGTCAGCAAGTGGGACAAAACATGGTGTCACTCTGTCTCCATTTCCGCCTCGCTCCAAGTCCCCAACTCATCGCTAGTCACTCATCACTAGTCACTTCCATTCGCCTCTTACGAATGGAACACCGTTTGCTAAAGGAACCACCACGTTCCGCATACCCAGAGGGCGTGGACGCAATCCCTATTTACCATGGCTAAAATTCTCGGCATCGACCTCGGCACCACCAACTCCTGCATGGCCGTCATGGAGAACGGCGAACCGGTAGTCCTCGAAAACTCCGAAGGCGCGCGCACGACGCCGTCCATCGTCGCTTTCTCCAAGACCGGCGAACGTCTCGTCGGCCAGGCCGCCAAGCGCCAGGCGGTGACCAACGCCACCAATACGATATTCTCCGTCAAGCGCTTCATGGGTCGCAAGTTCGACGAAATTGAAAAGGCCGGCGACACCAAGCGCATGCC
>JANMQT010000116.1:0-7430 GCA_031370675.1 Verrucomicrobiota bacterium
GATCGCGCAGCAGGCACCAACGGACCTCAACGCCATGCAGACGATTCGATTTCCGCGCGATCCGCGCTGGTACCAGATCGGCACGCTCTCGGGCCTGCTGCTCTACGGATGGCTGTCGCTCGGCTTCGACATCACCGGTCCGCGCATCGCGCTGACGCTTGGGTGTGTCCTCCTTTGCCAAGCCGTCGCGACCCGGACCTGGCGGCTGCCGGGTTTTGATCCGAAGAGCGCGCTCATCTCCGGGCTGTCGCTCTGCCTGCTCCTGCGCACCAACTCCGACTGGCTCGTGGTGTTCGCCACGGCGATTGCGGTATTCAGCAAGTTTGTGGTGCGCTGGCACGACAAGCACGTCTTCAATCCCACCAACGTCGCGCTGGCGGCCCTGCTGCTCGGGGGCGGCGGGCAGGCGTGGCTGTCGTCCGGGCAGTGGGGCAGCCTCGCGTTCTTCGCGTTCCTGATGCTGTGTGCGGGCCACCTCGTTGTTTGGCGCGCGGCACGCAGCGACGTGGCCATCGCTTTTCTCGCGTGCCACATGGCGCTGCTTTTCGGGCGCTCCGCGTGGCTGGGTGAACCCATGACGATTCCGCTTCACCGGCTCGAAAGCGGCGCGCTGCTGCTCTTTGCGTTTTTTATGATCAGCGATCCGAAGACCACGCCGGATTCGCGCGCGGGCCGCATCCTCTTCGCGTTGCTCGTGTCGTTCGGTGCCTACTACATCCAATTCAAAATGTTCCGGCAAAACGGGCTCGTGTTCAGTCTCGCCGCCTGCTCGATGCTCGTGCCGTTGATCGATTTCGTGCTCCCGGGTTGTCGCTACGCTTGGACGGCGCCCCGAGGGAAGGGAGGGTCTGAACCATCGGCGCCGATTCGTGAGCCGGTGCTGGTGCGCGCCTGAGCGCCGCGCCGCCGTGACGGCGTAATTCGTGTCGTACAGCGGCCACCGCTATAAGCTCCAGCGCGCGTCGTCGCTTGGGACCGGTTCGTTCTTTCATGATGTTGGCGCCGGGCAGAACGGCGTGACCGGCAACACGCTCACCTTCACCGATTCCGGCGCACCCACCGGACAGGAATTCTATCGGATCGTGATCGAGCCGTGATCCGGGATCGCGTTCGGAGGCCGCCTGATTCGGCCGGGGTGGGAAGCGTGGATATTATCCGCGAATTTGTGAATTGTGGCGCGGGAGGTGCAGCTGCGGGTCGCACCCCGATTGACAACCGAACCTGTGAAAACCCCATTTATTCATTTCAGCCGGGTAAGTTGCAGGATGCTGTGCCTGCTGCTGGTGGCGGTCGCTCCAGTCGCCGGCGCGGCGCGTGACACTGCCCCTGCGGTCGATTCATCATCGCGACCCATTCGAGTCGAGGAGTTCATCCAGCTCAACGGCGTGCGGCAGTACCTGCTGATCCGTGGCGATGACGTTTCGCGGAACCCCGTGCTGCTGTTTGTGCACGGCGGGCCGGGATTTCCCGCCGGCATCTTCGCGCGGAAGAATTCAGAACTGGAGCGGGACTTCACGGTCGTGCATTGGGATCAGCGCGGCGCCGGACATTCGTATCGGTTCGACGGCACGCGCGCTACGATGCGCATCGATCAATTCGTGGACGACACCGTGGACCTTTCCCGGTGGCTGGCGAAGCGCTTTGGCCAGCGCCGGATTTTCGTGGTCGGCCATTCGTGGGGCAGCCTGGTCGCGGCGCTGGCGGCGGCGCGCGCGCCCGACTGCTATTTCGCGTTCATCAGTATTTCACAGCTCTCCAATTATCGGGAATCCGAGCGCGTGGTGGCGGCGCAGCGCGCGCCGCCGTCGGTGCCGTCACGCGCTGCGGATCCCCGGCTCGTTTGGTGGACGCTGACGTCGCCCGAGTATTCCCCGGGGATGCTGCCGCGCATCCTGTCGGGTTATGGATTCACGGTGAATGCTCTCGAGAAGGAGATCATCGCGACCGATCTGGCAACCCGGATCAGGTTGCTCGAGGTGCCGGTCTGGTTTTTCGCGGGCGCCTACGACAACGTGGTGGGCGAAACCGTCATCCGCGTTTTTTACGATCGATTGCGCGCGCCGCGTGGAAAACATTACGTGCGCTTTGAGCGCTCGCGCCACTGGCCGCATCTGCAGGAACCGGAGAAGTTCGCCGCGGAGATGCGTCAGGTGCGCGCGGCGGTGTGGCCAGGCGCGGAAAGCAAACCGACCAAGAATTACCGTCCGGCCAAGTACGTCACCGCCCCGGTGTCGAGATCGTGATGGGCGCCGATGACGCTGAGTGCATCTGACTGGACGTTCTGGTAGGGGACTGGATTCGAGTTTTTCACTGCGCGCTCAACATGGCGGACGTAAGCCTGACACGTGGCGGTCGCGTCCTGATTGCGGGTCTGCTCCACCGCGGGACGCATGGATTGAATCAGCGACGCGAAATGCCTTCCACGTGACCAGCCCGTGTCGAGGCGATGCTGGCCGAGCACGACGATCAGAGCACGACGATCAGGTTTGCGTGCAGGTACCCCGGCCGCGGAAGCGACGCGGATGCGTTCCGCACGCCTGTTCGACGGCCTGTGCGGAATCACGTGCGGGCCGGGCCCGGGGGCGTATGGTTGCCGATGAGCCGTGATTTTGAGGAACTCGATTTTCGTCCGACGCCGATGGGAGATTTGTTGCTGCGCCGGCGGCGCGTCCTGAGCCTCGGCGGGGTCGAGGTCTTTGAGGTCAAGCTGGGTGAAGCCTACTTGATGTCGAGCCTGTTTCATGAAGTTGAGGTCGCGCTCGCAGATCTCGGACTCGCGCAGCTCGAGGCGGGCGAATGGGATGTTGTCGTCGGTGGGCTCGGGCTCGGCTACACCGCCATGGCCGCGCTCGCCCATCCGACCGTGCGCTCAATGATCGTCGTCGATGCGCTCGAAGCCGTGATCGACTGGCACCAGCGCGGGCTCGTGCCGCTGGGTCCGAAGCTCATGGCCGATCCCCGCTGCCGCTTTGTCCTCGCCGACTTCTTCGCGTCGGCCAAGTCTGGGCCGGGATTCGATCCGGCGCAGCCGAACCGTCTCTTTCACGCTGTGCTTCTCGACATCGATCATTCACCGCGCAACTTGTTGCACTCGCGCCACGGATCATTCTACGAGGCCGACGGACTGCGGGCGCTGGCCACGCATTTGCATCCTGGGGGGGTCTTCGCGATGTGGTCGGACGATCCGCCGGACGACGATTTCACGCGTGCGTTGGAAACCGTTTTTGCGAATGTAACGTCACAGGTGGTGACGTTTGAAAATCCGATCCTCGACTGCGAATCCGCCAGCGTCGTGTACGTCGCGCGCAAAGCCAGGGTGAGTTGAACGCGACCCCGGGCTGAACATCGCCGTGGCGTGATGTGGCGCGGGTTCGATCCCCTGCGATCCCCTGTCTTCCGGGCAAAAAAAGACGCGCAGACATGTGCTCCGACTCCAATCGGGTGCACGGGTGTCTGCGCGTCAGAATTACCTTAGGTCGTCGGGGGTTGCTTCTTCTTATCCTCGGGCTTGGCGGCCGGCGCCTTCTTCGGCGCCGCAGCCTTGGGCGCCGCAGCCTTCGGCGCGCTGTTTACTTTAGGCTGGGGGCTGGTCGCACGAGCTTGTGGTTGCACGTTGCGCGGCGCGCTCGGCGCGTTGCGCTGCACCGTGGATGTCGACTTCCGAGGGGCGTTGGCCTGGGCCGTTGGCGCATTCCGCTGCACCGTGGACGGGGCTTTCCGCGTGACTGTGGCCGGCGCCTTCTTCACGGAAGCGGCCGACGCAGCCGTGGTGTTTGCGTTCCGGCTGGCGCGCGCATTCGTCGTGGCGGGGGCGATTGGCTTTTCGACCAGTGTACGCGCCTTGCTGGAGGTTGCATTCGGCGGCACACCTGTCGCGGCTGGTCCGCCCTTGATGGCGCCGGCGTTTTGCGGGTTCAATTGATTCTTCGGCACCGCGCCAGCCTTAGACGCAGCCGGCGGAACGCCCTTCGCGGCCTGGCTCGCCTGAACGGCCGCGGCGTTTTGCGGGCTCAGTTGATTCTTTGGAACCGGCCCGGCGTTTGGCACCATCGCGTTGGTCGGTGCGGTGGGCTTTAACCCGGCGTTCGGAACCACTGCAGCACCAGCCGGCAAGCCGGCTTGCGGAGCCGTCTTGGGAGCGGTCATCGTCGCGGCGCGCTGGGCTGCCGTCGGGGCTTGGGCGGGGGGCGCTCCGGTGGATTGTGTCTTCAGATGCTCGCGAGCCTTGGCGACGTCTGCGGGACTAGCTTTGGTCGCATTCCAACCACGCTGTACCTGGCCCGCCGGGACGGTAGCCTTGACGGTGGCCGGCTTGAAGGCGGCCGCGGCGGCCGCGTTAACGGGCGCCACTCTCGGGGCAAAGACCGGGATGACACCGTTAACCGGCTTCGCGGGGCTGAAGTTGTTCACGCCGCCGTTGGCGAAGGCCAGATTGCGCTGGATCTGATATTGCGGAATTGGCTGCGCGGAATACGCGCTGACGTACCCATATTGAGGTCCGCCCACGTACACGCCGCGACCCCACCCGTAGTTGCAGTACGCGGTGTTGGTATAGCCATAGGTCGAACTCCAGAACGCATACGCTGCGAGCGGTGCAATGATCGCCGCCGCAAGGTAAGGCGCGCCAAAGTAGCGCGTCTCCACAAACGCGTAGTCATCCGGTGCAATGTCGTACCGGTAGTCGACGGTCGAATTGAAGCCAACCGCCGAGTCGAAACGCGCCTCAGGCGGCAGCGGGGCCCAGCCCACATAGCCGACCTGTATCGCATTATTCGAGCGGTTTGAAGCGGCGGGCCTTCCGCCTTGGGGACCGTCCTCTTTCGTCCCGCGCCAGGCGACCCACGCCGGTGCCCACTCATAGCCCGGCACCCAAACCCAGCCGTAATCCTTCAGCCTGGTCCAACGTCCATAATGATAGGTGGCCCAACCGAAATCCTCGTAGGAATTCCAGAGCCAGCCCTCATCCGTGTGCGCCCAATAACCATCGGAATACGGGCGCCAATCGGTTTTGTCGCGTTGCACGCGCGGGTTGAAGACGTAGCCGTATTCCGGGGTCTGGAGCCAGTCGCCCTGATCCTTCAGGTTATTGTAAAAGAAGTCGAGATTGACCTCGTCGGCAGCGACCGCGGCTGCGGGAGCCTGTGCCTGCGCCCTTGGCGCCGGAGTGATAGCGAGGGCCGCAGCCAGAAGGGCGGCCAGGAGGTATTTTGTGGGTTTCATCGTGATTGGTTCATTCGATTTTTGGGTGAAAACGTCCCCCGTGGACTGCGCCGCAATGGCGCGCGGTCGAGAGGGGGAGCGGATGGGAAGCTGATTTGGTCTGCGAAGAGGTAGACGCAGTGTGATGCGAATTTCTTCAGGATTCTTTGGGTCAACTGATTCGGACGCGATGGCGCCCTCGGGTGGCTTTACTTTGTCCGCGAGGCAAATGGGACGGCGAATTCCGCCGCCCGGGGTCCGGCCGGTTGATCCGTCAGTCGCTTGATTTTCTCTGTCACGGCGATGAAGGAAGACCGGAGAAGATGACGACCGCCATGGAAATCCATCTGGAGCGCGAGGGCGCGGGAGGACTGCGCGCGTGGATCCCGCTCGACGAGTGGTGCGAGGCGGTCCGGCTGACCGACGGCATTCGCCTCTCCGCGGATCAAGAGCCCTCGAGAAATCCGGTGACCGGGAAGGCGATCAGTTTTGGCGAGATCGCCGGCGAAGCGGAGGTCTACTTTCCGGCGGAGGACGCTTGGCGGCGGATTTTTCGTTGGGATCCGGCCGGCTACGTTTCGTTTTTCGCGCCCGCTGATTTTCGGAAGCCGCCTTCCCGGCTGCGCGAAATTGCTTCGGAGCTCGCAAAACGCATGCGCGCCCATGTGCTCGACGAGCACGGTACGATGTTCGAGTGAGGCACGCCGTCGCAGACAGGCGTCATTCTCCGCCCCCTGGATTCGGCTCGGTGGTCGATCTCGGGAAAGTTTCGCACGGAGCAGATTAGATTGCGCCGGCCGAGCCGCGCGCCAGAAAGCGCGCCAGCCAGTCACGCGCGTGGGTGATCTCCGGCGAGGTGAGCTTGTGGCCGGTCGGCTGCCATTCCAAGGCGACGTCCGCCCCCGCTTCGCGCAGCAGCCCGGCGAGTTTTTCGGTGCCGTCCTGGGAGATGAGCGGATCGGTTTTCCCGGCCGCCACGAAAACGCCGACCCCCTCCAACTCCGGCAGGGTCGGCGGCACGAGCGGCAGCATGGCGCGCAACAAGACGGCCGCGCGCAGGGTCTCCGGCCGCAACAACAGTAGGCTCGCGGCGATATTCGCGCCATTCGAATACCCGATCGCCATGACGAGGCGCGGATCGAAGTCGTAATGTTTGGCGGCCGCGGCGACGAAATCCGCCAGCTCGTGCGTGCGGAAAATGAGATCCGCCTCGTCAAACACGCCCTCCGCAAGGCGGCGGAAGAATCGAGGCATCCCGCTCTCCAGGATTTTTCCGCGCGGACTGAGCAACGCCGCGCCGGGCGCGATCGTGCGCCCGAGGTCCAGCATGTCATCCTCCGTTCCGCCGGTGCCATGCAACAGCAGCACAACGGGTGCGCCGGTGCCGCTTCCCGCGGGAATGAAACGATGAATGAAGCCGGACACGGTCGCCGGGGAATTCGGTGCGCTCACGTGGGTGGAGGAGATGCGGGATGGTACGCGAGGGGCTTGAGCCCGGCCTCAATGCGCGCGCGCTGACCTTCGAGGAACGGCGGCAGCGAGAGCCGCTCGCCGAGGTGTTCCAGCGCTTCGCCGTCCGCGGTGAAGCCGGGCCCCTCGGTCGCAAGCTCAAAGAGAATGCCTTCCGGAAGACGGAAGTAGAGCGACTGAAAATAATGGCGGTCGACTTTTCCCGACGTGCGGATTTGCGACGCCTCGAGATGCTTCTCCCAGGCGAGCAATGCTGCCACATCTGCGACGCTCCACGCGACGTGATGCACACCTCCCGCGCCCTGCCGCCCGCGCGTTGCATTCGTCACCAAGCGCGCCTGCGCGCCGGGTCCGCCCGCGCCGGTCTCGAACACGGCGGGCTCCGTCGCGCTCGGGCGAAACCCGAGCACATCGGTCAGCAGACCGGCCGTGGCATCGAGGTCGAGCACCGTGAGATCGACCGCGCTGAGTCCCACGATCGCCGCGTCGAGTCCGACCGGACTGCCACGCCAGGGATGGAATTTCCCGTTCGTCTCGGCCCCGTGCGCCTGGGCGACGAGTCGCAGTCGCTGGCCTTCCGGATCCTGGAAGGGAAGCGTCGGGAGCCCGAACGCCGTTTCGATGGCCCCATGCGCGACACCGCCTTGGTCGAACCACGCGATCCATTGACCAAGTGTTTTCGCATCGCCCACGATGCGCAGCGCCGTTTCGCCGACCGAGCCCGCCCCGGGTCGCGCCCGCGTGGCCTGTGCCCAGTCAAA
>JANMQT010000122.1:0-4857 GCA_031370675.1 Verrucomicrobiota bacterium
ATGAGGCCGGTACCACCGACCGCGTGGAACTGGCGGGCACGAGTTATCAGCGCGCCATCTCGGTGGTGGAGACGCCCTACTCCGCGGAAGTCATGGATGCCGCGCCTGCGTCTTCCAATGGCGATCAGGATATCGTCATCACCGGTCGCGCTCTGACTCGCGCCGCCGGCACCATCCCGGCCGCCCCCGCCGCGTATGTCGCGGTGGTCGTGCGCATCGCGAATGGCGACTTCGAGCGCGTCATCAATGTGGTCACGGATCGCACAGGCAATTTCTCCTGCACCTACTCGCCGATCGCGGGCGAACCCGGCGGCATTTACTCGGTCTGGGCTGCCCATCCCGATGTGACCGAGCGCACGACCCAGCGGCAATTCACGTTGCGCCGCGTCTGGGCCGACCCCGCGCGCGTCCGCGTCGCCGCGGCTTTTGATCACGCGCAGACGCTCCCGCTCACCGCGCGTACCGGCGTGGGCAGTGCGGCGGCGAATTTGCGTTGGACCTTCGATGCCGCGGCCCAGCCTGGTGGAATCCTGCCGGCGGGCATCGTGCTTGATCTTGGTCCCACCATTCCGTCCGTCGCGCAAAATTCCACGGTGCCGATGCCGGTCACGCTCACGGCGAATCATTCCGCCAATCCTACCGGCACGATTTTCCTCACGCTGCGCAGTGACGAATCCGGTGCGAACGGCTGGGGGAAAGTCGAGGTGCAGTATTCGCTCGCGGAAGCCGTGCCGCAGATTTGGCTCACGCCCAGTCCCCTCCGCACCGGCGTTGCCCCCGGGAGATCGGTCACGGACGTCATCACCCTCAAGAACGTGGGCCTGGCCGACCTGCGCGGCGTGACGCTCGAATTGGTCGGCCCAAATAACACCGCGGCACCGACGTGGATCAGTCTCAATTCCGCCACGCAAATTCCCGTGCTCGCTTCCGGGCAGGAAGTTCCCATTACGATTGTGACGGCGCCGCCGGCCGGGACCATCGATGGCGCGCGCGATCTGAATCTCAAGGTCTCGGCCGTCAATCATCCGACGACCGGCATTGCCATCAATGCCGTGGTCCTGACGTCCGATCGGGGCGGCGCGCTGGTGCAGGTCGCCGATGGCGGCGGTTGGGTGACCGGCGCTTCGGTCACGCTGACCAACGATCTCGTGCCCACGGTCATCCGCGATGCCGCCACCGACGCGATGGGTATCGCGGAATTCACGAATCTTCCGGCCGGCTCTTACGCCGTGCGCGTCTCCGCCGCCGGTCACCAGGGCTTTTCGGGCCGCCTCTGGGTGCGCGCGGGCGTGGGCGAGAATATCTATAACGTCGCCCTCGCGGCGGCGCTGGTGACGGTCGATTGGAGCGTGACGCCCACCACGATCAACGATCATTACGAGCTGGTGCTAAATCTGACCTTCGCGACGAACGTTCCGGCGCCGGTGCTGGTAATTGAGCCGCCCGTTTTGAATCTGCCGGCCCTCTGCGCCGGCGATGTCTATCGCGGTGAATTCTATCTCACCAACTACGGTCTGATCGCGGCGCAGAATGTGGTGGTGTCGTTGCCCGGTGCGGATGGTTATTTCCGGCTGGAGTTGCTGGCGCCGATTCCCGGCCACCTGGACGCGAATCAACGCGTGCGGGTGCCGTACAAGCTGACCGCCATCTCCGCCATGCCCGGCAACTGCCCGTCGAGCCCGGTCGCGCCAGCCGTGAATGCGGGCCCGTCCGCCGGATTAATTCAAACCAGCTCGGCCATGCAACTCAACGATGCGCCGGCGCCCGGCTGTTTCACCTACCTCAATGGCGTGCGCGTGGATGGCGACTACGTCTGCATCAATGGCCTCCGCACGCCGACCAGCACGCAGTGGCTCTGGTTCTATCGCTTCGGCGGGTGCTCCTCGACCGGGACCCCCGGTGCGCCCCCGCCGCCTCCCCCGTGGGTTACGGTGTCGGGCCCGTACATTCCCGTCTTTGGCGGCTGGCAGCCGGTGGGCGGCTCCACGCCACTGGGCGGCGGCGCTCCCGAGTGTTTCCCCGCGGTCAAACCCTGTGAGGGCGCGGGCGACGCCAGCCTACCGGACCAGGGTTGCAACAAATGCGATGTGCTTTCCAAAGCAGGCTCGTGGGTGAATCTCGCCCGCCGCCAGTTCGAGGATGAAATGACCGATCTCACCGTCTCCCTGCCCGGTGGCAATTTCTCGGTCATGCGGCGCTACTACGATCAATCGTGGCATTGGGATTACCTTTCCCAGCGTCTCACCTTCCAGGGCGGCGCGGCCGCTCCAACCGCGGTCAGTCTCGGGCGGAACACCTACAGTCCGATCGACGACCAGCGCACGGTCTTCGAGGATCGCTCCAATCGCATTTATCGCGAAACCAACGGCTCCTTCACCTGGCGCAGTCCGGCCGGCGAATGGCAGGCCTTCGATTCCGGCGGCTACCTCGTGGCGGCCGGTTCCGGCAATCTCTTCTGGATTGCCATCACGCGCGATGGCAGCAATCGCGTGGCATCCATCCTCGATACTAACGGCCGCGAAGCCGTGATCTTCGAATACGTGGGCGGCGGCAGCCAGCCCAGCGGCGTGCGGGACACGGGCGCGCCGGTTCGCCGCGTCGATTACGCTTATGCCGGCGGCCGGCTCGCGTCGGTGACCGATGTCAATCGCCAGGTCTGGACCTATGCCTACGACAACTGGGGCCGCTTGAACCGCAAGACCGATCCCAACGGCCACTGGGAGGAGATTCTCTATCGCCCCGGCACCTCCACGCCGGCGCCGACTGGCTCGATCAACGACTACCTCGTCTCCGTGAAGGACGATCGCGGCCAGGGCAAGACCTACGATTTCTCCTACGATGTTGCGCTGCGCCAATATTACGCCCGCGAGGTGACCACGGCGGGACGGATCACTGAGTCGATCTTCAATGCAAATGGCCGCCTGCTGCGTCGGGCCCTCAATGGCGAGACGAAGATGACCCTGGCCTTCGACAGCCGCAACGAAATCGAGACCGATGCGCTCGGCCGAATCACGCGCCGCGAGTACGACGCGTTCGATCACGTCACCCGCATGGTTTACGCCGATGGCGTCAGCACCTCGACCCAGTACGACGCCATCTGGCAAAAGCCGGTGCGCCGCGTCGACGATCGCGGTGTCGCCAGCACCATGCGCTACGACTCAGGCGGCAACCTGGTGGAAATGGTCGAGGCCGTCGGCACGCCCGAGCAGCGCCGCATGACCTACACCTACAATGCGCTCAAACAGCGCATCGGCATGGTCGATGCCAACGGCAATTCGTTCGCCTACGAGTATGACGCGTTCGGCGCGATTAGTCGCGAGACCAGTCTCAATTCACCCGCCGACCAAACCATCTACCTCAACAACGCGCAGGGTCTGCCTGTCAGCCGAACCGACGCGCGAGGCAACGTGACGACGACCGTCTATGATGGCTTCGGCCGCCCGACCCGCATGACCAATGCGCTCGGCCACGTTTCAGAAATGACTTACGATCCCGTGGGCAATCTCGTCGCGCAGGAGACCGGCCGCGTGGGTGGCGCGCCGGGTCGGCTGACGAAATTCACGTACGATCAGCGCAACCGCCGGACGGGCGTGTCCCGGGTCGACGACAATGGTTTGGAACACCCCTGGAAGACCACTCTGTATGACGAGGACGGTCTGCCGATCGCGGAGACCAACGCGCTCGGTCAGCGCGTCACCATGGAATACGACCGCGAGGGCCGGCTGACGGCGCGGCACGATCCGTTCACTAGCACCGCCACGTCGAACACCGCTATCTCGTATGACGCCGTGGGCAATCCAATCCGGCAGGTGGATCCGGTCGGGGTCGTGACGACGCTCACGTATGATCTGCGCAATCGGGTGAGCACGACCGTCGAGGCCGACGGCACCCCGCTCGCCCGCATCACCACGAACACCTACGACGCCTCCGGCAATCTGACCGTCGTGAATTTGTCCTACAACGGCGCAGGCACGCCCGAAAGCTACACCTCGATGTACACCTACGACGCCCTCGGCCGCCGGACGCAAATCGGCGGCAACCGCGAGCACGCCCGCAGCTTCGCCTACGACGCGAACGGCAATGTTGTGACCGAGACGGATGCGCGTGGAAATCGGATCAATTACGTCTACGACTATCGCAACCGGCGCACCGAGGTGCGCGATCATTTCAACGCCCTGGTGCAACGAATCACTTACGATCCGGTGGGCAATCCCTCCCGTCGCGAGGACGGCGCTGGTCGGTTTCAGGAGACCGCGTTCGATGCCTTGAATCGCGGCTTCGCCGTGTCCGTGCCGAAAGCCCAAGGCGCCAGCCTGCCGCTGACTTGGTGGACCGTTCCCGGCCAGGTGCTCACCAGCGCTACGCTGAATCCCTGGGGCGACGCCACTGCGACCACCGACGCCGGCGGTGGCAGCACGATCGCCGTTTACGATCGCCGCGGGTGGCGCATCCAATCCACCGACGCCGCGGGCCTGACCATGGCCTACGACTTCGATGAATTGAATCGCGTGACCTCAGCGAACTACCCCGCCGTGGAAAGCGCCAGCGGAGCGACTCCCACGGCCGAGCGGTTCGTCTTCGCCCCAGCCAATCCACGCGACTTGGCGCAGACGATCGATCGCGCGGGCAATATCACCGCGCTCACGTATGACGCGCGCGGCCGCCGCCTCAGCATGGTTACTACGGCCACCGGGCAGACGGTCTGGGCCTACGACGCGCTCGGCCGGATGCAATCGATGACGGACGGTCAGCCCGCCACCACCAGTTACACCTACAACGGATTGAACTTGCCCGTGGCCATCGTTCAGCCGGACCATGTGCCCGTGAGCAACGAGCGCATCGAGCGTCGCACCTACA
>JANMQT010000128.1:0-2424 GCA_031370675.1 Verrucomicrobiota bacterium
GCCAGGCCTGTCCACGCACGGTCGCGGACGCCGTGCCGGCAACCGTTAGCGCGGCAAGCGTCGCCGGATCGGCGGCCGACCAAACCGGCGGGTCGTCCACCCGGCCTAGAATCCGGATCGCATAAAGGTCGATAATTCCAGGACACCGCATCGGATCCACTCGCACGACCCCACCGACAAAATCCATGGGCAGGCGCAGTCTAACGGTTTGCCGGACGCGCGGGGGCACTTCCATGGCAACGGAATTTTCTTCTGAATGCGACTGCCCGCTCGCGGCGAAATAGATTTGCGCGCTGGCCACGTCGAAGGCTGAGCTTCGCTGGAGCCGGCGTCGCAGTTCGCCGGCGGCCTCGCAATAGTGCGCGCGCAGCCTCACTCCTTCGGCCGCCGAACCGCGGAACAGGTTTTGCAAAAATGGGTTTTCGCCGAGCGCACCGTCCTTGGCCAGGACGCCCAAGCCAAAGCCATGATGGAATTCGAAGCTGGCGCCCGCGCCGCCGCGGGCGAGTTCCTCCCACAATCGCCACACGCCAAATCCTTCGCTCCGCATGGCCGTGTCGTGCAGGAGGATGATGCCACCCGCTTGCACCTTCGGCGCCCACTGCTCGAAATCGTGCCGCACCGCTTCCAGGGTATGCAACCCGTCGATGTGCAGTAGATCAATGCTCCCATCCGAAAACTGGCGTGCCGCGCTGTCGAAGCTTTCGCGCAGCAACAGCGAGAAATCCGCGTAATGCCGCGCGTTGTGCCGCGTCACGGATTGAAACACCTCTTCGCCGTAGCGCCCGGCGTGCTCATCGCCCTGCCACGTATCCACCGCGTAGCAGCGCGAGCCCGTTTTGTTCTCGTGCACCGCCTGGCAAAACGCGAAATACGATTCCCCGGTGTGGGTGCCGAGTTCGACGATGACCGCCGGACGCAGGGCGGCGACGAGGTCGAACGCAAACGGGATGTGATCCGACCAGCTCAGTCGGCCGAACTTCTGCGGTTCAATCGAACCTCGCCAGGTGGGAAGATCGTACATGGGGTGACAGCCGCACCCCTTTCCTGCCGGCGTGGCGAACAGAATGCAACGGCAAAGCACAGAATCGCGGCCGCGGTCCCCTCCGCCGCGCCGGCGTTTCCGGTTCACCGGCCTTGCAAATGATTCTCGCCCGAAGATTCTGCGTGCAGCACGGTGCAAACGCGCACGCCGCGCTTCGCCGCACGGCCACATCCAAGACCGCATGAAGGAACTGCTGAGAAACCTATTCACCGGCGCCCGCAGAGAGGGAAAAAGGCCGAGGATTCTTTGCCACTTCAACCACTATTTTGGGCCGTCGCAGGGTTTTCTCGGTCGGTCGACCTCGGGCGACAGGAACGGTCGGTCGGGGATTGTGCACGCCGCCCTCCACCAGCTGCGAGCACTACCCTTCGAGGTCGATCTGCGCGTTTGTGGCTTCAAGGATCATTCGCTGCTTCCGATCGACCTCGACCTAAGCGAGATCGGCAACCCGCTCCACATTGTCTACCGGAGTATCGAGCGAATGTTCGAATCGACCGACGAATACGACTACTTCCTGAACATCGAAGACGACATTCTGATCGGCCACGAGGTGCTGCAAAACAGCATGGCGTTTGCCGCAGCGTCTGAGCTCAACGAGGTCTTTCTCCCAAACCGGATGGAGCGCCAGGCGGACGGGACTCCGTATTGCGTCGATCTCATTGCGATGCCCGGGTGGCAGGGCTTGCATCGAACCTTTCAAAAGGTCGATTTGGATGTCGCGGTGAATCCCCATTCCGGCCTGTTTTTCCTGAGCCGTGACCAGATGCGCTTCGCCAGAACGAAAGTGGATTTGGCGCGGCGGGACGTCTTCATTGGGGAAGCCATGCCGTCCGCGTACGCCAATGTGCATGCGCCGTTTTTGCTGTGGCGGGCCAAGTCTGAGCCACTCGCTCATCACGTCGTGCATTTGGATAAGTGGCTGGATTCCCCGACCTGAATTCTTGAACGGGTTCGGTGCCCGTCAAAGCGCCGTCCAGGCCGGAGGCAACCGGGGGTGGGCGGAAAGCGGAAGTTGCGCAAACCAGCGCGCAGGTGCGACCACGTGGGGCGACTCGCGGCTCGAGAGCCAGGCCGCCCACCAACTGTATGAGCTGTTCGCAATGATGTGATGTCGACATTCCGACATCAGGTGAAAATCCTGGAAGGTCGCATCGGGACCCGAGTGGTCCATGTAGTCGGCGCGCGCCGCGATCGGAAAATTTTCCTTCACCCAATTCGGATCGTCGGAAAAGACAAAGAAATGCGGATTTTCGACGCGACTCGAGATCCACGCGAGGGCATCGCGGTAGTACGCGGCCGGCAATGCGCCGATGAATTGTCCGGAGGTGAGATAGTCCCCCCGGCGAACATGGACGGAGACCGAGTTGGCCTCTTTGATC
>JANMQT010000151.1:0-2746 GCA_031370675.1 Verrucomicrobiota bacterium
CACGCGCGCCGCCTTGGAAGTTGTACGCGATTTCCGCGTACGGCTTGATGGCGAGGCCGCCAAGCTTGAAGTTGAACTCCGCCGGCATGTCAAATACCATCAGGTTGCGAGTCGCGTTGCCATACGCCGAGCCAAAGCCGGCGACATTCGTGATGCCGTTGAGCGGATTCGTGTTCGCCCCGGCCACCGTCACATTGCCGTTGTTCGGATAAAACTGAAACGTTGGGCCGAACTTCAGGCTCATGGCCGGCGCGCCAGCAACGGTCTCTGTGCGCGTGGTCTTGCCGTCCTGCACCGTGCGCGTCGACGAGCCCGTGCCGCCAAACTTGAATTCAAACACCACCTGCTGGATAAACAGGTACGCGTCGCTCTTCACCCCCTTGGACAGGCCGGCCGAGTTGTTGAACTCGTTATTGTCGAAGAAGATGTACTGACCCAAGTTGAAGGTGATGCTCGTCATCGGCGACACGTCCAGCTTGTACGTTTCCGTGAAGCCTTCCGGTCGCACGTCGGCCGGGTTGTAAACAAAGTCGTCGATGGCGTAGAACGCCCAGTTCTGCTTACCACCGATGATCGTCAGGGGGATGTCCTTGAACTTGTAGCCCAGGTACGCCTTGTCGATCCAGACCGACTGCTTGGAGAAGCCGTTGGTGAAGCTGGCGGTGGTGCCGTCGTTGCCGTTGTCGGCCCCAGAGCCAAACGCAAAGCCCATGAAGAAGTTGTCGGTCAGCTGGTACTCAAAGCCAAAGCGCAGCCGATAACGGTTACGGGAATTAGCGTTGTCGTGCGAATAAACAGGCGATGTGAAGAGCTGGTTTTCAAAGTTGGTGTACTGCCAGCGGTAGCGAAGGTCACCGTACATGACGAGTTCCTTCACGTTTGCGCCCTTGGCGCGCAAAAAAGTCGGAACGTCGGCAGGTTTGACCGCTTTGCCCTTGTCGTCGCCTTGCATGAGGTTCAGTTCGCGCTCGAGAGCGGCGACGCGGGCCTCAAGTGCCTTGTCGTAGGGATCAGCTGCCGTCGCCGTACTGATGCCGCCAGCAACGAAGCTGACCGCGGCGAGGATGCTGACCTTTGGGAGGAGATTGAAATTCATCTCAGATTCCTTTGATTGTGGGGTTTTTGGTTAGGTTTAGTGCTGCGAGTGGGTAGTTTTTAAACGGGTTGAGCCCCGACACAAGCAATTTCATCACTGGAATGTAACTTTTTTGAAGTTTTTTTGAACAATTCCCCGAAACTGGGGTCGGGTGCCCTCCGCATGACCAAGGAATCCTTTGTTCTCGACCACCCCGGAGTTCCCTACCTGGATGAAGCCAAACCAGAAGCGTTGAAGGCTTATTTTGTGGCTACAAATCGCTTGCCGCCAGCAGAATACATCATTCGGGTGGCCCGCGCTGGCGAGGGGAACATGAATTGCGTGGTCCGGGTCACCACCAACCGGAAAAGCTTCATCCTCAAGCAATCACGGCCTTGGGTGGAAAAATACCCTCAAATCGCCGCCCCTTGGGACCGCGCCCTGGCTGAGGTGCGGTTTTACGCGGCGGTCGCCGACTCCGCCGGGGTGGCGTGCATGATGCCGCGCGTCCTCTGGTCCGACGACTCGGCGCGCCTGCTCGCGCTCGAGGATCTCGGCGAGGCCGCGGATTTCTTCCCGCTTTATCGCGGCGAAACCGAATTGTCCGAAGAAACGTTGCGCGCCCTGCTCGCGTACCTTTCCGCGCTGCACGCGATCCCGCTCACCCCGGCGCAGCAAGCCGAGCTGGCGAACCGGGAAATGCGGGCCTTGAACCACGCGCATATTTTTGATCTGCCGCTGCGCGCAGACAACGGGTTCCCGCTGGAATCGTTCACGCCCGGACTCAAGGCCGTGTCCGCGTCGCTGCAGCAGGACCGGGCGTATGTCGCCGCGGTGCATGAGCTGGGCCGGCGCTACCTCACGGACGGATCGACCCTGCTGCACGGCGATTTTTTCCCGGGCAGCTTTCTCCGCGTGCCGACGGGACTGAAGATCATCGATCCGGAATTCGGTTTCGCGGGGGAGGCGGAATTCGACCTCGGCATTCTCCTCGCGCACCTGCTCCTTGCGCGGCAACCCCCCGCGAGCGTGGACCAGGCCTGGTCGCTTTACCGTCCCACCGGGGAATTTTCGATCGCGCTGGCGCGGCAGTTCGCGGGCGTGGAGATCATGCGCCGGCTGATCGGCATCGCCCAACTCCCGCTGGCAGCCGACCTCGACGAAAAGCGGCACCTGCTCGAGCTCAGCCGCCGACTCGTGCTCCAGCCCGACGAGAAATCATGACTGCGCCCCGCGCGCAGATGAAGCCGCGGTCGGGGTGCGTCCTCGCGTCTTGATCCCCTCGGGCGGGAACCATTGGTAGAGCATGAAGTAAACGATGACGCCCGTGATCGACACGTAAAGCCAGAGCGGCATGGTCCAACGGCCCATCCGGCGATGCCGGTCGAATCGCTGGCGCAAGGCGGGAACGACGGTCAGCACGACCAGCGGGACGATGACGATCGCCAGCACAACATGCGTCAGCAGGATGAAATAATAGATCCAGCGCGCGAGGCCGATGGCCGTGAATTTCACGCTGCCCACCTGAAAATGATAGATGAGGTAGCAGGTCAGGAACGCCGTCGATGTGACCAGCGCGGACAGCATGCAAACGATATGTGGCAACTTCCGCTCGCGGCGGATGAACCACCAACCCGCCGCGATGAACAGGGTGCTCGCCGCGTTCAGCGT
>JANMQT010000227.1:0-1526 GCA_031370675.1 Verrucomicrobiota bacterium
TCCAGCCGACGATTGTGCGGTCGTCCTTGTGTTTGAGGCCGACGGCGTTTTGCTCGCAGATGACCGGCATGCCAGCCGCTTTGAGTGCCGCGAGTTGGATTTCAGTTGGCCCTTCCCACAGTCCGATAAAGAGATTGATTCCTACCGCTTTGAATTTCTCCGCATTCTTCGGGTCTTGCAACCAGACGGCGATGGGAAAGTAATTTGGATCAGACGGCGGGCCGTATTTCCACTGCGAGTAAGAGCCGCTACTTTGTGCCGCAAAGCAGGGGCTTGTGAATACGAGGAGAGTGACAATGAGCTTTCTTGCGGCAAATCTCATTCGCGGTTTCCTGTTCCGTTGCTGAGTCGGAAGCTCATGCGGGCAGTTATGCCGGAGCGCCTCGGCGAAGGCAAGCGCGTCATGCCGGTGGTCGCGAACAATGGCTTGCATTGCGGCGCGGTCTGCGGTACTCACTTTGCCGTTTCGTGGCCTAGGCGAGAACCATTTCACTACGGAGGATTCAATCATGATCGAAGTCATTATGGATCGCAGACAATTTCTCAAAACCGCCGGACTCGGCGCGGCGGCGTTGGCGTTGCCGGGCATCGGCGCGCTGGCGGCTGACAAGCCGGTTCCGCCGAAGAAATTTTGCGCGCCGGACAAGAAGCTGCGCATCGCGTGCGTCGGGGGCGGCGGCAAGGGCGCGTCGGACATTGACGGCGTTTCCAGCGAAGAGATCGTCGCGATTTGCGACGTGGATCGCCGCAACGCGGACGGCAGTTTCCGAAAGTATCCCAACGCGAAGCAGTACAAAGATTATCGCCAGATGTTGCTGGAGATCGGCGACCAGATTGACGCGGTGACGGTCTCGACGCCCGACCACACGCATTTTCACGTGGCGTACATGGCGATGTCGATGGGCAAACACGTGTACGTGCAGAAACCGCTCACGCACACGGTGTGGGAAGCGCGCACGTTGACCGAGACGGCGCGGCAAAACGGCATCGTCACGCAGATGGGCAATCAAGGTCATGCGGGCGAAGGGACGCGCTTGTTGAAGGAATGGATCATGGCCGACGCGCTCGGCCCGGTGCACGAAGTGAATTTCTGGACGAACCGCCCGATCTGGCCGCAAGGCGTCGAGCGACCGGAAGGCGAAGATCCGATTCCCGAGACGTTGGACTGGAATCGCTGGCTCGCCACGGCCCCGTTTCGCCCGTACAAGAGCGGCTATATGCCGTTCAACTGGCGCGGCTGGTGGGATTATGGAACGGGTGCGCTTGGCGATATGGGCTGTCACATCATGGACGCCGCGTTCTGGGCGCTCGATCTGAAATATCCGACCAGCGTCGAGGCCGTGTCCGAAGGCGGCACGGAAGAGAGCGGCCCGAAGTGGTCGATCATCACTTATCAATTCCCCGCGCGCGGCAAGATGCCACCCGTCACGGTGAAATGGTTCGACGGCGGGAAAAAGCCGGACAAGCCGAAAGATTTGGAAGCAGACCGCGAACTGCCCGGCGGCGGACAAGTGTTGATCGGTGAG
>JANMQT010000229.1:0-5442 GCA_031370675.1 Verrucomicrobiota bacterium
TCGTCGAGCAGGAGCCGCTCCGGCACGGTGGGGCCCACCAGCAGCGAGATGGAAAGTCCCTTCTCGATGGCGCGCGGCGAAAAGACGTGCTGAATGTCTGCGAGCATCGAGCGGAGCGAGGTCGCCTCGAGATGCAGCTCAAGTTTTTCCGCCTCGATCTTCGAAAGGTCGAGGATGTCGTTGATTAGATCGAGCAGGGCGCGGCCGCTGGTGCTGACGGCGGAGAGGTAGGAACGCGCGCGGGGATCTGAAACCAGCGCGTCGAGCAAATCGGAAAACCCGAGGATGGCATTCATCGGCGTCCGGATCTCGTGGCTCATGTTGGCGAGGAATTCGCTCTTGGCGCGGTTCGCCTTGTCCGCGGCGTCGCGGGCCTCGCGCAGCGCCTCCTCCGCCTGTTTGCGCTCCGAGATGTCCGCGTTGAACCCGAGCGAGCGCATGCGCTGGCCGGTCTCGTCATAGAAGTCGAGGCCGTTGGACTCAATCCAGACGTAATGACCCTCGCGGTGGCGCATACGGAACTCCATGGAGAAGCTGACGCGCGGACGGTCGTCCCCCGGCCGGCGACGCAGGCCACGGCTGAATTTTGCGAGGTCGTCGGGGTGCAGCAGTTCCATCCAGACGACAAACTGATCCGGCAGCTCCAGCGGTTCGTAGCCGAGAATCTGTTTCCAGCGCGGCGAGAAATAGCCCTCGCCGGTCTGCAGGTTGATGTCGAAAAATCCCAGCGGGCTGCTTTCAATCAGGAGGGCGAAGCGCTCCTCGCTCTTCACCAGTTCCTCGACCGCCGCGCGGCTTTCGCGCAGGTACACGCCGCTTTCCTGGCGCAGGCTTTCCTGCTCGAGTTTTTGATCGTGGATGTCCGTGCATGTGCCGACCCACTGCACGATGCGGCCGTCGGCGTCCCGGCGCGGCAGCGAGAGGCCGAGGTGCCACCGGTAATGTTCGTCACTCGCCCGCCGGAGCCGGTACTCCAGCTCGAAGGGCTCGCCCGTGCTGACCGATTGGTGCCAGCGGTCGATGAAGAGCTGCGCCTCGTCCGCATGCACCACGCGGCGCATCGCTTCGTCTCCGAGCAGGCGGACCTCCGACGAGTTGAGGCCCGTGTAGCGGACCCAGCTCGCGTTGACGTCCTCGAATTTTCCGTCCGGCGTCGCCGTCCAGACGATGAGCGGCATGGCGTCGGCCAGAAAATTGTAGCGCTCGGCGGCCTGCGCGAGCGCCTCGGCGGCGCGGCGCTGCGGATCGATGTCGCTGGTGCTGCCGACCATGCGCACGACCCAGCCCTTTTCGTTGCGCACGCCCTGGCCGATGTTCATCATCCAGCGGTAGGAACCGTCTCCCATGCGGATGCGGCATTCCACGCGGTAGGGCGCGCCGTGCTTGAAGTGCTCGCGCAAGGAGGCGCGGATGCGTGGGAAATCCTCCGGATGGACCCGGGCCCGCCAGGCCTTGAACCGATCCTCCGGTTCGTCCGGCTGGAAGTTCATGATCTCCGCGAAGCGCGGCGAGTAGAATTGCTGGCCCGTGACGAGATCGATGTCCCAGACCGCATCGCGCGACGCGGTGAGCGCGAGCTGGTACCGCTCTTCGCTCTTGCGCAGCGCGGCGGCCGTCAGGCGCAGCTCCGACATGCGCGTTTCGAGTTCCGCATTCGCGTCGGCAAGCTGGCGGGAGTGGACCTCGACCCGACGTTCCAGTCCCGCGCGGCGCCGGAGGCTGGCCGAGGTGCGGTGCAGCAGGCCCGCCACCCAGAACGCGGCACTGCCCCACAACACAAGGTTCAGCAGCTTGACCGGCGAGAAAACGTGCTCGACCCACGCCAGCGCGCTGGACGGTTCGCCGGGCAGAATCCACGCGAGGTAAAGGCCCAAGCCGGCCAGCGTTACACCGAAGATGGCGTACCCGAGCGCCCGAAGAAACCCAGCCAGGCGCGGGGTCGTCGCGGGGCTGTTGACCAGGATTTCCGGCTGGGGCCAGTGGAACGCCACGCGGGGAGTGTGCCGGAACCGGCGGGGCGAATCAACGGCGGTCCGAGTATTCGCCGGATTCCTTGCGCTGGGCTTGAATCTTGTCGGCGACCGCCTTGGCGCGATCGATGGGAACTTTCGGGTCAAGCACGCTCACCGCGCGCTCGCTGGTGGGGGGCCGAGGCGCGGGTGGGGGCGCCGGGGTGCGGCGCATCCAAAGATAGCCGCACACGGCCAGAACGAGGATGACGAAAAACACCCGCATCCGTGAACGATAAGCATGGAACGCGCCGCCCGCCCGATTTGTTTCGCGGTCGTTGGCGGGTCGAATCGGGTTGCCGCCAGCCGGCGGAACACCGACAAGAGGGTCCGTGAATTTCCGGAAAATGGCTCTCTGGTCCGGCATCCTGCTCGTCAGCCTCGGCGTGGCGACGGTCCGGCCGAACCCGCCGGCACTCGAGATCGCCGCTCGCGCCGGACGCGGCAGTTGGATTGCGCCGGATGGCTCGCTCTTTGGAGTGCGCGCGTGGCTCCCGGCGACGCCCGCGTCTCTCGTGGTAATCGCGGTCCATGGGTTGAGCGGGGCGTCGTCCGACTTTCAACCGTTGGGCGCGCATCTCGCGCGACGGGGAGCGGCGGTGTACGCGTTCGAGTTGCGCGGGCAGGGACTGGATCCGCTGGTCGACCGCCGGGGGAACTTGCAGAATCTCGACGACTGCCTGCGCGACCTTTGGACGTTCACGGCGCTGGTCCGCGCGCGCCACCCCCATGCAAAGTTCGTCTATTACGGCGAAAGCATGGGCGCGATGCTTTGTCTGCACGCCGTCGCGCGGGCGGAACCAGCGGCCGTTGATGGCCTAATCCTCGCGTCGCCGGTGATCGCTCTCGAGAACACCACCACCTGGTGGCAGACCGCGCTTTTCCGGGCTGGCCTCGCAGTTTCGCCGCAGCAACGGCTGGATTTTGCGGAATTGGGCAAGTCGCAGGCCGCCGATGCGCACATGACTCGCGATCGGGCCTACGAGGCCGGCCTCGAAAGCGCGCCGCATGCGATCAACAAGTTCTCACTGCGCTTCATGGACACACTTTTCCGTCACATCCAAGGCAGCAAGGAGGCCGCGCGCGCGGTGACGGTGCCCACGCTGGTTCTTTACGCCGGCCACGATGTCTTCATCAAACCGCCCCAGGTTGAGCGGGTCGCCGCGTCGATCGCGTCGCGCGACAAGACGATGCGACTTTTCCCAGATTCGTATCATCTGCTGCTGCATGACTACGATCGCGACAAGGTGCTCGCGGAGATCGACTGCTGGCTCGCGCGCTTGCTGAGATGAGTCCGGAGTGTGCCGTCCAAAAAAAATGGAAGTGGTCCTGATCCATTACAGCTACCCGCCCGTGATCGGCGGTGTGGAGTCGATCTTGCGCCAGCACGCGGCGCGGTTCGCGCGTGATGGTCATGCCGTGAGCGTGCTGGCTGGGTCCGGGGAATCGGACGACCACGCCCGGGTCGAGCTCGTGCCGGAGCTGGCGCCGACCCATCCATTGCGCGCCGCGATGGACGGCGAGCTTGCCGCCGGCGCGCCGGGCCCCGCGTTCGCCGAATTGCAGCGCCGGCTTGCGACTTTTTTCACCGTTCGTCTCGCCGACACCGCGGTGGTTTTCGTCCACAATGTCTTCACCATGCCGTTTCACCTGGCCGCGACGGCGGCGCTGTGGGCGTGGGCGGAATCGCGTCCCCGGGCGCGGATCGTGAATTGGATTCACGATCTCGCCGCGGTGAATCCGGACTACCAGCTGCCGCCAGGCGAGGTATTTCCTTGGAATCTGTTGCGGCGTCCGCCCGGTGGCGTGCGACACGTGGCGGTGTCGGAGCTGCGACGGAGGCAGTTCGAGGCATTGAACGGAGTCACCAGCTGCACCGTCGTGCCGAACGGGATCGACGCCGGTGCAACGCTGGCATTGACGCCGCCGGTCGCCGCGCTGGCCCTGGGTGCGGGCTGGCCGGATCGCTGGCCGGTGCTGTTTCACCCGACGCGGCTGCTGCGGCGAAAAAACGTGGAACTCGGCATCGCGGTCACGGCCGCGTTGCACGAGCTCGGCGAGCGCGCGCTGTATGTCGTGACGGGCGCGTCCGACCCGCACCACGCGCCGTCGCGCGACTACGCGGAGACTCTCCGGCGCCTGGTGCGGGAGCGGCACGTTGAGGATTCGGTGGTATTCGCGCAGGATGATTTTCCGGTCAGCGAGGCGGATGTCGC
Organism: Verrucomicrobiota bacterium; assembly: GCA_031370675.1. Classification (GTDB taxonomy): domain Bacteria; phylum Verrucomicrobiota; class Verrucomicrobiia; order Chthoniobacterales; family SZAS-18; genus SZAS-18. Next base: position 4,226 of record JANMQT010000229.1, read on the forward strand.
GGCGCTGTATCGTCTGGCGGACGCGCTGTTTTTTCCGAGTCGGCAGGAGGGATTTGGGCTGCCGTTGGTCGAGGCTTCGGTGCACCGGATTCCCGTGTTCGCGGCGAGGATCCAGCCGTTGACGGAGTTGGGCCGGGCGCATTGGTTTGAACGGGACGCGCCGGCAGCGGAGGTGGCGGCATTGGTGCGGAAAACCCTGCAGGGCGACGCGGCCAATTGCGCCCGGCGCGAGGCGCTCGGCCGATTCGGCTGGGAGGCCGTTCACCCGCGATTCCTTGTGCCGTTACTGGACGGTCTCGCGGGTGGCTGATATTCCATGAGTGCCCTCTGAAATTCTCCTGCGATGAAGATTGTCGACGTCACCTTTTCGCCCGCCGAAGCGGAGCGCCTGCTCTCCGCCACGCACCACGATCCGTTTTCCTTCCTGGGACCGCATCGATTGCGCGATGGCCGCTGGGTCATCCGCGTGTTTCAACCCCGCGCCGCGTCGGTGACCATTCGAGGCCGGGACGGGACGACCACCGTCGCCGAACGCGTGCACAGCAACGGGTTGTTCGAGGCGTTGCTCACCGTCGACGCGCGGCCGGATTACGTGGTGGAAACAACCTACGTCGATGGCGCTCCGATCACGCGGCTGGCTGATCCCTATAGCTACGGGCAGGTGCTCGGCGATCTGGATCTGCACCTGTTCGCGGAGGGAAATCACCGCCGCCTCTACGACGAGATGGGCGCGCAGGTCCGAACGCTCGGGGGGGTCCATGGCACCAGCTTCGCGGTCTGGGCGCCGAACGCGCGTCGCGTGAGTGTGGTGGGAGACTGGAATCATTTTGACGGTCGCGTGCATCCGATGCGCCGGCTGCTGGGCAGCGGCGTGTGGGAGATTTTCCTGCCCGGCATCGGCGCCGGGGCGCACTACAAATTTGAGATCCTGGATGCGCGCGGGCGTGTCCGCCTCAAGAGCGACCCGCACGCGTTCTTTGGCCAGCACGGAATCCTGACGGCATCGATCGTCTATGACTTGGGCCGGTACGAATGGCACGATGAAGAATGGCTCGCCACGCGGGCGAGGACGAACAGGTACGACCAGCCGTTCAGCATTTACGAGGTGCACCTCGGTTCCTGGCAGCGCCACGTCGAAGAGAACCGCATGTTCAGCTACCTCGAGCTGGCGGATCGATTGATCCCGTACGCGATCGAGATGGGCTTCACGCACCTCG
>JANMQT010000253.1:0-2009 GCA_031370675.1 Verrucomicrobiota bacterium
GCCAGCCCCAGCCGGCAAACCGGAATCGCCGCCCGCGGAGTTCAAATAGCGAATCGTCCCATGCCTGACCAGACTCCATCATCGTCCGACGCCCGCAAGCGCGCCAAGGCCGGGGAGGTGTCCTCCGCCGGCGTCCCGGCGGATGCCACGACCTTCATCGGGCGCATCATCGCGGCGAGCGCACGCAATCCATTCCTCATCTTCATCTTCGTAATCTTCGGCATCGCCGGAGGGATCTTCGCGCTCACCCAGACACCGCTCGATGCCATCCCGGATTTGAGCGACGTGCAGGTGATCGTATACACCGAATGGGAAGGCCGTTCGCCCGACCTAGTTGAGGATCAGATCACCTATCCTATTTCCACAAAGTTCATCGCGGCGCCGAAGGTAAAATTCGTCCGCGGGGAGTCGATGTTCGGCAAGTCCTTCATTTACGTCATTTTCAAGGACGGCACCGACATTTATTGGGCGCGCTCGCGGGTCATCGAATACCTCAACTCCGTGCGCGGCCAACTGCCGGAAGGGGTCAACCCGATTATCGGTCCGGACGCCACCGGCGTCGGCTGGGTCTATGAATACGCGCTCGTGGACGACACGGGCAAACACAACCTGGCCGAGCTGCGCTCCATCCAGGATTGGAACCTGCGTTACGCGCTTTCCTCGGTCAAAGGCGTCGCCGAGGTCGCGAGCGCGGGCGGTTTCATCAAGCAATACCAGGTCGATCTCGATCCCAACAAATTGCTCGCCTACAACATCCCGCTCAGTGAGGTGGTGAATGCCATCAAGCTGAGCAACGCCGATGTGGGGGGGCGAACCTTCGAGGTCTCCGGCACGGAGTATTTCGTCCGCGGTCGCGGCTACATCACCAGTGTCGCGGACATCGAGAGCGTCGTCCTCAAGGTGGAGAACGGCACTCCGATTTACGTGCGAAACGTGGCCACCGTCCATCTCGGGGCCGACATGCGGCGCGGCGTGGTCGAACTGGACGGCAAGGGCGAAGTGGTCGGCGGCATCGTCGTCATGCGCTACGGCGAGAACGCTCTAACCGTCATCGACGGCATCAAAAGGAAGATCGAGGAAGTCAGGCCGTCGCTGCCCGAGGGCGTGCGCATTGTGCCGACTTATGACCGCAGCGACCTCATCAAGCGCTCGATTGCGACGCTGCGCGAAAAGCTCATTGAGGAATGCATTGTCGTGGCGCTCGTCTGCGTGGTTTTTCTGTGGCACCTGCGCTCGGCCTTTGTCGCCATTATCACCCTGCCGATCGCCATCATCCTCTCGTTTGTGCCGATGCACTGGCTCGGCCTGACCAGCAACATCATGTCCTTGGGCGGGATTGCCATTGCCATCGGAGCGATGGTCGATTCAGCCATCATCATGGTGGAGAACGCGCACAAGGCGCTCGAGCATTTCCGCGCTGAGCTTGGGCGCGAGCCCGATCGGCGGGAGCAGATTGAGGTGATCATCCACGCCGCGCAGAGCGTGGGCCGCTCGCTTTTTTTCGCCCTGCTGGTGATCACGGTGAGCTTCATTCCGGTCTTCTCGCTCGAGGCGCAGGAAGGCCGGCTCTTCAGCCCGCTGGCCTTTACCAAGACGTTCTCCATGTTCTTCGCCGCGCTCCTTGGCGTCACGCTGGTGCCGGTGCTGATGGTCGTTTTGATTCGCGGCAAGATCACGCCCGAGGCCAAAAACCCGGTCAACCGCTTCCTGATCTGGGCCTACCGACCGTTGGTCGATTTTGTCCTGCGCCGGCGCTGGCTCACGCTGGTGATCGCACTCCTTGTCATGGTGGCGACGATTTTTCCCTATGCCAGGCTCGGCAAGGAGTTCATGCCGCCGTTGAACGAAGGGACGCTGCTCTTCATGCCAACCGCCGTGCCGGGAATGTCCATTACCGAGGCGACCAGAGTGCTGCAAATCCAGGACCGGCAATTGCGCAAGCTCCCCGAGGTCCTGACGGTCTTCGGCAAGGCCGGACAGGCCGATACGCCCACCGATCCGGCGCCGCT
>JANMQT010000260.1:0-7090 GCA_031370675.1 Verrucomicrobiota bacterium
CTCGCGGACGGCGGCGTCGAGGCCCTCGTTGACCGATTCAGGAATGTCGCCGCCACCCTCGGCGCGGAATTCGCGCAGCTTCGCGTAGACGGAATCGATGTCGTCGGTGAGCGGGGTCGAACGCACCACGTATTCGTCACCACGATCGCGAAAGGCAACCAGGCCGAATTTCAATTCCGGCGCGGGCCTCGCCGAGATGAACTGGTTCGCGATCGACCAGATCTTCTGTTTCGCGCCCTCGATCAGGCCGGTCATCGAGCTGGTCGTGTCGAGCACAAAGCAGACTTCAATGCGCGGTTTAGCGGCGGGCTGCGGGGGCGTCGCGGTGTTCTCCCTGGCGGGGAGTGCGTGCGTGAGCGTCAGGGCGGTAGCGAGGAGGGCTGCGAGGAGGAGGGAGGGCGGTCGCATGGGAAGTGAAGTGATGGGTGGGGAGTGGTGGGTGATGAGCAGGGGCGGTCAGTTGTAGATTTCGTAGTCGGTGCCGCCGAGGTTGAGGGCGACGCTGGAGCCGAGGGCCAGCCAGGGGGCGGCCTCGGGATGCTTCTTAAGCAGGGTGAAATACTCCGTGGAGTTGAATTGCACGCGTTGCGGTGCGGCTCCGTCCTTGCGGTTCTGCAGGGTGCTGTCGACCCACTGCGTGCCGTTCTGGAAAAACGCGCGGCCGTTGACGTAGCGCGAGCCCTGCTGCGCGAATTGCTCGACGCGGCCGGCGGCTTCCCGCATGGCGACGGGCGCCGACGCCGCCTTCGGGGCGGCGAGGGCGTACTCGTTCGCCGAGCGCAAGGCATCGGTTGCCTGCATCGCCTGACGGGTTCGATTCTGGCTCTCGGCGCCACCCACCGCGGCGGCACCCGTCTGTTCCTTCAAATCCTTGTACGCGGTGGCGGCGACGTCGCGTGCGCCGCGATCGCCCTCGAGCTTGCCGAGCAGGCGGCGTTCGGTCGGGATGTTCTTTTTCGCCTCGTCCTCAAGGATGAGGAACGCGGTGTAGGGCGTGACGATGCCGAATTTGCGCGCGACCTTGGTGACCTCGTCACGGATCTCGGCGTTGTCGCCGTGGAGCCGGATCTCGTCGAGCAGGAACGCGACTCGGCGCGTGGCCCAAAGACGCGGGATGAATTCGCGGGCGCTGGTGGAGTCCTTTGCCGGATCCAACTTCACCTTCGCGGTGAAACTCTTCTCCACGCCGTTGCGCTTGCCGATCAGCCTGACTTCCGCGTCGCCCGTGCCACGGTAGCGGCCCACCACCGCGAGTTGGTCGCCCTGGAAGAGGTCCGGCAAGTCGCTGGGGGCGCGCTGCGAGAAGCGGGCACCCTCGCCGCCGCTGAACTCGACCCGCAGGTCGGTCAACGCCGGCTCGGTCAGCTTCGCGAAGAAGTTCGAGAGCTTGATCTCGAGGTCCTCGTTCGGAAACACGTAGGTGCTGAAGGCGCGCGTCTGTTGCGCGAGCTGGTCGAGCAGGTGCGTGTTGACATCGGTGCCGACGCCGAACGAAAAGATCCGCACGCCGCTGGAGCTGCCGATCGACTTCTGCACCATGTCGAGAATTTCCTCGTTGCGCGACGGGCCGATGTTGGCGAGGCCGTCGGTGAGAAAGATGACGAGGTACGGACGATCCGCGGGCGTGGGCCGCGCGGTGAGCGCCGTCTTGAGCGCCTCGTGAATGGCGGTGCCGCCCATGGCGCGGAGCTGCGTGATGAAATCGTCGGCCCGCTTGCGATTGGCCGGGGTCGCCTCGGTGAGCTTGCCGAAGAGCGGCTCGGTCGAAGACGAGAAGCGGATGACCTCAAATCGATCCTCGGGATTCAACTGTCCCACGCAGAACGCGAGGGCTTTTTTGGCTTGCTCCATCTTCACGCCCTGCATCGAGCCCGAGGTATCGAGCACAAACGTGACATCCTTGGCCGAAAGCTTGCGCTCGGTGGTTTTCATTTCGGGTGCCGCTGCGGCGAGGAGCAGGAAATATCCGTCCTCGTCCGCCGCCGCGTTCGGTTCGCGGTAGGTGAGCAGATTGATCGGCACTTCGTCTGCCGCGCGCGTCTCGCCGGTGCAGACCAATTCGAAATCGCTGTCCGGCTTCTCGTCCCTGGCCTCGTAGTTAATCGTGGCGCGTCGGCCGGAGTCATCCCGCTTGATCGCGATCTTGTGACTGGGCGAGTAGAGCGACGCGAACGGCTGGTCGGATTTCACCTCGACTTCGATGGCGACAATCTTGACCGGCTTCGCGGAAAATTTCTCGGTGGCGAGCGGGTAACGATAGGTCAAGGCGCCGGAGTCCGTCCGCAGGAGTTCGGTGTAGGTGATTCGGAGTCGCTTCGTCGATCTTCCTTCGATCGGGAACACCCGCGCCTTGAAGAGCTGCCGGCCGGCGTACTCGAGCAGCGCCGGGTCCTTCACCTGGCGGACGATTTCCTCGTAGATGCCACGAGCTTTGGCGGCGTCGAGCAGCTCGGCCTCGGCGAGCTTGTCGCCAATCTGCATCTGGAACTTGTCAATCTGCGCGTCCTTCGGCACGGGGAAGAAGTAGGTGCCCTCGACCGTGCGATCGGACGGGTTGTAAAATTCCTGGTCGACACTGGTCGTGGCGACTTGTCCGTCGATGCGGACATTCACCTTGTGCGAGGTGACCTCGAGCGGGAGAAACGCGGGGTGGTGGGGTGGCGGGCGGAAGTGCAGGGACTCCGTGACCACGATGAAGCCATCGGCCCGGGCGAACGCCGGGGCGGCGGTAAGGAGCAGGGCGAACAAAAACGAGCGAAGGATCGAGTGCATGCAGGATTGGTCGGCGGGCCCGAGGAATTGCTCCCGCAATTCTTCGGGAAACTCGAAACTCGAAGTTCGAAATTCGAAGAAAACTCAAAGCCTCAAGGTGAAAAGCTCCAAAGCGGGGTGTCGCCAGCGCTCGCACTTTGAGTTTTCTGCGCTTCAGACTTTCACTTTCTTCGAGTTTCGAGTTTCGTTCTTCGAGTTTCCCGTCGCGGGCCTGAGGGCCCATGCGGATGCCACCATGAGCGACGATCCCGCCCTCCTTCAGCGCTGTCGCGCCGGCGACGGGCGCGCTTGGGACGAGCTCTTCGACCGCTATTACCCGGTCACGTTCCGTTTCGTTTTCCAACTTTCCGGGGATTTTTCGCGCGAGGACACGGAGGAGATTTGCCAGGAGACCTTGGTGGCGGTTGTGCGCAGCCTGAAGTCGTTCGACGGCCGCAGCGCCTTCCAGACGTGGCTGCTGCGCATCGCCTCGAACAAGGCGTTCGACTTCCGGGCGAAGGGGGTCGCCGCCAAGCGGGGCGGGGGCCTGACGCCGCTTTCGCTCGACGCGTCGCCTGCGGGAACGACGCCAGGTTTCGAGCCGGCCAGCGAGGCGCCGTCGCCGGACGCCGCGTTGCTGCGGTCCGAGAACGCGGCCTTGATGCGGCAGTGCCTGGATGCGGTCGGCGACCCTTGCCGCGAAATTATCGAACTGCGCTATTACGCCGACCTGAGCTACGATGAGATCGCCGCGGCGCTCGCGTTGAACGTGAAGACGGTCAGCTCGCGTTTGAGCAAGTGCCTTGATCGACTCGGCGAAATTGCGCGCCAGGTTTTTGTCGCGGGCAATCCGCCCCGATTTCCCGTCTAATCGTCATGAATCACCCGAAGCAAATTGCGGCCACCACTCGAATCGTCGGTCAGGAGCGGAATCCCGCCCGCCCCGGCCTCCGCGAGGCCGGCAGCAATTTCGTCGACGTCAACGTTCCTATTTGAATGCCCGCTGATCCTCCAGAACCGATCCATCCGCTCGACGCGGGACTGCGCGCGCAGGCCGCGCGCCGGCGGGCGGAGCTTGGCGCCGAGGAGCCGACGATGCCGGGGCCGATGCGCACGCAATTGCAGGCGGAGGTTTCGCGGCAGTTCGAGGGCGCGAGCCGGGCGGATGAAGTGCGTCCGGGTTTGCTCGCATGGCTCTTTCATTGGCAGCGCGCGGTGGCGACCGTGGCCATGGCATTGTTGATGATCGGTCTGTTCGCGTGGAACGGCCGCTGGTTTTCTCCGTCGCCTGCGTCGCAAACCAAGCAAGTCGTGCTCAACGAGACGGCACCGGCGACCGTGGGGCGCGAGCTGGCGGCGCAGGGCGCGGCGTCGGCCGATGGCCTGGCCAAGCGAACCGACGAGCCCGCCGCGGGTCGTGACCGTGACGCCAAGGAGCAGGCGACGGCTCCAGGCGTGGCGACGGCCGCGCCACCGACTGACGCCCTGGCGGCCGGAAGGATTGCCGCGGCACCGAAGCCGGCCGTGGTGGCGCCGCCCGCTGCGACCGCACCCGCCGGCGCCCCGTCTGTGGCGCAACCGCGTGCGGAGGAGTTTGCCAGCAAGCTCGAGACCTCGGCGCACTTGCGGCAGAATTTTGCGCAGTCGCCGGCGCAGTTGCAGGACCGCGCGCGCAAGGCGCCCTCCTTGGATGAGCGGACGTCGCAACTCCTGAATCAGTTCGAATTCCGCCAGTCCGGCAGCCGTGTGGAAATCGTCGACGCCGACGGCTCGGTGTACGCCGGCGAAATCGATCTCGTGGCGAAGAAGGACGCCCTCGCCGCGAAGGAGCGCGCCAAGACGGCCGTCTCTCCACCGGCCTCGGAGGCCAAAAACAAGGCCGGTTCGCCCGCGGACGCACAAGCGGCGGACGTGGCCGCGACATTCAATTTCCGGGCGAGTGGGGTCAGCAACACGCTGCGGCAGAATGTAACCATTGAGGGTGTGTACCAGGCGTCCGCGCCACCGGTGCAGAATGCCCCCGGGGAATCGGCCGCCGGCGGAATGGCGACCCGGAACGCGGCGGAATTGGGCCGCGCGCAGGCGCAGCAGGCACCGTCGCAGGGGCGAGCGCGGGTGGTCGGACGCGCGCAAGTGAACGGCCGGAGCGTGGAAGTGGACGCGGACGCGACCAAATAACCCGCGCGCCGCGCGGGAAACTCGAAATTCGAAGTAAACGAAGAAATTCCAATGCCGACCGCTGGAGGCTCAAATCTGAAATCTAAGATCTAATATCTAAGATCTAAGACCTAAGACCTAAGATCTAAGATCTAAGATCCGAAATTCCCTCAGGCTTGCATGCCCCACTTCCGCACGGTGCGGCGCTCGATCACGCGGAAGACGAGGTTCTCGACGATCAGGCCGATGATGATGACAGTGAGCAGGCCGGCGAAGACGGCGGGGATCTCGAGGGTGTTCTTGTTTTCGAAGATGTACCACCCCAGGCCGCCGCCGCCCTTGTTGGCGCCGTACACCAGCTCGGCGGCGATGAGCGTGCGCCAGGCGAACGCCCAGCCAATTTTCATGCCGGCCAGGATGCTCGGGAACGCGCCGGGAATCAAAATCTTGAAGACGTAGTTCATTCCGCCAAGGCCGTAGTTCTTGCCCACCATGCGCATCGTGTTGCTGACCGAGCGGAACCCCGAGTGCGTGTTGAGAGCGACCGGCCACAGCACGGAATGTACGGTCACAAAGATGATGCTCATGTTGCCGAGGCCGAACCACAGCATCGCCAGCGGCAGCAGCGCGATCGCTGGCAGAGGGTTGAACATGGAGGTCAGCGTCTCGAGCAAATCGTTGCCGAAGCGAGTCGAAATCGCGAGCACGGTCATCACGCCGGCCAGTGCGAGGCCGATGCCGTAGCCGCCCACGAGCAGCTTGAGCGAGCCGACGACGCGCGCGGGCAACACGCCCTCCTTGCAGGAATCGACGAACGCTTTGACGGTGTCGACGAAGGTCGGGAAGACCAGCTGGTTGTTCTTCCAGGCGGCATAGAACTGCCAGACGAGCGCGAGGAAGACGATGATGAACGCCTTGCGGATCCAGTCCTGGTTCCAGACGCGCTCGAACGTCGAGATCGGTTTCTCGATCACGCCGATCGTCGACGAATCGAGCGTCTCGCAAGCGCGCTCCGGCCGGGTGCAGGGAAGAATGGCGGACATCGGGGAATTTTAGATTTTAGATTTCCGATTTTAGATTTGTGAGAGCTGGCCCTCGACTCTCGACACTCGACGCATCATCTTTAGTGGTGCAGCGCGTCCTCCTCGACCTCGTCGGCGAAGAGGGCGTTGTGGATTTTTCGTTCGAGCGCACGGGCGCCGGCGGCGTCGTCGGGGGCGACGCTGTTGACCTCCGCCTTGACCTGGCCTGGATGCGGCGAGAGCAGCAGGATGCGGCTGCCGATTTTCACCGCCTCGGGAATGGAATGGGTTACGAAGAGAACGGTGAACCGCGTGTCCGCCCAGAGTTGCAGCAGCTCGTCCTGCATCTTGCGGCGCGTGAGGGCGTCGAGCGCCGCGAACGGTTCGTCCATCAACAGCACGTCGGGCTCCATCGCCATGCCGCGCGCGATCGCCACGCGCTGCTTCATGCCGCCGGACAGGGTGTGGGGATAGCTGTCCACAAATTTCGTCAGGTTGACCTTGTCGAGATAACTGAGCGCGCGTTGTTCCGCGTCGCGGCTGCTCATCCGGCCGCTGGAGGTGAGCGCGAACGTGACGTTCTGCTTCACCGTTTTCCACGGCAGGAGCTGATCAAATTCCTGAAAGACCATCATCCGATCCGGCCCCGGCTTGGTGATGACGCGATCCTTCAGCCGCATTTCTCCCTCGGTCGGGTGCAAATAACCGCCGATTGCCTTGAGCAGGGTTGATTTTCCGCAACCCGAGGGACCAAGCAGGACGAAGCGATCCGATTTGAAGACATTGAAACTGACGCGAAAAGTCGCCGTCACGAGCGACTCCTTGGTCTTGTATTGCAAGGTCACGCCCTGGACGTCGAGCAAGGGCGCGGCTTCCTGGGGGGGGGCGGCAGCAGGGGAGATGGTAGCGCTGGGGGACGCCATTTGCGTATTCATAAGAGACGCGCCGGCGAGACACCAGAAAATTTCCGGTCGAGGAGAGGCACACGGGCGGCGTGAGCGGAAGGTGGAAGCCCGGCCATTCCGTGCGATGATGCGCCTCCCGCCGGGACGCCCGCGCGTTTCCCCTCGTGCACGCCCCCGAATCCAAACGCGCGCGGTCCGGAGTGCTGGTCGGGTTGATCGCTTTCCTCACCTGGGGACTCGTCCCGCTTTATTGGA
>JANMQT010000263.1:0-3133 GCA_031370675.1 Verrucomicrobiota bacterium
CGAGGCGCTCGTGCAGGAATTCAAACCACGGAATGCCGCCTCAGGCACTTGCGGCTTTGCATCGCCGCCGTCCTCTGGCACGCTCCGCCTTCACTCGGTCGCGCGGCGACCGAACGATCCATGTCCCCCTCGACCGCCGGACTTTCCGCATTTCTTTTTACGGACATTGAAGGCTCAAGCCTGCGCTGGCTGAATCATCGCGCGGCGATGGAGCAGGCCGTCGCGCGGCACGATGAAAAGATTCGCGCCGTGGTGGCGGAACATTCGGGCGAGATCTTCAAGGCCGTCGGTGACGCATTTTACGCGGCGTTTGCCCGGCCGGCAGATGCCGTGAATGCGGCCGTGGCAGCCCAGCGTGTGCTTGGCGCGGAGGATTGGAGTGCGGTCGACGGCTTGAAGGTCCGCATGGCGGTTCATGTCGGCAGCGCGGAAAAGCGGGGCAACGACTTTTTCGGTCCGGCCCTCAATCGGACCGCGCGCTTGATTGAACTGGCGCATGGCGGGCAGATTCTGGTGACCGCTTCGACGGCCGAATTGCTCGCGGCCGAACGGGACGTCGCGGCCACCTTTCTGCGGGTGGGGGAAAATCCGCTCGACGATCCGGCGCAATTCGTCGGCATTCATCAGGTAATCGCGAGCGGTTTGCTCCGGGACTTTCCGCCGTTTCGAAAATCACGGTTCCACGACGGGGAATTGGCCGCCGCTGGATCCGGCTTCCGGCTCGGAACGCGTTCGCGCGGCCGGGTTATCGCGGCGGGCATCGTCGTCGCAGTGCTCCTGGCCGGTGGTTTCGCCTGGCTGCGGAAGGAGCGGGCGCCGGCAGTGCCACTCGCAGCGACTGCGAGCGCGCCCGCTGCAAGCCCGGCCGGACAGTTGGCAAATCAGGCGCTGGCCTTGTATGAAAGGACGGGATTTACGCGGGACGACCTGGCCGTTGGCGAGGATCTAACGCGGCGGGCGACGGAACTGGAACCGACCCTGGCGCAGGCCTGGGGTGTTCGCGCCGGGGTTAGTTCCGCATACGTATTTCGGACATGGGATCAAAGTGAGAAGAGGCGGCAGGAGACCGAGGCGTTTGCCAAGCGTGCGTTGGCGCTGAATCCGGATGAGCCGGAGGCGTTGCTGGCGCTGGGACGGATCTTGGTTATTCAGGGCGCAGGAAGCCAGGCGGAGATTTACCTGCGTCGCGCCATGGCTCTGCGCCCCGAGGAGATCCGCGTGCGCAGCGCGCTGGTCAGCGCCCTGCTTTCACAGAATCGCATTTCCGAGGCACGCGTGGTGGCCGAGGAGGCGGTGCAAAGCAGTCCTCGCGACCCTCTCTTGCGCTACAACCTGGCGAACACTTATATTTTCGAAAATCCGCCAAATCCCACCACTGCGCTCGAGCAACTGAACGCCGCGCTGGCGCTGGGATATTTCGCCGGTGCCCACTTGCAAAAGGCCCGGTTGCTCGGCTGCCGCGGCGACCTCGCTGGCATGCGCGCTGAACTTGACCAGCTTCTGCCCAAGGATCGCATCGAGGAGCGAGCCGTCTATCTTGCGATGTGGGCCGCGCTGCTCGAGCGGAAACCCGAGCGGGTTCGGGAGGCTGCCGCGCTGACCGCAAAAATCTATTTTACCGAGCAGATGGTGGTGGGACCGAAAGCGACATTGACGGCCCTGTCGTACCAAATGGAGGGCAAGGATGCTCTGGCGCGCGGGCAATGGCAAAACGTGGAATCCGTCCTTCGGCAACGCTTGCGCGAGGAGCCTGCCAATCTCGAGGATCGCGCCATGCTGGGCCTGGCTCTCGCGTGGCAGGGCAGGGGTGACGAGGCCGCGCTCGAGATTGCGCCGGTGGAACTGGCGGCACGCGAGGAAACAAGGTACTTCCCCAGCGTCCGTCTGGGCGGGCTGCTCGCCCAGTACTATGCGGCGCGGGGCGATGCCGCGGCGGCCGTTCCGTACATCCGAAAGGTGATCGAGCGGAATTACTGGGTGTCGGCAGCGCTTCTCCCCATCGATCCGTTGTGGGATCGAATCCGCGACAAAGCGGAATTCATCGCGCTGCTCGAGGAAATGAAGCCAAAGACGGCGGGAAGCAGCAAATAGCCGGCGCCGGCTACCAAGTCGGTCGCGGTCTTCGCGTTTGCGAATCTCAGCGAGGCCGAAAACAACTTGGCGTCGCGTAGGTGGTTGAGGGCGGCGTGCGCAAGTCGGGAATCGCCTGCGCATCACCGCGCAGCTCATCAACGAGGCGGACGGCTTTCACGTCTGGTCCGATAATTTTGATCGAGAGGTGAAGGACATCTTTGCGGTGCAGGACGAAATCGCCGCGTTGATCGCGAAGAATCTCAAGCTCAAGCGGACTGTAACTCCGTCGCGGCGGTGAATCCCGAGGCGCGGAGGATGGGTTGCCGGCGATGCGGACACCATTGAATCCTACCTGTCAAGTGAGCTAGGCACAGATACTGGTCCAGTTTGTCACGCCGTCACCTGTCACTCTTCACGTCGTCCCCGGCTCCCCTTACACCATCACCCTTGGCTCCAACCTGCCTGCCGTCGGCGGGCATGGTGAAGAGTCGACGAGTCTGCCATCCTTCGTTAAGTCTGATTTCGCCCCCATGCCCGACGACCCCAGCTACGCCCCCTTTGCGATCTCGCGCCGCGACGACGGCACGCGCGTCGAGTTGGGCCGCGGCGCGATGGGCATCACCTACCGGGCCACCGACACGCAGCTCGGACGCACCGTGGCGTTGAAGGTGATCAACGCGACGTACTTGGGCGATCCGACCGCCCGGCAGCGCTTTTTGGCCGAAGCGCGGGCGGCGGCGCAGTTGCATCACTCCAACGTGGCAGGCGTTTACCAGCTGCGCGCGGAGGGCGACGACATCTTTTACGCAATGGAATTCGTGGAGGGCGAGACGGTCGATGCCCACGTCCGGCGGACCGGGCCGCAGCCCTCGCGCCTCGCGCTGCGCATCATTCTTCAGGCGGCGCAGGGACTCGCCGCGGCCGATGCGCGCGGTCTGATTCATCGCGACATCAAACCGGCCAATCTGATGCTGGCGCGGGCACCTTCGCCGTTGGGCGAGGGGATCGAGCACGAGGAGGAGGACGGATTGCTGGTGAAGGTAATCGACTTTGGGCTGGC
>JANMQT010000301.1:0-9128 GCA_031370675.1 Verrucomicrobiota bacterium
GGCGGCCAGGCCACGCCCTCGCCCTGACGCCGAATCGAAGGCGATCGCCCGGAGCTTGCGCGACCCCGATTCTCCGCCTCTCATGCGATCGCGTGCCCATGAAACATTGTTTGGTCGCGGCCCGGGTCGCCGCTCTTCTCATCCTCGCCGCCTCGGCCGCCTCGACCGCGCGCGCCGGCGCGAATGAGGTGAACTTCGATTTCTTTGTCGCAGCGCTCCCGGCCAGCGGAACGTGGAGGGAATCGGCCGATTTGGGACTGGTCTGGCAGCCGCCGATCGCCGCGACCAAAGCCGACTGGCGACCCTACGCCGATGGTTATTGGTGTCAGACGGATCAAGGCTGGACGTGGGTCTCGCACGAGGACTTTGGCTGGGCGACCTATCATTACGGTCGTTGGGCGAAGATTCCGGAAACGGGATGGGTATGGGTTCCCGGCTTTGAATGGGGGCCCGCGTGGGTTGCCTGGCGCGCGAGCCCGAAATTCACCGGCCACGGTGCGCCGTCCCCGTCTCGCGCCGCGTCGCAAACCCTCGCGGTGGAACCCGAGGACCTCATCGGTTGGACGCCGTTGCCACCGGAGGCGATTTTCCAACCCGCCACTGGCATCTCCGCGCAGGTGGAGGTGGTTTGCAATATCGGTCCGGCGGCCTACAACTTCGTTCCCGCAATCAATTTCGGCGAGGCCGCCCTGCTGCCCTGGATTTACCGGCCGTCTTCCAATTTCGACTTCATCAGTTCGACCGTAAGTTGCACGAACATCGCCTACCGTCGCGGGCCCGGCTGCATCTGGGTGGGAGGGCCGAGCTACCCGGCGCTGCGCCAGGTAGTCCAACATCCCATTCCACAATTTCGCCTCCTGGCCCAGGCGATTGGCACCGCGCCATCTCCGGGCGGCTATGCGAATCGCATCGCGGGCGACGTCTTCTTTGTCGTCGCACCAAGGATCACGCCGCCCGGCGGCCTCGACCCCCGGGCCATCGGGCTGTCGGCGGAAAACCTGACCATCAAGCCCCCCGTGGTCGAACCAACCCTGGTCGCCGGCCGGCCGGACCGCGGCTGGAGCGGCGCCCCGGCCAGCTCCCCGCGAATCGAGGCGCTGCGCGGCCTGATGATGCAGCAGGCCGCAGCGGGCCCGAATATCGCCACGCCCCCGCCTGTCAGCTCGCCCTCCGCCTTTGTCATCAAGACCTGGGGGGCCTTTGCCGGTCCCCCCAAGGACCGCTCACGCGCCCGGGGTAAACGGCCTCCAACCACCCGCGCTCCGACCGCGGCTTCATCGGCGCCCCCGCCGCCAGCGGCCAAGAAACCCGCCTCGGAAAGGGCTGCGGACCGAAAGGCGCCAGGCCGCCGCGGCTGACCGGAACACGGGCGCGGTCAAATATTTCCTAGAATCCGTCGGCGGCGGTGCGATGTATCCCCGCCTATGCCCCGTCCTTATTTCACGGCCCTCGGAATCGTCGCCGCGACCCTCCTCGGCGCCCTCCCCCTCTTCGCGGACGACGAACTTCCCGAGGTCGTCGCCAAGGTCGACGGCGATCCCATCCTCCGAATCGATGTGCTGCGGGTTTTTAACGGGATCGTTCTCGCGAGCGGATTTGAACCCAGCAAGCTCACCCCGGAGGCGCGCAAAGATTCGACGGCCAAGGTGGTCGAGGAACTCATTAACGATCGCCTGCTGACGCGCGCGTCGAAGGACATCGCGGTTTCCGATGCAGAAGTCGATCTTCGTTTCCAGCAACTCAAGCTCGGCTATCCGGATGAGGCGATTTTTCGCGAGGAACTCATCAAGGGCGGCCAAACGGAGGCATCGATCCGGGACAACTTGCGCACGGCACTCAAGCAGGAGCGCTGGCTCGCCGCGCAAGTCGAGGGCAAGCTGGCGGTCAGCCCGGAGGAAATTGAAAAAGTTTACAAGGAGAGTTCGATCGCGTTTTCCACACCCGAGATGGTGCGCGCCAGTCACATTCTGCTTCAAATTTATCCCGGAGCGACCGCGGCGGTGATCACGGAAAAGCAACGCCAGCTCAAGTCCATCGCCGACCGCTTGATCAAGGGCGAGGCGTTCGCGCCGTTGGCGCGGCAATATTCCGAGGACACCGTCACGCGCGACGCGGGCGGAGACCTCGGTTATTTCGCGAAGGACGATGTCGACCCCGCGTTCAGCAACGCCATCTTCAATAAAAACGTGGGTGATATCGTGTCGCCGGTGCGCACCAAGATTGGACTTCATATCATTCAGTTGACGGGCCGCCGGCCGGCCGCGCCGATTCCGCTTGACCAGATCAGCGGCCGCATCGGCAACCTGATCCAGGTCGAGAAGCGGAAGGAAGAGTTGAAAAAGGTGCTGGAATCATTGCGCCAAAAAGCCAAGATTGAGATCTTCCTCGAGAAGTAGGGAGAGCGGTCGTCCACGCGCACCATGTCGCGGAAGCAAAAAAATCGGGTTGGAGTCATCGGCCTCGGCCAGATTGGCTCTAAGGTTTCGGCCGGCCTGCGCTCGGCCGGATTTTCCGTCTACGTCTGGAACCGCTCCCCTCGCGCCGAACCCAACTTTCTCGGCTCCGCCGTCGAGGTGGTGGACCTTTGCGACACGATCCAGTTGTTCGTTCCCGACGACGCGGCGCTCGACAAGGTGATCCGCACGATCACCGCCGCGTTGCGCCCTCGCCATGTCATCCTCGCGCATCCCACGATCGCGCCAGCGACCGCGATTGAGCTCGGTGCGATCGTCGAAAGCACCGGCGCGCGCTACGTCGACGCGCCCTTCGCGGGCAGCCGGGCCGAAGCCGCCAACCGTCAACTGGTGTACTACCTCGGCGGCAGCGAGTCCGCGATCAAGGACGCCCGTCCCGTCCTCCAAGCCACCTCGCGCAGCATCGTCCCGGTCGGCGCAGTCGGCGATGCGGCGCGCTTGAAACTGTCGCTGCAAATCCTGGCGGCGTTGACGCTCGAGGGGCTTTCGGAAATGCTGGCGCTCGCGCGGGCGGGCGGCCTCAAACCCGAGGCGCTGCTCGATGCTCTCGACGAGGATCCGGCGCGTTCCCCCTTCATTTCGGAAAAATTGGCCGCCATGGTCAAAGGCAACTTTGAGGGCGGAAATCCAGTGCGCCATCTGTACCGCGACCTCCAACTCGCACTCAAACTTGCCGGCCCCAATCCCGCCGTACCCGCGACCGGAACGGTCGCCGGACTGCTCTTCGGAGCCATGAAGCGCGGATGGGGTACCTCAGATGCGGCCATCCTTTCCCGGGCGTTTGAACCCGACCCGCCACCCGCGGAGATCGCAAAACGCGATCCCATTCCGGCGGAGTCCGCCCCGCCCGCCGGAGCCGTCGACGCACCCGTGGACGTCGTCGAATCCATGGAGGCGGTCGCCGCAAAGACCGTCGCCATCGAATCCGTCGCCGCGGTCGCCGCGGTCAACGCGGTCGAAATGGCACCGGAGCCGGCGGGGGGCGCGCCGAAGAAACCCGATGCACCGCCCGCCACGCGAGTCCTGCCGGAACTGAGTGACGCACCCGCGAGGAGCGGAATGATTCCGGAAACGCACGGCGGTCGCGGCGCGATCAAGCCGAGGCGCGGGCTGGAGTTAATCCACACCACTCCCGTGCAGTCGGGCCCGCCCAAGCCCTCGACCGCGCCGGTCCGACTGCCCTCACTCTCGCCCGTGCGCCCCGCGACGGGGACCACTCCGCCGCTTCCTCCCGCCCGACCACCAACGACGGTGATTCCATCCAGCTCTCCGGTGCGACCTGCGACCTCGCCGATTTCGTCGATTCCGCCGATTCCACCGATTCCACCGTTATCGCCGCGCCCGTCGGCACGACCCGCGCCGGCGCCGATTCCAGCTCATCTTTCGTCGCGACCCGCCACCACGCGAATTCCTCCGCCGGCGCCGGCGCGCCCCGCGCCGACGGGCGCGGTTCCGCTTCCACCCTTCCCGGCCGCGCCGCCGGTCTCGCCCAATTTCCCAACCGGGACCCCGCACCGCATCGTCCGCAGGCTCAGCGACACGACCACGAATCTTCAAGCTTTGTTGCAATCACCGCTCGGCGGCGCCAAGACCGGACCGACGCCGATCAAGGCACCAGCGGAGCCAGTGACGCCAGTCCAGCCAAAATCGATTGTACCCAGCATCCCCGAGTCCGAAGCCCCGGCGCCAGAGGGATTGCCGGACCCGGTGCTCGACGCGAAATTCGCCAACGCGCTGGATGCGATCGATGCCGCGATGTCGGACGAGGTACCGGCCGCACCGCGCGAGACCGTCATCATCAAACCTGGCAGCGAGGTCCTGGAAGCAATCGTCGCCGAGATCCTTCCCCCCGTGGTCGACCCCGTGATCCCCGGCGACATCCGCCCCACCCAGCGCGTAGGCCTCCGGCCCGTCGGGAGCGGTGATAATCCACCGCGCTCCCGTCTGATTCGCGAGCAAAAACCGAAGGGCTGGCTCAAGCGGCTGATCGGGGATTGAGCCCGGGATTGCCCGTGCCCGCACGCGCTGAAGACGCAGCGGGAGATTGCGTCGGCGACCAGTCGGGATTCAGTGCAGCATGGCAACATTTTTTCCCTCGGGCGGCTGGGCGGATCTTTCGGCTCGCACGAAATTTCGCCTCGCGGGTTCCGACCGGCAACGCTTTGTCCAGGGCCAGATCAGCAACGACATCCGGCTGGCGCGCGAAGACGCCACGCTCTTCGCCTGCGTCATGACCGTGAAGGGAAAAATGTGCGCGGACATTTTCATTCGCGCGGAGCCCGACGCGTACATCGTCGATGCCGAGCCTGAATTGCGCGAATCGCTCGCGGCGCGACTGGAGCGTTACATCATCGCCGATGACGTCACGCTGGAGGACATCACGGACGCAAACGTGCTTTTTCACGTGATCGATCCGCGCTCGATCAGTTCCCTGCCCGCGGAACTCGCGCCGCTCGTCCGCCTCGCCCGCTCCGCGCGCTACGGGCGGGACGGCCACGATCTCTTTGCGGCCGCGGCCCATGCGGAACCGTTGCGCGCGTGGCTGGGCGAGGGAGAACTGAATGCGGCGGAGATCGAGTTGCTCCGGATTAGCGAGAACATCCCGCGCTGGGGACAGGACCTCGCGGAGGACACCATTCCGGTCGAAGCCGGCCTGGAGGAACGCGCCATCAGCTACACCAAGGGCTGTTACATCGGGCAGGAGGTCATCTCACGAATCAAGAGCGTCGGTCGCGTGCATCATCATCTGCGCCGCTTGCGCGCGGCGTTCCCGCTGCACGCCGGACAAACGTTGCAGGCCGACGGCAAGCCGGCGGGCGAAGTCACCAGCGCCGTGGCGGTTCCGAACACGAGCGACTGGCTCGCCCTCGGTTACCTGCGGACCGGCTTTGAGCAGGCGGGTCGCCAGCTCACAAGCGAGGCCGGTGCAGTCGAGGTTTGGTGAGCGTTGGTTGCGCTTGTGGCGCGGGCGCCGGCGGCTAGTCTCACACCAGTCATGGCGGAACTCACGGCGGGCGACACCACGAATCCACCCGCGGAAGCGGTCTCGCTGGGCGATCTGTTCGCGGGCTTCTTGCAGATTGCCATCTCGGGCTTCGGTGGCGTCCTGCCATGGACGCGTCGGATGCTCGTGGAGCAACGCGCCTGGCTGAACGACGCCGAATTTAACGAGCTGCTCAGCCTCTGCCAGCTGCTGCCCGGACCCAACGTGCTCAATCTCGCCATCTGCGTCGGCGCGCGCTTTCAAGGCTGGCGCGGTTCGCTCGTGAGCGTCACCGCGCTGCTCGCGCTGCCGTTCTGCTTCGCCATCGGCGCGGGCATGCTGTACGTGAAATACGGCGACCTCACGATCGTGCGCGGCGCCATGGCCGGCGTCTCCGCGGCCGCGGCCGGACTGGTCATCGCGATGGCCGGAAAAATGGCCCGCAGCGGCATCGACGGCTTCCGCAGTGCGTGTGTCGCGTCCGCGGGATTCACCGCCGTTGCGCTGTTGCGCTGGCCGATCGGCTGGGTCCTGCTCGGATTGATTCCCGTTTCACTTTTCCTCGCGCGGGTCTTCAAGAAATGAAACCCGCCTCTCCGCTCGGCTCGCTGGCGTATCATTTCGTGCTGCTCTCGCTGCTGGCCGTGGGCGGCGCCAATGCTATCATTCCGGAACTTCATCGTGTGGCGGTCGAGCAGAACCATTGGCTCTCGAACTCCCAATTTGTCGATCTCTTCGCCATCGCCCAGGCCGTCCCTGGACCCAACGTGCTCATCGTCACGCTCATCGGCTGGCAGGTCGCCGGCATCCCCGGTGCCTGCGTGGCCACGGCGGCGATGTGCGCGCCGAGTTGCCTGCTGACCTATGGCGCGCAACGCGCCTGGCATCGCTTTTACCAGTCGCCCGTCCGGCTGCTGCTCCAGCGCGCGCTGGTCCCGGTGGCGGTGGGGTTGGTGCTGGCGAGCGGATTTGTGCTGACGCAAGCCGCGGGTCTCGATTGGAAATACGTGGCGATCAGCCTGGTCACCGCGCTGGTGGCCTTCGGCACCAAGTGGAACCCACTGTGGCTGCTCGGCGCGGCCGCCGTCCTCGGCGCCGCCGGTTGGCTCTAGTCCGCCGCGTCCCCAAACAGCGGCCCCAGCCCCGGTTCGTGCGCGCGCGGTCTTTCCGTTTCCTCCGCCTCCGGCCAGCCGCGCGGGCGCGCCGAGGTGGCCGACTCGATGTCGCGCTCGCTCAGCAGCGTGCCGCGGACCTTCGGATTCTGCAGCGGTAGATCGGCCACCTTGACGGTCTGCTTGTCGGGACCGCGCGCGCCCTTCGGCGGCTTGCGCTGCCCGGCCTTCAGCTTGTACTCGCGGAACTTGATGTGGAGCCGATCCGGCGACCCGCCGTGCAAATAGTGAAACCGCATTTTTTCCGGAATGCAGTTGTATTCCTTGTTCAGGATCGTGCCCCCGAACGTAAACCGCTTGGCGTAGCTCTCCGTGCGTGACGCGTACGCGGCCGTGTAAATCTGATCCCGATCGAAGACCTCAAATCGAATCACATCCCGATCGACAAAGAGTTTTTCCGGCGGCGGGATCACGCGATAACGACCGTCCGCGTGGATCACCAGGATGCGGTCGAGCTCGGAACACTTGAACGCCGCCTCGATTCCGTCGCCCCGCACGTCCCAGCCGAGGTAACCGCGCGTCCTGTCGTACGCGATCGCCAGGTTCTTCGCCGCCAGCTCGCGCGCGTCGGTCTCGCCGAACGTCACGATTCGCGTCAGGCGCGGGTGGAGTTTTCCGTGGGCCTTGAGGAGATTCCGCAGGTAGCCGATCGCGTATTTCTTGAGGCTCGCGAGATTGGCCTCGGTCTCGGCCAGCGCCTTGACCGCATCGGCGATCTCGCGGCGGTTCTGCTTGAGATCGAAAAGCGAGATGCGCTTGATTCGGAGTTGCAGGAGCGATTCCACGTCCTCCGCCGAGACGTCGCGCCGCAGCTCGCGGCGAAACTTGTTCACGCCGGTCAGCACCGCCTGACGGACCTCCTCCAGGGTTTCGCATTTCTCGATGTCCTTGTAGATCCGGTTCTCGATGAAGACGCGCGCCAGGCTCTTGGCGTGAATTTCCTCCTGCAACTTCCTGCGCCCGAGTTCGAGCTCGCGCTGCAGCGTGTCCATCAACTGCGCGGTGTTCACCCGCAGGATCTCGTCCACGCCCAGCTCGACCGGTCGATCCCCGCGGATCACGATCGGCCGGACGGAAATCGACTGCTCGCAGGCCGTGAAATGATAGAGCGCCGCGATCGCCTTTTTCGGATCCTCGCCCTTTTGCAGCTTGATCTCGATTTCGACCTTTTCAGCCGTGAAATCGTCGATCGAGCTGACGCGGATCTTTTTCTTGCGCGCCGCCTCCTCGATCGACGCGATCAAGGTGTCGGTGGTCGTGCCCGCCGGGACTTCCCGCACCACGATGGTGCCCGCGACCATCTTCTTTTCCTCGATCACCGCCCGGACGCGGATCTTGCCGAATCCCTTCTCGTAACCGGCCGCGTCCATCAGGCCGCCGGTGGGCAGATCGGGAAGCAGCTCGAATGGCTTGTTCTGGAGGATGGCGATCTGCGCCTCCAGCAGCTCGCCGAAGTTGTGCGGCAGGATCCGGGTGGACAAGCCCACGGCGATGCCCTCGGCGCCCATCATCAGCAGGAGCGGGATTTTCGCCGGCAGGACCACCGGTTCCTTGTTGCGCCCGTCGTAGCTCGGGACAAAGCGCGTCAGTTCCTCGTTGAACATCTCGCGGCGCGCGAGCTCGGTGAGCCGGCACTCGATGTAACGGGAAGCCGCCGCCGGATCGCCGGTGAAAATGTTTCCGAAGTTGCCCTGACCCTCGATGAGGTAACCCTTTTGC
Organism: Verrucomicrobiota bacterium; assembly: GCA_031370675.1. GTDB lineage: Bacteria > Verrucomicrobiota > Verrucomicrobiia > Chthoniobacterales > SZAS-18 > SZAS-18. Next base: position 8,349 of record JANMQT010000301.1, read on the forward strand.
GTGAGTCCCACCAGCGCGTCAGCGATGGAGGCATCACCGTGCGGGTGAAATTTCATCGAGTCGCCGACCACATTGGCGACCTTGGTGAAACGGCCGTCGTCCTGCCGCTGCAGCGCGTGGAGGATGCGCCGCTGGACGGGCTTGAGGCCGTCCTCGAGTGCGGGAATGGCGCGATCGCGGATGACGTAGCTGGCGTACGATAGAAAATTCCGATCGATCAATGCACGCAGCGGCGGATCATCCGGCGGCACATGCGCGATCTCCGCCGCAGCCCCGTCGCCGGGGGTCGGAATCATTTCGAACTCGGGGGTTTCAGGTGGAGTCATCAACGGAAATTCGGTCCACCTGCCATCCGCCAACCGCGCGCGGAAATCAAACGCTTCGCGCGGGGCAGGTGTTTGGCAGGTAGGGACGGCTCGCCCAGCGGTCCCAAGCTTGACGACTGCCAGACCTCAGCCAGACCGACCTGCCGTGCGCGCGGCACACTTCAGCCGACATCGACTCTGCCCATCCCCATTCCGACTTCCGCATTCCGACTTCCCACTTCTGATTGCCTCCCTCCCCCGCTGGCCTTCGACCTTCGACTTTCGACTCCCCTTGTCCGCTCAGAGATTGTTCGGATAACTCCCGAGGATCTTGACCAGCGTCGATCTCCCCGCCACCTCGGCCAGGGCCGCCTTCATCGCGGCATCTTCGTGGTGACCATCCACATCCAAAAAGAACACGTACTCCCAGGGCTTGCGCTTGGAGGGGCGACTCTCAATTTTCGTGAGATTCAAC
>JANMQT010000349.1:0-1659 GCA_031370675.1 Verrucomicrobiota bacterium
GCGCACGCCCGCGAGCGGTTTCGCCGCCGCGTGTTTGCGGCGGATGGACATCAAGCCCGGCATTTCGGCCTCGGCGATCGTGATTTCCTTGCGGCCCCATTCGGCCAGCGTGATGTCGGCAACCTTGTAATCAAGGCCGACAGGGGATTTGGTGGTGGTGTTCATAAATTTGGGTAATTAGCTGGGGCTGTGTCGATAATCTCGGGCGACAGGCCCCGGTGACCCCAATCAAGATATAGACGAATCTTGATATGTTGATATGTTCTGCGACTAAGTCAAGGCAAAAAGGCGGAAGGGCGCGATCGTCTGCTTCATTCGCTGTAGGTCTGTTTGAGGACGTTCTTTTGGATTTTGCCCATGACGTTGCGCGGCAGTTCGGTCACGAAATGGATGCGTTTGGGCACCTTGAAATTGGCGATCTGCTGCTTGAGCATTTGGATCATCTGCGCCTCGACCAGGACCGCGCCTGGCCGGGCAACCACGGCGGCGATTACGGCCTCGCCGAAATCCGGATGCGGCACGCCGAAGACCGCGCTCTCCGCCACGCCGGGCAGCGCGTCGATGAAGCCCTCGATTTCCTTTGGATAGACGTTGAAGCCTCCGGTGATGATCATATCCTTGTTCCGTCCGACGATCGTCAGGTAGGTGGGCGGTGCCTTCACGCCCGCGGTCGTGCCGCCGAAGCGTCCGACGTCACCGGTCTTGAACCAGCCGTCAGGGGTGAAATCCTCCTGCGTTTTCTCCGGCGCGCGCCAGTAGCCGAGGCAGACGTTGGGTCCCTGCACCTCGATGCTGCCGATTTCACCGGGAGCGCAGAGATTGCCGCGGTCGTCGACCACACGGATCGACACCCCCGGGAGCGCCATGCCGACGGTGCCGCCGAGCCGTCCGCCGTGGTGGGGGTCATAGGGATTCGAGGCGAGCATGTTGGTCTCGGTCATGCCGTAACGCTCAAGGATGGTGTGGCCGGTGCGCTCCTGGAATTGGCGGAAGGTTTCGTACGAAAGCGGCGCCGAGCCGGAGACAAACAAGCGCATGTTCGCGCAGGTCGCCTCGCGGAACGCCGGGTCCGCGAGCAACCGGCCATACATGGTGGGCACACCCATGAAGACCGTCGCCGTGGGCAGCAAGCCGATGACTTCCGCCGCCTCGAACTTCGGCAACCAAATCATGCGGGCGCCGGCCAGCAACGCGCCATGCGCCGCGACGAACAACCCGTGCACGTGAAAAATCGGCAGCGCATGGATCAGCACGTCGTGGGCGGTCCAGCCCCAATAGTCGTGCAGCGTCAGCGCATTCGACGACAAATTGCGATGCGAAAGGATCGCCCCCTTGCTCCGCCCGGTAGTCCCCGACGTATAGAGGATCGCCGCAAGATCGTCGGCGCCGCGTGGAACCGTCTGGAACTCCACCCGTTGTCGCTGGGCGTCGCTGATCAAGGTGCCGCTGGCGCCATCGGCGGCCAGCGTGAGCACGATCGCGCGGCAGGTGTCGTGCGCGACGCGACTGACCCATTCGAGGTTTGCGGGATCGCAGACGATGAGTGACGGCCCGGCGTTTTCGAAAAAATAGGCGGCCTCCGCCTCGCGGTACGCGGTGTTGAGCGGCAGGAAGACGTAGCCGGCCCGGAGCGTTGCGAGATAAAGCAGCAGCGCTTCG
>JANMQT010000355.1:0-28858 GCA_031370675.1 Verrucomicrobiota bacterium
GTGAGCAGGTTCAACGTGAACCCGGCTGCGAGCATGATGAACGCGGCGCCGATGAGCGACACGGGAATCGCCACGACCGGGATCAGCACGGCGCGGAAGTTTCCGAGGAAAAGGAAAATCACGAGGACGACGATGAGCAACGTTTCACTCAGCGTAACCACGACCTCGTGCAGCGCGTTCTCGATGTATTTGGTGGCATCGTAGGGAATGCCGACTTTCATGCCGGTGGGCAGCTGCGCCTCGATTTCCGGCACGATGGCACGCACCTGCTTAATCACATCGAGGGAGTTCGAGGTGGGCAGCACCCAGACGCCCATGAAGGTCGCGCTCTCGCCGCTGAAGCGAACGTCAGCGTCGTAACTTTCGGCGCCGAGCGTGACGTCCGCGATGTCACCCAGGCGCACAATGGTGCCCTTGGACTCCTTCACGACCAGCTTTCGGAATTCGTCGGCGGACGTCAGGTTGGTGTTGGCAGTGAGATTGACGGAAATCATCGAGCCCTTGGTGCTGCCGAGGGCGGAAAGAGAATTGTTCGCGCCCAGCGCCCGGCGCACATCCGAGGGCGAGAGGCCGAACGCGGCCATTCGATCGGACTTCAGCCAGACGCGCATGGCGAACGTGCGGGCGCCCAGAATGTCGGCCCGCTGCACCCCGTTGACCGCCGTGACCTTCGGCTGAACGACCCGGGTCAGGTAGTCGGTGATCTGGTTCGCATCGAGCTTGTCCGAGTAAAAACTGATGTACATCGAGGCGATGCGATCATCCGCCGTGATGACCTGGATGACCGGAGCCTCCGCCTCGGGCGGCAGGTCGTTGCGCACTTGCGCGATCTTGGCCTGGATTTGCGTGAGGGCCGCGTTGGTGTCGTAGTTCAGCTTGAGGTGGACGCTGATGGTGCTGACGCCCTGCGCACTCGAGGACTCGAGAAAATCGATGCCGTCGGCACTCGCGATGACGCGCTCGAGCGGGGTGGTGACAAAGCCGCGCACCAGATCGGCGCTGGCCCCGACGTAGGCCGTGCTGACCTGGATGACGGCGAGATCCGACTTCGGGTACTGTCGCGTGTTGATGCTCTTGATGGCGGAAAGTCCGGCCAGGAGAATGACCAGATTGACGACCATCGCCAGCACTGGGCGACGGACAAAGATGTCGGTGATTTTCATGCGGAAGTGCCGGGGGTGTAGCGCCGCCGCCTCACGTGTCCGCCGGACTTGGCTTGGGATTGGCCGAGGGCTGAATGGTGTTGTTCACCTTCACCGCCACCTTGGGGCGCAGTTTGAAGATACCGCTGGTGACAACTTCCTCGCCGGGCTTCACGCCCGACGTCAACGCGACGAGATCTCCGCGCGTGGGACCCAGCTTGACGAAGGTCTGCCGAACTCCCTGGTAGGGCTTGCCCGCCGGATCCTTCATTTCTTCCACGATATAGACCGAATCGCCGTAGGGCGCGTAGGCAATGGCCGAGGCCGGGGCCGCCACGATTTCGTCGGACTCCGGCAACACCACCTCCACGCTGGCAAAAATTCCCGGACGGAGCTTGGCGCCGGGGTTGTCGACCGTCGCCTGGACCAGCACGTTGCGGGTGGCTTCATCCACCACCGAATTCACGGCGGTCAGCGTGCCAGCGAAAACATTTGCACCCGTCGCATCCGAGGTGACCTGCACCTTCGTGCCGGGCACGAGTTGAGCGAGCCGCTGTTGCGGCACGGAAAAATTCACGAAAACCTTGTCGAGCGACTGCAGGGAAACGATCGGCGCGCCGCTGGTGAGGTATTGGCCGACGTTGGCCTGGCGGATGCCGGCCTCGCCATCAAAGGGCGCGCGAATCGTCTTGCGATTAATCATGGCGTCCATCTCGGCCACATTTGCATCGGCGGTGCGAAAATCCGCCAGCGCGGTGTCGAGCTGGGCCTGCGAATTGTTTTGGGTGCGCAAGAGTTCCTGCGCGCGCTTGAGCGAGAGGTTCATCATCTCCCGCTTGGCGTCGGCGGAGCGCCGCTGCGCCTCCTCCTGCTGGGCGTCGAGCTCCACCAACACGTCACCGGCCTTCACCCGCGTGCCGGATTCAAAGTTGATCTTTTTGACCACGCCCGCCAGGTCGGCGCTGAGCACCACGCCCTGGATGGGTTGAACGGTGCCAACCGCGTGAATGGATTGCGGCCAGCGCTGCGACTCCAGTTTGGTGGTGGTCACCGCTTCGGGCGGCGGGACATTTTTGGCGCCTTGCACGATGGCGTTGCGAATTTGAAGGCCCTTGACGCCCGCAATCAGGAAGAGCACGAGCACGGCGCCGCCGATCCAGATGAAGAATTTCTTTTTCATAATCCGATGAGAGTGGGTGCCCGCCTTAACGCCCGGCCGCGACCGCCCGAGCAGGGCGCCGCTTGGTGGTTCCGTTCCGGGCCGTGGCTCCGGTCGCCAGGCTGTGCAGAATTGATTTAAGCGCCGCAATGTCCGCAACGCTTGGGTCGTGCATCTGGAACATTTTCCAGAAGCAAACGCCGTCCATGACCGCCAGCGCCAGCAAAGAAACGCCCTTGGGCAGTCCGTCCTTTTCCAGCTCGATCCGCCAGCGTTTGAAATTGGTGCGCACTGGCTCGAGCAGGCTCGGCTTGGAGGAAACCGCCGCCAGCAGCGCGCGCCGCAATCGCTCGTCCTTTTGCAGCATCTCCTTCGGGTGGTCGAAGCCGACTTTGACGATCGCCCGGGTGATGCGGCCGGCCCCCAGAGGCTCCTTGGCAATCTGCGCGTGGAGTTCAAAATTGAAGGCGTCCACCATGCGCGCGATCATCGCCTGAATGAGCGCGTCCTTGGAGGGAAAGTGATAGAGCAGGCCGCCCTTGCTCACCCCGGCGCGCTCGGCCACGGCGTCGAGCGTCAGTTCCCCGGCACCGCGCCGCGGCACTAGCGAGGCGGCGGCGTCGAGCAACCGATCGCGGCAAAGAACCGCGCGGGATTGACGGGCTTTCGACATGCCGCAGACTAAACCGTCCGGACGGTACAGTCAAAAGCGAATGTGTCATGACTCCATGCCGGCCGCAAAAACCGTCTATCGGCGTGGAGCTTACGCTGCGCTGACCCTCGATTTCATGGCCGCGAACAACGCCCGGGCCTTGGCCTCCCTGACGACCCGGGCTGGTGGATGCAGCGTGCGCAGGGTGGTGTGCGTGGCCACGACGAGTCCCGATTTGTCGAGTCGCCGCAGCGTCTCGGCCGTGGTGCGGTCGAGCACTTCGAGTCGCTCGGCTTGCGGGCCGTACAGGCTGCGGTAAAGCGGGCGAAGCGTCGACATTGCGGCGGACGCGCCGCTGTGCACCACCACGTACATCCAGCGTTCGTCCGGGGCGTTCAGCGGCGCGCGTTCCTCGCAGGCGATGAGATTTCCCCCCAGCGCGTCGAGGGTGGCGCGGCAGAACTTCGCCGCGAGATCGACGGACGGCTCGGTCGGCAGCGCCAACTCCGGCTCGTCCTCCACCTCCTTCGGCAACAGGGCGCGAAGTCGATCGATCAGGCGCTCGCGCGCACTGCCGGGCTGCTCTGCAACGGAATCGGTCGATTCCCCGAGCAGCAGATCCGCCGGTATGCGATGACGGGCGAGGCCGGCGAGCAGACGTTGCTCGATCGTGTGTTCCGAGACGAGGTGCAGCACGGTGACGGGATGCGCGTGGGGATGCTGCTGTGCGCGCGCGACACGTTGCTGCAGTCGCGCGGGCGTCCACGGCACATCGCAGTGGATAAGCACGCCAACGTCCGGAAAATTCAGGCCGCGACCCGCGCCGTCGGTGGTCAGGAAGACCCGGCAGTCCGGGTTCTGGGCGAAGCGCGCGGCTTCCACGCGACGCAACGCGGGCGAGACTTTGCCGGTGTTCCACGCGAACCCGAGGCGAAGTTTTACGCAAGTGTCGCGGACGAGTTCGAGCATCCGCTCCCATTCTGAAAAGACGAGCACCTTGGTGCCGTGTCCTGCCGAGATCTCTCGCAGGAGCCGCCCGATTTCCACCGCCTTGGGACAGGCGCGGTCGCTTTCGTCGAGAATGTAGTTGGTGTCGCAGATCATGCGCATTCTCGAAGCGAGCCCGAGCAGCCGATCCTGCTGCCCGGCGGTCAGGGGCACCCGCCGCGCGGGCGAGACGAGGCGGCGCAATTCCGCCTCGAGAGGCGCATAAGTGGCGCGCTGCGAATCGCTGAGGGGGACAAAATGGAATCGTTCGGTGCGACCCGGGAGTTGGGTTTCCACGTCGGCCTTCCGGCGACGCAGAAAAATGGGGCGGATGCGCTCGCGCAGCCGGTCGAGATGCCGGTAGCCGCGCGGCCGGCCGCGTTCATCGAACTCATAATACTCCCGGTTGAAGCGGAAAAGCGGGCCGAAGAGCGTCGGATCCAGGAAACTGACGAGTGAGTACAACTCATCGAGGTTGTGTTCGACCGGCGTGCCCGTGAGGACAAAGGCGTAGCGACTGTGCAGGCGCTTGACTGCGAGCGCGGTCGGACTGTTCCAGTCCTTGATCCGCTGGGCCTCGTCCAGAATCACGATGTCGGGCCGGAGCCGCGCGTTGACCTCAAGATGATCGGCGAGCATCTCCTCGTAGCTCGCGATCGTGAAAAACGGCGCGGTGTCGCGCTCGTACGCCTCATGCCGGCTGCGGCGCGCGCCGCTGACGGCGAGCACGCCCAGCGAAGTGAGTTCGTGAATCTGCTGTTCCCATTCCGCCTTGAGGGTGGCCGGCGTGACGATGAGCGCGCGGGCGGCGCGCCCGATCCGGTGCAGCAGCGCGCACGCGGCGATCGCCTGGACCGATTTGCCGAGGCCCATCTCGTCGGCGAGCAGCGCTCGTTCGGCGCAAGCCAGGTGCAGCATGCCCTCGCGCTGATAGGGGAAAAGCGGGACACGCGTCTCGTGCGCGGGCCAGTCGCCTGCGCGCACGCGCTGCTCGTAGACGCGCCGGAGTTGTCTTGCCTCGGCGGCCCGGCGCCGGCTTTCGAGCCAGAGATCGGTTTCCTGGGAGACGCGCAGATCCGGGTCCGCGCCGGCCGCCTCGCGCCAGGCCGACACCGCGACCTCCGGGATGACTTCGCGAAGCAATAAGCCATCGTCCCCGAAGAGCCGCCGCGGCGATTTCGGCAGGCGCCGCTGGTCGCCCTCCGCGCGCAGCGTCTGCTGGGCGCGCTCCGGCACGAGATTGACCCGCGTCGATCCACTCTCCCGCGCCGCCTCGAGGGCCTCGGGCGATTCTTGTTCGAGATGCAGGCGCACGGCTTCGACGTGCTTGCAGGTGCCGAGCGCGTTGACGCGGAAATCCACGCAGGTGCAGAAGAAATTTCCCCAAGCGAGATCGCGGACCTCGACCTGGTACACGACGCCGGTGCGCGAATGGACGTCGAAGTTCGAGAAGATCGGATGCCGGAGATCGCGGTTTACGACGCGCGGGCGCTCCTCAATGGCGCGGGCGCGGCGGCGTTCGACCTCCTGCTGGTCCGTCGTGCGCCAGTCGAGTTCGCCGGCGGAAATGGGTTTCGCGGGGGTCATAAGCGCAACGGCACGGGACAGAGATAGTGGATCCACGGCGGCGGTAAAGCGCGCGACGCGGCATGCGCGCCGCCGCCGGCCTGCTAAGGTCGGCGCGTGACCCCGCAGTTCTGGAGACTATTCCGGTGGCATGTCGTGCGCGGTGTCGCGCGGCACAAGCTGCTCGCGGCGCTCAACATCCTGAGCGTGGCCCTCGGCGTGGCAGTATTTCTCGCGATCCAAATCGCCAATCACAGCGCCAATCGCTCCTTCGCGGCGAGCATCGATCTCGTGGCGGGCAAGGCGAACCTGGAGGCGCGGTCCGCCGGGGGACTGGTCGACGAGAAACTGCTGACGCTCCTCGCGCACGTGCCGGGTGTGAAGGCGGCCACGCCGCTGGTCGAGGGTTACCTGACGCTCCCGGATTACCCGCGCGAGTACCTGCAGATCCTCGGCATCGACCCGTTCACCAACGGGCCGTTTTCAACCTTCGCGATCGAGAGCGCCGACCGTCAGCGGCTTGATATCGAATCGTGGCTGCGCGATCCCGGCGCGCTCGCGCTGTCGGAGGCGTTCGCGCGGCGCTATGGTTTCAAGGTGGGAGATCGACTGCGGGTCACGGTCGACGGCCGCGATCGCACGCTGACCATCCGCTTCCTGATGCGGCTGACTGAATCGCCCGCCGGCACGAACTCGAGGGTGGGCGCCATGGACATCGCATGGGCGCAGGAACTTTTCGGCAAGACGGGCAAACTCACGTCGATCCAAATGCTGCTGGAGGAGCCGGCGCGCACGGAGGCGATGGCCGTTGCAGTGCAAAAGCTCGTCCCGGCGGACGTGAACATCCTAGCGCCCGGCCAGCGCAGTGGCCAGGTGCAGCGCATGCTCGCCGGGTTCGAGCTCAACCTCAGCGCGCTGAGCATGGTCTCGCTGCTTGTCGGAATGTTCCTGATCTACAACACGATCGCGGCGTCGGTTGTCAGGCGGCGCGCGGAGGTCGGGATCCTGCGCGCGGTCGGCGCGTCGCGGCTCGAGGTGCTCTCGCTGTTCCTGGGGGAAGCGCTGCTGATGGGCTTTGCCGGGGTGCTGTTGGGCCTGGCGGGTGGCATCTTGCTCTCCGGATACCTCGTGGGGGCGGTGGCCAAGACAATCAGCTCGCTCTACATCCTGGTGCGCATCGATCAGTTTCATCTCACGCCGCTGCTGGTGGGAGCCGCGGTGGTGTTTGGCCTCGGCTCCGTGCTGATCGCGGCCTGGTTTCCAGCCTGGGAGGGCGCGCGCATGGATCCGATTCGCGCCTTGAACCTCGGCACCGTAATTGAGGGCAACATCGTTTCGCCGCCACGCTGGCTGCTCGTGGGTCTCGCCGCGCTCGCCGCGGCTGCGGTCGCCTCCGGCCTCGCCGTCACGACGGGTCCGGCGCTGCTCGGGTTTGTCAGCGCGCTCTTTGTCGTGGCCGGGTTCGCGTTTCTCGCCCCGATCCTGACGAGGGCTGGCGCCCGGCTCTCGGCTCGCCTCGCCGCGCCCGTGGCCATGGCCCGCCTGGCGGCGCAAAATCTCGGCCGATCGCTGCATCGCAACGCGGTCACGGTGGCCGCGCTGATGGCCGCGATTGCGATGACGGTGGGCGTCTCGGTCATGATTTTTGCGTTCCGCCGGACCGTCGAAGTCTGGATCGATCGCACCGTTGTGGCGGACATCTTCGTCACGCCGGCGGCCAATGAGACCGTCGGCCTCGCCGCCTTCACGCCGCGCAAGGTGGTCGATCATCTCCGCCGGCTGCCCGCGGTGGATCGACTCGACACGTTCCGGGAAATCGGCGTCACGGTGCGCGGCGAACGCATCTCGCTTGCGGTCGTGGCCGGCAGCCGGCGCGACAATCTCGTCTTCCTCGGCGGCGACAACGCGCGCAAGCAGGCGCGCATCTTCGAGCCGGGCACCGTCGTGGTGACGGAGAGTTTTGCGCGCCGGTTTGGTGTTTGGGATGGCGCAAAGCTTCCGCTCGCGACTCCCACGGGCGTGATCGAATTCACGATCGGAGGCGTCTATTATGACTACACGCGCGACTCGGGCGTGATCCTGATGGGCCGGGAGAATTTCGATCGCTACTGGGAGGATCCGCGGGTGCAATCGCTGGGGTTATACCTCAAGGATCCGGCCGCGCTCGAAGCCACGATGGATGAAGTGCGCGCCTACGCGGGCTCGTTCGGCAAGTACCTGGTCTATTCAAACCGATCCATCCGGACGCGCATCTTTGAGATTTTCGATCAGACGTTCCGCATCACCTACGTGCTGCGGGCCATCGCGATCGTGGTGGCGGTGGTGGGGATTTTCCTGGGATTGACGACGCTGGTGGCCGAGCGCGAGCGGGAGATCGGCGTCTTGCGATCGATTGGCGCCTCGACCTGGCAGATTCGCGGCATGGTGCTGACCGAGAGCGGATTGATCGGCTTTCTCGCCAGCGTGCTCGGCGTGGCCGCCGGGGTCGTGCTGTCCTTTGTCCTGACCTTCGTCATCAACAAGGCGTTCTTCGGCTGGACGATTCAGCTCGCGTTTCCCTGGGCCGCACTGGCGCTGACGCCGCTCTGGATCGTGCCGGCGGCCCTGCTGGCCGGCTGGATCCCGGCGGTGCGCGCCTCGCGCCTGCCAATTGCCACGGCGGTGCGCTCGGAATGATCCTCGTGATTGCAAAATGCCGGTTCCCTGCGAATTTTCGCCATTGCCTGCAACCGCGGGGCGGTTCGCGCAGTATTGGAACTTGTGAAGCTGTTTGAATTACTCCGTCGCGCGCCGCGTCCGCCCAAGGCTTTGCTCGGCGTCGGCATGGGCGCCGGGCTCCTGGGCGCGCTCTTCCTGGGCTTGCGGTATTTTTTCCGGCGACCCGACGGGCAGCGCATCCCGGACGCGATTTCGCCGCGGGTCTTCAAAACGCGCGTCTGCCAGACGTCCGGCGGGCAGATTGTCTATCACGAATCCAACTCCGGCGGCCCGGGTCCGACCCTGCTGTTCCTTCATTCCATCGGTGTCGGCGCGTCGTCCTACGAATGGTCCAAGGTCTACCCCGAATTTACTGGAGGACATCGCGTGCTGGCGTTGGACTGGATCGGCTTCGGGGAATCGGAGCGACCCTTGCGTCCGCTCGGCGCGGACCGCCAGGCGCGGGCGCTGGCGGATTTCATCCAGCGCGTCTGTGCCGACGGCAAGCCCGTGGTCGCAATCGCGAGTGGGCAGGGGGCCGGGCTGCTGGCGTTGCTCGCCTCGCACCATCCGGAATTGCTCGACCGGATCTTTCTGCTCGCGCCCTCCGGCCAGCCGGCGACGACGCGCTCGCTCCGGGCGGTCACGCGCCTGCCGAATCTCAATCGCATCCTCTACCGATACTGGCTCGCGCGGACCAAGGCGATGAAGGCATGGCTGGAGCGCGCGGCCTTCGCGCGGCCCGGTCGCGTGACAGCCGAGATGGTCGAGGTCTTCACCGCTTCCGCGCAACAATCGCGCGCGGAACTCGCGATCTACCACTGGCTGCGCGGCGGACTGAACGTGCGCTTCGAATCCCGACTGGCGGAGTTGAAGCAGCCTGTCACGATCTTGTGGCCGGCGCGTTCGCCCGGACCACTGTCGGAACGCGCGCAGCAGCTGGCGGCGGCGAACCGGCGCGTCAGCATCCGGCCCATCGAGGAGGCGGGCGCGTTGGCGGCCCTCGAAGTACCCGAGCAGATCATCGCCATTCTCGAGGAAGAGCTCCGGCCGGACCTGCGCGTGCTGGATCGGGCCGGTTGAACCGGCCCGGAAATTCGAAGCTCGAAATTCGAAACTCGAAGAAAGTTCTTAGATCGAAACCGCCGAAATGTTTCATCTATGCGCGACGATCAGCGCTTGGTTCGAGTTTCCAGAATTATTTGAATTTCGATTTTCCTTCGAATTTCGAATTTCGGTTTTCGAACTTCACTCTCCTCCGACTCCTTCGGGGGAAAGTTTGGCCACCCTTCCGTCCTGTAAATCAAAAACCACGCGCTTCCGGCGCGGGTGAAAGTGAAACCGGAGCGTTTCGACGCCGTCGGGGTCGGCGGCCATGACCTCCGCGCTGAAGTGTTCCAATTCGACCCGGGCGCCTGAAACTTGCACCGACTGCGCTGCGGGGTAGGTCTGTTCGATCAGGCTGCGCATGAACCGACCGTTGTGAATCTGGACACGCAGGACGTCCTGGGATTCCCAAGTCATCTCCACCGGCGCCTCGCCGGTCGCCCCCGGCAGAATCGCCGCGAAAAAGCGTTGCAGCCTGGGATTGTTCACGCGGTACTCGCCTACAGGCAGCAGCTTGGGATGAATCGTCAGCACCTGCACGTCGAGGGCGCGGTCCCCGGAGAGCATCGCGGGCATCCTTTCCATGCCGAAACTGGGTCCCCACAGATTCAGCAAGTAGATGGAACGATCCCGTTCCGGCGCCGGCAGCTGCCGGCGGAGTTCCTCGATTTGGGCCCGGGTCACGTTTGAGGGGAACGACCACATGACGTTGTACGACCACGACAGCACGATGCCGAGCGCTGCGAGCGTGATGACGCGAAGGCGGAGGCTGCGTCCATCGGCCGTGAGCCGCTCGTACAGCAGTCCCAGCAGCAGGCAGAAACCGACCGACGGCACATAGAGCTGGCGTTCGGCCGGGCTGACCAGCAGCGACGGCGCAAACGGAATCAGGAACAGCGCGCCGGCGAACAGCGTCCGGCTGTCGCGTCCGCCCATCGTCGTCCAGAGCCAGGCGCAGAGCGCCAGCAGCGCGCCGCACGCCGTGGCGAGGGTCACCTTTCCGATCAACGGATCCAGATCGCGGGCGTCGATCGGCGCAAACGGGAACGGCAGGAAGAGATGCGACAGGCCGTAGGTCAACTGAAAGAGCGACGTGCGCGCGAACTCGATCGGATTGGTGACGTCGTGCAGGTAGGTGCTCCCGGCCATCCCCGCCCTCATGGATCGCAGCACGTCGAAATGCCAGATGAGATAGGCGCCGGTGATCAGGGCAAACGGCAGGAGCCGCCGCGCGCTTCGGAGCAGTGCCGAGGTGACGGGCGCGGAGGACGCCGGGGCGGCGGCGGTGTGCTCGCGCCACCAATCCGCGAGTAACAAGACCGCCGGCAGGGTGACGGCGAGTTCGTGACCGCACAACGCGGCCACCCCGCAGACCAGCGCGGCCGGGTAATGCCAACGGCGCCCGTCCACGTCGCGCGAGCGCAGGTAAAACCCGAGCGTGAGCAGATAGAAAGGTCCGACGATCAGATGGGTGTTGGCCGCGAGCCACTGGACCGGTTCGGCATGCGCGGGATGCACGGCGAACGCCAGCGCGACGATGAAGGCGGGTTCGCGCCGGCGGAAAAACATTCGCGCCACCCAGAGCACGACCAGGGACATCAGGACGTGGAGCGCGACGCTGCTGAAATGGAACGCGCGCGCATCCAGGCCGAAGAGGGCGCCCAACCCCTTGTAGACGATGGAGACCAGCGGTCGGAAGTACGCCTCGCCCGAGTGATCGCTGATGCGGCTGGCGTTGAACCAGTAGCGTCCGAATTCCTCCTGTCCGCCGAAACGAAAAGGCTGGAACACCTCGGACCATTTCAGATGCATCGACCAGTCGAGGTTAAAGAAATCATCCAGCATGAAATAATTCCCGAGCGAATTCGCGAACGCGAGGAACGCGACCAGCGCGATGACGGGAACGTGCCAGCGCGGCGCCGAGGCCGGCTGGTTCGCGGCCGGGGCGGTGACCGGTCGGACCAAAACGTCGGAACTGCGGGAGGAGTCGTCAAACAACATGGAAGGTGCAGCCGGGCGGGCACCGCCGCACCATGACCGCGCGGATTGATAAATGACGTTTCGCCGGTTGGGAAGGGGGCGACGCGAGAATTGCTCTTTTGACGGGTCACCGGGTCGGCCGGAGCGCCGTTTTTCGTTTCCCAAGACCCGGGTTTGCACGCTATGAGTCACGCCGCCCCCGGTCCTCGCCCCGTTCGCCCCCCGCGTGGCTCCGGGTGCTTCGCCCATTCGCATGTCCGCCGTGCCGGTTCTCCCTTCCAGCTTTCGGTCCGTGCTCGTCCCGGCGGTGATCGTCGGCGCCCTGGGCTATTTCGTGGATATCTACGACCTGATTCTTTTCAGCATCGTGCGCGTGTCCAGCCTCAAGGATTTGGGTTTGACCGGGACCGAGTTGACCGACAAGGGCTTGTTTCTGATCAATATGCAGATGGTCGGCATGTTGCTCGGGGGCATTCTCTGGGGCGTGCTGGGCGATCGCCGCGGGCGCATCGTGCTGCTCTTCGGTTCCATCTGTCTTTACTCAATCGCGAATATCGCCAACGGCCTCGTGCAGTCGGTCGAAGAGTATGCGGTCTGGCGCTTCATCGCCGGCGTCGGCCTTGCCGGGGAACTCGGCGGCAGCATCACACTAGTGGCGGAGGTGCTGTCGAAGGAATCGCGCGGTTACGGCACCATGGTTGTGTCGACGGTCGGGGTGTTCGGCGCCGTCGTGGCCGCGCTGATCGCGGCGCGGTTTCATTGGCGAACCTGTTATTTCATCGGCGGCGGACTGGGCTTCGCGTTGTTGTTGCTCCGCTTTGGCGTGCTGGAGTCGGGTATGTTCCGCAAGGTGCAGGCCGGACCGGGGGACGGCCTCGCGCGCGGCGATTTTTTCAGCCTGTTCACGAATGGGCGACGCTTCCTCAAATATCTCTGCTGCATCCTGATCGGCCTACCCACCTGGTATGTCGTGGGGGTGTTGGTCACGTTCAGTCCCGAATTTGCCCGGGCGCTGCAGGTGACCGGGGAAATCGACGCCGGAACAGCCGTGATGCTGTGCTACCTGGGACTCACTGCGGGCGACCTGTTGAGCGGCTCGAGCAGCCAGTGGTTTCGTTCGCGCCGGAAAATTGTGGCCGCCTTTTTGATCGCGGCGCTGGTCTGAGTGGGAGTGTATTACCGGGCGGCCGGGGCGAGTCCGCGCGGCTTTTACACGATCATTTTTTTTCTCGGCCTGACGATGGGCTACTGGGCTGTCTTCGTCACGATTGGGGCGGAGCAATTCGGCACCAACCTGCGCGCCACGGTCGCCACGACGGTTCCGAATTTTGCGCGCGGTTCGTTGCCGCTCATCACGATCAGTTTCGCGGCGGCCAAGGGAACGAGCCTTGGTTTGCTTGGCGGCGGGCTCCTAGTCGGCGTGATTTGCCTGGGGATCGCCCTGGTGGCACTGACCGGTCTGGAAGAGACCTACGGAAAGGACTTGGACTTTGTGGAGCGCTAGCGGTAGGGATGATTTGCGGTCTCCCTTCCCCTCCATTTACCGCCATTTGTCATTCGGCGGGGTGCACTCTAAGCTGCCGTCAATGCTGCCTGATTTCCCGAGCCACGAATGCGGTGTCTTCGCCGTGTTTGGCCACCCGAACGCCGCGGCGCTGACCTACTACGGTCTCTTTGCCCTGCAGCACCGCGGCCAGGAAAGCGCGGGCATCGTCACGGCCACCGAACCCGGCGCGCGCTTCAAGGCGCACAAGGCCATGGGTCTCGTCGGGCAGGTCTTCAGCCAAAAGGAAATCGACGCGCTGCAAGGCGATCGCGCGATCGGCCACGTGCGCTATTCCACCACCGGCTCGAGCAATCTGGCCAACGCACAGCCGATGTACGTCGACTGCAAGCGCGGACAGATCGCCATCGCCCACAACGGCAACCTGCTCAACGCCGCGTCGCTGCGCGAGGAACTCGAGGCGCGCGGTTCGATTTTCCGCACCTCGTCCGACACGGAAATTATTCTTCACCTAATCGCCCAGCCCGGCGACGGCCTGCATTCCGCGCTCCGGCGCATCCAGGGCGCGTTCAGCCTCGTCATGATGAGCGAGCGCGAGGTTATCGCGGTGCGCGACCCGTTCGGCTTCCGCCCGCTCTGCCTCGGCAAGCTCGAGGGTGCGTGGGTCATCTCGAGCGAGACCTGCGCGCTCGACCTCATCCACGCCGAGTTCGTGCGCGAAATCGCGCCGGGAGAATTGCTCATCATCGACGAGAACGGACCGCGCTCCGAGTGGCCGTTCCGCCCGGAGAAAAAAGCGTTCTGCATTTTTGAGTACGTCTATTTCGCGCGACCGGACAGCCGGATCGACGATGTGAACGTGAGTTTTGCGCGCGTGGAAATGGGCCGCGAGCTCGCGCGGTTGCACCCGGTGGACGCCGACCTCGTGGTGCCGGTGCCGGACAGCGGCAATTACGCGGCGCTCGGTTTCGCCGAGGAACTCGGCATCCCGATGGGGCACGCCTTCGTGCGCAACCACTACATCGGCCGGACGTTCCTGCAGCCGACGCAGTTGATCCGTGATTTCCACGTGCGCGTGAAACTGAATTTAATCAAGGAGGCGGTGCGCGGAAAGCGGGTGGTCGTGGTGGACGACTCGATCGTGCGCGGCACCACGGCGCGGGCGCGCGTGGTGAACCTGCGCGAGGCCGGCGCGGCCGAGGTGCACCTGCGGGTGAGCTGCCCGCCGCACCGCTTCGCCTGCCATTACGGCATCGATTTTCCGGATCCGGAAAAGCTGCTGGCCAACCAGATGCCGATGAACGCGATCGCCGAATACCTGGGCGCGGACAGCCTGGGATATCTCGACCTTGATTCGCTGGTGCGGGCGACGGGCCTGCCGCAGAATTCCTTTTGTCTCGCGTGTTTCAACGGGCAATATCCGGCGCCGTTCGATCCCACCCTCGACAAGCACATCATGGAGCGCCGGCAAAACCGGGAAGGCACGCTCGCGCAGGATCCGGACGCGCAGCCGAGCCTGTTCGCGCTGGCCTGAGCATGCGGTTCGCCTCGTTCCAGATCGTCCTTGCGACGGCGCTACTCGGCCTCCCGGCCGGAGTGGCGTCCGCGCAAATCGCGCCGGAGAAGCCGCTCTTTTCCGAGGAAGACGCGAAGACGCTCTCGGAGTACCGGCTCGATTTGGCCAAGCTCGATCGCTTCGAGACGTCCCTCCGGGAAATGGATCTGAAGTCGCAGACCGATGAAGCCTTGAAGGAGGAACTCGATCACGACGAGGCGAAAGCAGCGGGCATTGATCGATTTGTCGAGGCGATCGAGAAGGAGAAGCCAAGAATGGTGGCGATCCTCCAGGCGGCCGGCGTGCTCCCGCGTGATTTTGTCCTCACGAGTTATTCCGTCATGATGGCCATGGTCTATGCCGACCTGCTCAAAGCCGAGGCGGAAGCGGCCGTGCCATCGTATGTGCCCCGCGAAAACCTTGGCTTCGTGAAGCGGTACGAGGATCGATTGACCAAATTATTCGAAGCCTTGAACCGCGAGTAATCATGCCCGCGCCGAAAATCAAAGCCTACACCCGCGCCGGCGTGGACGTTGACCTGGGCAACCGCCTCAAGGGTGGATTGCACGCGCGGCTGGCCCGCACGCACAGCGCGAATGTGCTCGGCAAGGTGGGCGGTTTCGGCGGACTCTATCGCGCTCACTTCCCCGGCCTGCGTGACCCCGTGCTTGTCAGCAGCGTCGATGGCGTCGGGACTAAACTGAAGATCGCGTTCGCGACGAACCGGCACGATACGGTCGGCGCGGATCTCGTGAACCACTGCGTGAACGACATCGCGGTGGTGGGAGCGCGGCCGCTTTTCTTCCTCGATTACATTGGCGCGGGCAAACTCGATCCGCGCGTTTTCCATCAACTGATCGGCGGCTTCACCAAGGCGTGCGCGGCGGCCGGGTGCGCGTTGCTTGGCGGCGAGACGGCGCAAATGCCCGGGATGTATGCGCCGGGTGAATACGACCTCGCCGGCACGGTGGTCGGGGTGGTGGATCGCGCCCGGATGATCGATGGCTCCCGCATCCGTCCCGGCGACGTGATTCTGGGCCTTTCCTCGGACGGCTTGCACACCAATGGCTATTCGCTCGCGCGCGCCATCTTGATCGAGCAGAAAAAATTGTCGCTCGCTTCACGTTTGCCCGGCGTGAAGCTCCCGCTGGGCCGCGAGCTGCTGCGGGTTCATCGAAACTATCAGCCGCTCATGGCCACGTTGCCGCGGAACGTCCTGAAGGGGGCGGCCCACATCACCGGCGGCGGGCTCATCGACAACCTTCCGCGCATCCTGCCCGCGGTTTGCGACGCCGTGATCGAGACGGCTTCGTGGACGGTGCCGGCGCTCTTCCGGCATCTCGAGACGATGGGCCGGGTGCCGCGCGAGGAAATGTATCAGGTCTTCAATATGGGCATCGGCATGGCGATGGTCGTTTCCGCGAAGGATGCCGCGCTGGTTACACGCCTCATAAAGGCCCGGCACATCGGCCGGATCGAGAAGGGGACGGGCCGGACGCGTTTGCTTTGAGTCGGAAAAACCCCATTATTCGCCCTTCGCCTGCGATTGATGGTTGAACGTTGCCCGTTTTACCGGTCAAAGTCTCCCGCCTCCATTTTCCACCCCAGTAACCCCCCCGAAATGATAAAGAAGAAAATACCATTCCTGACCGTCCTGACGGCGGTCGCGGTCCTTGGTTTTGCGAGCGCGCTGCGCGCCGAGACCAATGAGGTCCGCATGTCACGCCAGTTTGGCCTGAACTACCTCGCGATTGACGTCATGATCGAGCAGAAGCTGATCGAGAAATATTGCAAGGAGGCCGGGATGCCCGACGTGAAGACGACCACGGTGCAGCTGGCCGGCCCGGCCGCCATGAATGACGCGCTGCTTTCCGGCAGCCTCGATTTCGCCACCGGCGGTGTCCCGGCGCTGACCACGCTGTGGTCGAAGACCAAGGGCACGCCGCTCGAAGTGCGCTCGATCGGGGCACTGGGCAACATGCCGAACGTCTTCTACACCACGAATCCCAACATCAAGTCAGCCAAGGACTTCACGGACAAGGATCGGATTGCCGTCACGTCCGTAAAGGTCTCCACCCAGGCGATCTTTACCGAGATGTTTGCGATGAAGGATTTTGGCGACAAGGGCTTCGACAAATTAAACGCGTCGACGGTCAGTCTATCGCATCCCGATTCCACGGCCGCGTTGATGACTCCGGGCAGTGAAATCACCGCTTATTGGTCGAGCCCGCCGTTCATGTTCAAGCTTGCCAAGGCGCCCGGCGTCTATGCGATCACGGATTCGTACACGATGTTTGGCGGACCGGTGACGTTCAATCTCGTCTGGTGCACGAGCAAATTCCGGACGGACAATCCGAAGGTGTTTGGCGCCGTGGTGAAGGCCTTTCGCGAGGCGACCGCCATTATCAACAAGGACAAGAAGGCCGCGGCCGAGTTGTACGTAAAATTGAATCCGAAAGAGAATCTCGAGGAGACGCTCGCGATCATGAATGACCCGCGCATTACCTTTGACAACAACCTCAACGGAGTGCTGCCCGTGTCGATTCACATGGCGAAGACCGGCCGCATCCCCAAGGCACCGGAGTCGACGAAGGAATTCCTGTTCCCCGAGGTGCAGGATTTCGCCAAGTAGGTCACGGACGACCCTTCCAGGCGGCGACCGGGTGACCGGTCGCCGCCTTTTGTTTTCGGCGTTGCGCGCGGCCCCGCCGTCTGTCAGGTAAGGCGCATGGAACCGCTTCGCGTTTCACTGGTCGGCGCCTCGGGCCGCATGGGACTGACCGTGCAGGAGTGCGTTCGGCGGCATCCGGAAACTTTTACCCTGATCGGCCTGCCCGCCCGGGGCGACGATTGGCCGGCAGCGTTCGCATTCTGCGACGTCGTGATCGACTTCAGTCTTCCCGAGACGACCGAAGCGCTGATCGAAGCGGTTGTCGCGGCGAAGAAACCGCTGGTCGTGGGCACGACCGGCCACGACGACGAAGCACGCGTCCGTCTGGCGCTCGCCGCGAAGTCGGTGCCGATCTTACTCGCGGCAAATTTTAGCGTGGGCGTGAATGCGTTGTTTTGGCTGACGCGAAAAGCCGCGGAGATTCTCGGTCCGGATTTTGATTTGGAAGTCATCGAGACGCATCACCGCCTGAAGAAGGATGCGCCGAGCGGCACGGCGCGCCGGCTTGTCGAGATTCTGGCGGAAGACCGCCGGCTCAGCCTCGAGCGCGATCTCCGGCATGGCCGCTCCGGTCAGGCGGGACCGCGTGAAGCGACCGAGATTGGCGTGCATTCCGTGCGCGGCGGCGATGTCGTGGGCGAGCACACAGTGCTTTTCGCCGGGCTGGGCGAGCGCCTGGAGTTGACCCATCGCGCGGCGAGCCGGGAAACGTTTGCAGTCGGCGCGTTGCGCGCCGCAGCTTGGCTGGCGCCGCAGAAGCCGGGTCGGATTTACGACATGGAGGACGTGCTCGGGCTGCGGTGAGGGGGATCGAAATGAGGTAGGGACGCGCGTCCTTGTGCGTCCCAAAGCGGCGGGCTCCCCTTTGTGTCGGATTGGGTCGTGCCATGCCCGGAAAGCGTCCAACGGGCAATATTTGGGACGACCGGGGACGGTTGTCCCTACCTTTTTCCATCGTGTCGGGACGACGCGAACCATCTATGGCCAGGGGTTGCCGTTTTCGTCGAGCAACCGCTTGATTTGCGCGCCGCCGTTCGGCCGGACCGCAATCTCGACCATCAGCTTGCCGCCGGGCGGTGCGTTTCGGCCAGCGCCTTCCGGCACATAAAATCGCTCGAGATCGTAAATGAGCTCGCTACCCTCCCGGCGCGCCCTGAGCACCGGCCAGTTGCGACGTTCGTCATCGAATTCGCTCTGCCGGTAGCTCTTCACGCTTTCGATGCCCCATGCTTGCCCGTCGGGTTTCAACCTCACCCACACCGCAGCCGGTAGGGGCTCCTGCTTCAGCGCTTCCGGGAGACGGCTGATCTCATAGCGAAGTATCACGTAGTCGCCGCGCAGGAGATCCCGGGGATCGACCGGCACCGTGCGCAGGCGATAGACCGGATAGCCCAGGCCCACTGCATGGTAGGCATAGAGGCCCGTCAGCGCGAGCAGTTGGGCGAGGAGGAGCGCGTAGAGAGCTTTGCGATTCATGGCGCGGGGGCGGGAGTGGGCTTCAGCAGACGGCGCCGCCAGCGCGCGAGGACGAAGGCACAGGCGAGCATCAGGGCCCCGCCGCTGAGAAAAATCAGGCCCGTGTTCAACATCGTGCCCACCAGCCGGATGTACGTGGACATCAGGACGAGGCCGACCATGACGAAACCCAGATTGAGCTGGTGCGCGCGGTCCCCGATGCGCACCGCGCGGTAAATCAGCAGCAGCGCGAACACGAAAACGATCAACCAGACGAAGGGCCATGCGGTTTTCGTGTCGAACGGCTTCGTCTCAAATCCATAGGTGTACGCGGCGATGAAGAAAATCAGGACGCCCAAATACTCCCCGGCGGTCGCCTGGGCGGTCTCGCCGAGCCGCAGCCAAAGCCACGAGAGCCCGGAGCAGGCGAGGCCGAAGCCGGCGGCACCTAGGATTTGCAGCGTGAATTCATCAGACCACCAGCGTGTGTCGGACGCCAGCCAAAGCCGGACGTATTCATGCAGCCACGCCTGTTGCAGGCAAAACACGGCGACGAGAAAGACGAGGAAGGCGCCCACGCTGCGCGTCAGCCATGGCACGAGGAGAACCAGCAGCAACCAAGCGAGAAAGAGGCCTGACGCCTTCCCCGACACGTGGAAAATCTGGCTGATCAGCGCGAGACCCAGCAAGGGAAGCACACTAGCGACTGAGAACGCCCCCTCCCACCACGCGCGCCCCAAACCGTGCGCTTTCACCTCGATGCCCGCCGCGGTCGTGGTCGCCAGCAGCAGGAGCAACCCGCCCATTTTGACCACGGGCGGGATGTCGCGCCAATTGCTGGCGATGACCAGCGCAATTCCGCCGAGGATGAGCACGACGCCGATACCGATGAAGATTCCCATCAGCCGGCCGTGACCGTCCGCCGCGGGATACCGGGCCAGGATGGACGCGCCCTGTGCCGGTTGAATCACCCCGTCCGCCACCCAGCCGTCGATTTCCGGTTTCAACTGCGATTGGGTCAAACGCTTGGCCATGACCGGACGCTAGCCAATCGTTCCCTGGACGTGAAATCGAATCGACCCCCCGCAGTATCGGCCGGGTCGATGGCCGGGGCCCCGCGTAAGGTTCTTTGCAACCGGGGGCGCAGGTGATAGTTTCAAGGACTATGAATCCGTTCCTCGCACTTAACATGCCGGGTGGTCCTGAGTTGATGATCATCTTCTTCCTGGTGCTCGTGCTCTTTGGAGCGAAGAAGCTTCCGGAGCTCGCCCGCGGGCTCGGCCAGGCGGTCAATGAGTTCCGCAAAGCCAAGGATGACTTCAACAAGGAGCTGGAAAGCGCCAATCCCAATGCCGTTCAGGTGCAGGAAAATCGCGACAAGCAGCCCTACGCGCCCGCACCCACGGCAGCGCCCGCGACCGCGGCCGCGCCGGTGGCCCCGCCGACCAACCCGGTCAACTGATTCCGACAGCATTTCCAGACGATCGGGTCCCCGGAGCGAAGCGCGCCGGCGACCCGATTTTTCTTTTCCTGCGATGCGCGCGCGGCTGCTCTGCCTGGCCTTGGCGGTGTCTTTTGTCGCGCCGGAGGTCGGCGCGCGGAATTTCACCGTTGCAGCCTATAATCTCGAAAATTTTTTCGTCAGTGAGCGTGCGGAGGAACTAACTTCGCCGCCGCGAAAATCAGACGCAAGCACTAAGGCGCTCGTCAAAATATTGTGCCAAGTGCGGGCCGATGTGGTGGGACTCAGCGAAATGGGAACGCCGGCGGACCTCGAACAGTTGCAGCGGCGTTTGCAGAAAAGCGGCCTCGATTATCCGCAAAGGGCATTCTTGAAAGCCGCCGAGGGCGATCGGAACCTCGCATTGCTCAGTCGCAAACCAATTGTCGCGCGGAACTCGACGACGGACCTCACTTACGAAATGGATGGCACGCGGCAGCGCGTCCGACGCGGGTTTCTCGATGTGACCGTGGAAGTCGCGCCCGGCGTCACGGTCCGGCTGGTTGGCGCGCATTTGAAATCCCGACTGACCCGTAATTCCCCAAACGAAGCGCTCGCGCGTCGCAATGAGGCTGCGCTCCTGCGCCGTCACGTCGACCACATTCTTACGGCTGAACCACGAGGTTTGTTGCTCGTCTGGGGTGATCTCAATGACGTGCGGAATTCACCGGCAGTCGCGGAAATCCTCGGTGGAAAACAGCGTACGCTTTTCGATCTCGTCCCGGCCGATCGGGAGGGCGACCGATGGACCTGGCACGACAAGACCACCGATAGCTACCAGCGCATCGACTACCTCCTTGCGAACCGAGGGTTGAAGCGGCGGCTCGTTCGCGAAGAGACATGGGTGGATCGATCGCCCGACTGGCGGAGAGCCAGTGACCATCGGGCCGTCGTGGCGACGTTTCGTTTGATACCGGCAACGCGCTAGCCGACCGCCGCGATCACCTGGATCTCAATCAGGCAGCCGAAGTGCAGCGGCAGCGTCGGCACGATGGCGCGCGCCGGACGATGCGTGCCCAGCACCTTGGCGTAAATCGTATTAACGCGGTCCCAGAGGCTCAGGTCAGAGAGGTAAATGGTGACCTGAAGCAGCCGGTTGAGCGAAGTCCCGGCGGAGCGCAGGACCGCTTCCACGTTGCGCAGGGTCAGCTCGGTCTGCTCTTCAATGGTCTCCGGCACGAAGCCCGCTCGTCGTGGGTCAATCGGCAGCAGACCGGAAACGTAGATGAGTCCGTCGTGCACGATGGCTTGCGAATAATGTCCGGCCGGGATCGGAGCTTCGGGGGTGAGGATCGCCTTCATGGGAATCTCATGAAGCACGTGCCGCGCCGCCGTCTGGCGTTGCATCCAGGGCGGAATCCGACACGATGGCGACATGCGCATTTCAAAAAAGGCCGAGTATGCCCTGCGGGCGCTCTTTGCCCTCGCTCAGGCGCGTCCCGACCGGCCGTTCCCGATCCAGGATCTTTCCCAGCGCGAGAACATCCCGATCAAGTTTCTCGAGCAAATCCTCCTCAGCCTGCGGCGGGAGGGACTGCTCGAAAGCAAGCGCGGGGTCGGTGGCGGCTACCTGCTGGCGCGCCCGGCGACCGACATCACGGTCGGTGAGGTGATTCGCCTGCTCGACGGCCCGTTGGCGCCGGTCGCGTGCGCCGCGCGCGGCACCAACGAAAAATGCACCTGCCGCGACGAGCGCACCTGCCCGCTGCGCCTCGTCATGACCGAAGTTGCCAACGCGATGAGCGCGTTGCTGGACGATCTCAGCTTGCGGGACGCGGTCGACCGCGTGCCGGCGGGCGCGCGGTTTAGTTTCGAAATCTAGGCGAACCGGCTATTCGAAGCGCAACGCCTCGATGGGATCGAGCGACGCGGCCTTGTAGGCGGGATAGAGGCCGAAGCCGACGCCGATGACCGTGCAGACCAGCAGGCCGGCGATGGCCCAGCCGAACGGAAAGAGCACGTCGGCTTTCAGCCACATGGCCAGGGCGTTGCCGCCCAAGACGCCGAAAACGATGCCGGCGATCCCGCCGACGACTGAAAGGAAGACTGCCTCGACGAGAAACTGGCGCAGGATGTCGTTTCGGCGGGCGCCGATCGATTTTCGGACGCCGATCTCCTTGGTGCGTTCGGTGACGCTGACGAGCATGATGTTCATGATGCCGATGCCGGCCGCGACCAGCGCGATGAAGCTGATGACAAATGCGCCGGCGCGAATCGAGTTTGCGATTTGCGCGAAGGCGCTGGAGAGCGAGTCGTTGGCGTAATACTCGAAGTCGTTTTCATCGCCGGGCTTGAGCCCGCGCGCGAGCCGCATCGCGCCAAAGGCGGCGCTCAGAGTGCGCTCGTAGGCAGCCTGCGATTCCGGCTGGATGGCGATGTTCACCGTCCGGTTGGCAGATCCAAAATCCTCGAAAAAGCGGGAGAGGGGAACGATGGTGATCCCGTCCTGGTTACCGCCGAAACCGCCGCCCTTCGACTGGAATGTCCCGATGACGGTGTAGTTTTTGCCGTTGATCTTGATGTCCTTGCCGATCGGGCTCTCGTTGGGGAAGAGGCGCTTTTCGAGTTCCTTGCCGATCACGCTCACGTTGCGCGCGAGCGAGACGTCGCTCTCGTTGATGTTGCGGCCCTCGTCGATGTTGAAGGAGTTGGCGATCAGGAAGTACTGGTTCGTGCCGACCAGCAGCGTGCTCTGGTTGGTCTTGAGCCGGCCGCGGGTCGCCTGTTTGCTGCCATCAAACACCTTGAGGCAGATGGCGGCGTTGTAGCCCTCCATCCCGCGGATGAACGCCTGCGCCTGCTGGAGCGACACGTTCTTGCGGTTCTCGTATTTCTTGCTGTTGCGTCCGCCGCCGCCGCTCAGCAGCGGATACTTGGCAAACTGAAAGATGTTCGAGCCGAGAAACGTCAGGCCGGTCTCGATGGACGACTGCAACGCGCCAGTCGCGGTCATCACGCTGATCACGGAAAACACGCCGATCGTGATGCCGAGCATCGTCAGCGACGACCGCAGCTTGTTCGCGCCCAGTGAATTGAGCGCGAGCTGGATGGTTTCCTTGAAGGGCACGGGGACAGGCAGTCGAAGGACGAAGATCGAAGGTCGAAAGCCAGAGGCTATTCGTAGCGCAGGGCCGTGACGGGATCGAGTTTGGAGGCGGTCCAGGCGGGAGCGAAACCGGATACGACGCCGGTGAGCACGCTGATGAAGAGCCCGACAAACACGAGCTGCATCGAGAAGGAAATCGGAAAGCTGGGGAACGCGGAGCCCACCGCGAAAAAGAGAAGCCACGAGACACCGATGCCTGCGATGCCGCCGAGCACGCAGATGCTGACGGCCTCGATCAGGAACTGAAGCAGGATGGTGCGGCGGCGGGCGCCGAGAGCCTTGCGCGTGCCGATTTCCTTCGTGCGCTCCTTCACGCTGACGAACGTGATGTTCATGATGCCGATCGCGCCGACGAAGAGGGAGAGGCTCGTGATGAACAGGCCGGCGATGGCGATGCCCGCCTGGATCGGCCCCAGCGTGGACTTGAAGGCTTCCTGCGCGTTGATCGCGAAGTTCGGTTGCTCGTCGGGCAGGATGCCGCGCAATCGGCGCATGGCGCCCGTCAATTCATCCTTCGACTCGGCCAGCTTGTTCTTGTCCTTCACCTTCACGCGGATATCGGACTCGTCGCGGTTCTTGCCCTTGAAGTATTTCTGGAAGGCCCCGAGCGGCAGGATCGCCTGGTTGTCGAAGCTGAACAGACCGAGGAAGCTGCCCTGGCGCGCGAGCACGCCGGTCACGCGCCAATGCTGGCCGGCCAGCGTCACGGTCCGGTCGATGGGCGATTCGTTTGGGAACAGGGCGTTGGCCACATCGAAGCCGAGGACGATCACGTTGCGTCCGCCGCGCGATTCCTCACCCGTGAAGAAGCGGCCTTCGCGAAATTCCGTCGGCGAAATTTCCGAAAACGCGTCCGTCGTGCCCAGGATCATCACGCGGTCCACCTCGTTGTCGCCGCGCTTTATTTTCTTGAACGAGGCGCTCGACGGCACCGCGATGACCAGTTGCGAATTTGGCGTGGCCTCGATGATGGCATTCAGGCGCTCGGCGTAATCCGCCTTCAAGGCTGGCCGGTTGCGATATTGAAAGTCATCATCGTCGCGCATCCACGGTGCCTTCGAAACGTAGAGGATGTCGTCGCCCAGCATCGCCAGGCTCTGTTCAAAACCGGTGTTGATGCCGGCGATCGCGGTGCCCATCAGGGTCACGGCCACGATGCCGATGATGACGCCGAGCGCGGTCAGAAAGGAACGCGTCCGGTTCGCCCGCAACTGCGCGTAGGCGATCCGCCAGCTTTCCGTGAATTCAAACCAGAGACGACGCATCTTATTTTAGATTTCAGATTTTAGATTTACGGCGTTGGATGCGACCTGGGCGTGCCTTTTTGACTGGAGCGCTCCCAAATCTGAAATCTGGAATCTGAAATTAGTTCCTCAGCTGCCCGCTGGGGCCGTCGCTTTCGATCAGGCCGTCTCGCAGCCGGACGATGCGACGCGCGTGCTCGGCGATGTCGGCCTCGTGCGTGACCAGGATGATGGTGTTGCCCTGGTCATACAGGGCTTCGAAGAGGGACATAATTTCCTCGCCGGTGCGCGAGTCGAGATTGCCGGTTGGCTCGTCGGCGAGGATGATCGAGGGGTTGTTTACGAGGGCGCGCGCGATGGCCACGCGCTGGCGCTGGCCGCCCGAAAGCTCGTTGGGCCGGTGATGCATGCGGTTGCCGAGGCCGACGTTGGTCAGCGTGCGCTCGGCCTGCTCGCGGCGTGCATCCGGGCCCAAGCCGGCGTAGATCAGCGGCAGCTCGACGTTGTGCAACGCATCGGAACGCGGCAGGAGGTTGAACGTCTGGAAGACGAAGCCAATTTCCTTGTTGCGGATGAGAGCCAGCTCGTCGTCGTCCATCTGCGCGACGTTCCGGCCGTTGAACTCATATTTGCCGGCGGTGGGCGTGTCGAGGCAGCCCAGCATGTTCATGAGGGTGGACTTGCCGCTGCCGGACGGGCCCATGATGGCGAGGTACTCGTTCCGGAAGATCTTGAGCGACACGCCGCGCAGGGCGTGGATCAACTCCGCGCCCATCTGGTACTCCTTCGTCACGTTCTCGATGTCGATGACGAGCGGACCGGACGGCCGCGCGGGGCGCAGGTCATTGGGATCGTCCATGATGGGCACCGCGGGCGGCGGGGTGGCGAGCAGGGTGCTCATGTGAACAACGGCTGGGTTGGCGGGTAAGGCACGAAGACGCGGGGCGAGATCATTTCGCGGCGGCGGGAATCTTCTCGAGGATCACTTTGGTGGCATCCTTCAGCGTGCGGCTGACCGCGCGGTACGGACCGCTGATGATGTCCTCGTCCACGGCCACACCTTTTGTTACTTCAATGTGGGAATTGTCGGAGATGCCCGTCTCCACCTCGCGCATCTCGGCTTTGTCGCCCTTCTTGACGAAGACGACTCGCGTGCTTTTTTCCCGCTCGGCCTTCTTCTGCGCGGCTTGCTGGCGATCGTTGTAAAGTTCCGTCGAGTTGTCGGCCGCCGCCGCGTCCTTGGCCTTCGCCTTTTCGCGTTCTTCCGGCGAAATCTTCGTGCCGCGCTCGCGCACGGTCACCGCTTGAATCGGCACGGCGACCACGCCCTTGACCGTCTTGGTCTCGATGTCGGCGGTGCCGCTCATGCCGGGACGGAGCGCTGCGCCCTGGGCGTCCACGCGCACCCGCACTTCAAAATTGGTCACCTCTTCCTGCGTGCCCGCTCCGGTCGTCGTCGCCGAGTTGGCGATCTGGCTCACCTTGCCGCGGAACGGGCGGGCCGCGAACGAGTCGATCGACACCCCCACCGGGTCGCCCATCTTCACGAGCGGGATGTCGTTTTCATTCACTTGCACGCGAATTTCCATGACGCTGAAGTCCGCGACGCGCATGACCTCGGTGCCGGTGAATTGCGCTTGGGCCACCACGCGCTCACCGAGCTGCGAACCCAGCACGCTGATGACACCGTCAATCGGCGAGATAATGGTCGTTTTCTCAAGCAAATCCCTGACCTGGCTCAAGTCGCTTTCGGCGCGCTTTATATCCGAGAGCGACGCTTCGAAAACGGCCTTGGCGACGGTGTAGGCGGTCTCAGCCGCCAGGATGTCGGCATCGGACGTGATCTTCTGGGTGAAGAGCGTGCGGGCGCGCGCCAAATCCTGCTTGGTTTTCGTCATCTGCGCCTCCTGCTGTGCATTCAGCGCACGCGACGAACGAATCATCGCCTCTTTCTGCTCCACTTGGGCCACGTAGGTGTCCGGCTTGATCTTCATCAGCAGATCCCCCTTTTTCACCGCCTGGCCGACCTTGACGGGCAACTCAGTGATTTCTCCCGCCACCTCAGGCGAGATTTTCACCTCGACCTCCGGTTGCACCTTGCCATTGGCGGAAACGAGCTGGGTAATGTCCCGCTTGACGGACTTTTCGACCGTAACCGTCGTGGGCGGAACGGACTTGGGCTTGAAGATTCCGACCAGAGCCAGGAGCCCGACGACCCCGCCGATGATCCAGTAGAGGCGGCGGCGGGACTTCTTGCGTTTGACGACGGGGGAGCCGGTCGCCGCGGAGACAGGGGTGATGGTTTCGTTCATGGCTTGTCGCGGGTTTCGTTCAGAATGTGAGGCTTGAGCGAGCCGCTGGATTCCCTCGGTGAAAGTGCAGGCCGAGGGGGGCTTTGTCCAGTTGTCGCGCGTCAGAATCCCCTGGGTGAGGGGAATTCGCAAAGTTGGCGGGTGGGAGGTGAAATCGACTCATTCAGCGGGTCCAGCGGCGTCGTCGTGGTTGGCAATACCGCTGACCTTAAGCCATTTAGCAAAGGCAATGCCACCTGCTGACCTTGTCATTATGTAAATCGTATCATTCTGTACATCAGCATTTTGCATTAAATATATGAATGATTGCCTCCGTCATCGTATGGAAACACGCGGTGAATTCTACCAAGTAATGGCAATTTAACCTTAAGAATAGGCTAATTGATCGTCGCCAATCCTTTGTGCGACTCCCAGACGGGAAGGAGAGCCGTGGGGGATGGACTGGACGATCTACGGCTTAATTTCGCCGTAGGTCGCCATGGCCCGCCCGAGATACGGATTGCTGACCTCCCGCGACGTTTGGATCCAATTTCCATCGGGGACGAGCGACGACCTCAGCACGAGGAAGCCCTCCGCGCCGTCGCAAATGGGAATCAGCGCGGTACTGATTTCCTTGAAGGCGGCACGGGCGAGATCGATGCGGAAACTGTCCGCAAGCGTCTTTGCGGCGACCCGGGTCTTAGCGACCGCCGGCGAAACACCCGGGGCTTCGATGGCCTTGAGGAGCTTTTCGCCGGCCAGCCGGGTCCGGCGCGAATCATCGTCGGCGAGCGCCGCGCGCACCGCCTCATATTGCGTGAGCACCGCGCGGTCCTCGCTCGAGATCGGGATCGCGGATTTGAGGGGCGACCGGGAGCATCCGCTGGCCAGCAAGGCGACTACGATCGCGAGGGCGGCCGGGCGGAACCAGCGGGGAAGTGGCGGGCGGGCGGAACGAAGCATCAGGGGGCGATCTTGGTGACCGGATCGCTCCACGGACCTTGCGTGTCTCCCGCGACGCCCGCAACCCGGAACCAATAGCGCGTGCCACTGACCAGGCCTTCGCGCGTGAAAAAAGATCTCAGGCTGGTTCCGGCCGTCTGCCAGTCGCCCGTCACGGAACCCTCGCATTGCTCGAGCACATAACTCGCAGCGCCGCGCACGCGGTTCCAAACCACATCGATCCCGCCGTCCTCATCGCCCGCGGTGGCCACCAGCGCCGTCGGAGCTTGCAGCCCATGGGGCGCCGCAATTGCGGCAAACACCTCGGACTTGCGGGCGGCGGCATCCACCGGCGTGTCCCGCTCCAGCCGGTCATGCAATTGATCGAGCAGAACATCCAGCGAGCCTTCGCGCATATCCATCACCGTCGTGCAGTCGGTGAGCTGCCGGCGCGCCGCCTGCGTCTTATCGTAGGCCACGCGCAGTCCTTCCACCGCCAACTCCAGCTCGAACATCAATTTTCCCTCCGGCGTGGGCAGCGAATCGTCTTCCTTGATCGCATCCAAAACCATCCGCGCCTTGGCCAGCTTCTCCAACAGCGGCTGCTTGCTGAAATCGGGTTTCGCGGGGCTCATGGCGCGGGGAAAGGAAGCCAAGGCAGACTCGTGAGAGCCCAGCAGGTTTCGCCTAGGATCGCAATCCTGCTCTTGCGGAAGTTTGCCCGCCGCCGCCAAAACGACCGGTTGAATTTCGCTGAATTCACGTTTCATTTCACAAACTAATGGCAAAACCAGATATTCCGCGAAAGGCGGTTTACCGGCTCTCGCTTTACCACCGTGGCCTGCAGCGCTTGAGCGCAAACCGGGTGTCGACCGTTTCTTCGGCGGCCCTCGCGAAGGCCGCGGGTGTGAAGCCGACCCAGCTTCGGAAAGACCTGGCGTACCTGGGCCATTTTGGTACGCGGGGCCTCGGCTACAACGTGGACGCGTTGAGCCAGAAGTTGACCGATGTCCTCGGGACCGCGCGACTGCAACCGGTGGTGCTTGCCGGCGTCGGAAATCTTGGGGCCGCTTTGCTGGGCTACGGTGGCGGTTTTGCGAAGGAGGGTTTTGAGATTGTGGCGGCGTTCGATCTCGAGACCGGTCGCAAGCACGTGGGCGCCGAACAATTCGAGGTGTTCCCCATTTCTCAGGGGCCCGACTTCATCCGTCGTCACGGGATCAAGATGGCCATCATCGCCGTGCCCGGACCAGCCGCGCAGGAGGTAGCCAACGCGTTTGTCGCCGCGGGGGTGCAGGC